>NZ_CAWPHW010000004.1:0-128092 GCF_963888145.1 Cronobacter sp. EKM101R | reverse complement strand
GGCTCCGACAGCGCCTCGCGCCCGGAGAGTTTCCAGAAAAGCAGCCCCTCGACCGGGAGCTGAACGGTGATTCGGTTGAGCATAGTCTTCATTCCATAATGTCTTATGCGATTGCGTGTGTAGCGGCAAAGCAGAAAGGGAGAAAACCCGCGGCATCAGAAATGATATCGCCTGCATAATCAGGAATTATGCAGGCGCGTGTCAGCGGGTAAGGTCGTGCAGGAATTATTTAACCGGGGTGGGCGGCCATTTTCCGCCGTGCTCAATGAGCTTCTCTTTTATTTCAGTGAGTTTTTGATACTCGTCGCTGCCCGCTTTTGCCCGCTTCAGGAAACGCTCAAGCTGGTTGCCCATCGTCCAGCCATTATTGGCCCGGATTTCCGGGTCGGCGCCTCTTTCCAGCAGCAGTAAAACATGGTCATAAGCATGGAAATTCAACGCCTCAAATACCAGTGAGCTGTTCAGTTCATCCGTAACATTGATATTGGCTCCCGCATCGAGCATGGCTTTCAGCGTGTCCGTATTTTTGGCTTTAATGGTTTCAAAAATAATGGGCTCATGGGACGTTTTATCTTTCGCGTCCGGCGATAAACCGCCGTCGAGCATCGCCTTGATCCAGTCACCGCTGTCAGCGTTGAGTACAAACTCAGCCGCGCTGCTTTGCCCCTGCGGACGCGGCTGGAGCGGATCGGCTCCGGCCTTAACCAGCACGGTAATGATCGTTAACTGGTCAGGTGTTTTTTTATCATTTAAGGCATTTCCCAGCGCCCAGAATAACGGTGTCATGTCCTGCTGGCCGGGTTTATTCAGGTCGGTTTCCGGCGCGAGTTTTTCGACGTCTTCAACCTTGCCGTCTTCGATAGCTTTAGCAAGCGTCAGTTGCTGGCCGCTGAAGTAGTCCTGCGGATTTAAATCCATATCTTGCTTACACCCCTGAATCATGAAGGTAAAACACAGCGCGAGGCAGCCCCAAAAGAGATTTTTCACAGGCGGCTCCCGATGATGGCAATGTCTTCGTCTTTTTGCTGTTCGATACAGTCAATCGCCTGCCCGATGCCATGGCGTTCAAGTGCGCTTCCCGTGCCGCCGGGCAGATCGTGTGGAATCCCCGCGGCATTTGGACTGAGCGCAGAAACGCCTTCTTTAAGCAGGGTCGGCACGGGAAGGCCTTTCATCGACTTAAGGTCTTCCCAGACATTCACTTCCTGCGCTTTCGTCAGCAACTCGCCCTCAACGCGGTAGGCCTGGATATCATCCGTTTTACCCAGAACAGTGCCGCCATATTTTTCCACGGTGTCGCTGTTGAGACCGGCGGCGTTGAAGGTCCAGCCCGGCTTGCCGCTGGCCATGGAGGTGGCGGAAGCCAGGCCGCCGCCCAGTGAGTGACCCGCGATATCCACGTTCTGGCCCGACATCGCCAGCTTATCGCCAATAGACACCGCATTCTGGTAATAGGTGGAATTCTTGCCCATCCCTTGTGCGAAGTTGTTCGACCAGTCAGCCCCGTTTTTAACCGGCGCCAGCTCGCCTTTATTCCAAAGCGAAGAGAGGTTATCTCCTATCGAGGCAAACTCTGGCTCCCTTGAGCCCCTGAAGACCACCGTCGGGTTCATGTCATTGCCAAAGACGGCCTGGTCAGGCTGGTAAACGCGCGCCAGAAAATTGGGCGAGGCGGGGTCGTCATACAGCATATTGCTTTTCAGGCCGAGCTTATTCAGGGCCGCGCTGTCATTACTGATATCCTTCCAGCCCTCCGGCACGCCGGGTGTGGTTTCCAGCGGGTTGACCGTCTTGTAGACGTTTTCCGCAAGCTTGGCTTTTTCGACGGCGATATTGTTCTCCGCCAGACGCTTCGCGGCGATCTGCGCATCGGGGTAGATACTGCCGCTGCCCTTGCTGATGAGATCTTTACGCGCCTGCCAGCGTTCCGCCTTGGTCATCGCTTTAAGCTGCGCGGCGGTCTGCTTCATATCTTTGCCTGGCGTCGCCAGCTCAGGGCCCGCTGCAGCTTTCGATTTCACCACCTGGGTTGGTCTGACGGTGGCTGGCGGCTGCGTGCCATAGGCTCGCACCATCGCGCCATAGCGAACGATAATGCTACCTAACGGAAACATCAGGGACCGGGGCGCGTGGGTCGGCTCCAGTTCGCCCTTCTTATTAATGTAGTAAAGCTCGGTGGTGGGCGACCAGGGCCGCGAGCTTTCATCAATCGCCACCAGGTTGCCATGCCAGAATTCATCGGCAATCAGCTTGCGTAAGTCACGCCCGGACTGATACGGGTTCGCACGGGTCGAAGGCTGAAACTGATCGTAACGCGAAAACAGCGTGCGCACGGTGTTATCCGGCACAGACATTATCCACTGCGCGGCGATGTCAGGACGCATAATCCTTTCAAACTGCGCAGGCGGAACGTTCTCGCGGAAAATAGAGACAATTTTGATGTGGTACATACGTGTTGTCCTGTAGCGGGTATTCGCCTGCCGGCATTAAGAGGAAAGAGCAAGCCGGAGTCAGGACGGGAGGCGTTGCGGGGAGAGCTGCGTAAGCGCAGCCCTGAACGCCTCCCGGTATCCTTACGGGTTTACAAGCCAGGTGCCCGGACGGGAGACATTGATGGTCTGACTGCGGGACTGGCCGCGACCTTTAATGATGAGCTCATAATTGCCGGTCGGCAGTTGCAGCGAGGCGAAGCCGTTCTCGGCAGGCGTCACGGTCTGCGTTTTGCCGTTAAGCGACAACTGCTCGCCCTCGCCCATGCGCACGTAAATCTGCGCCACCAGCGCGCCCTGTACCGGCGCGTTTTGCTCCGGCGCGGCGTCCTGCGTCGTCGTGGTCGCCGGCGCGGTCGTGGTGTTCTGTACTGGCGGCTGCGCAGGCGCTTGTTCACGCGGCGCGCTGTCGTCGCTGGCGGTGTCCGGCGCAGAGTTATCGTCGCCGCCGCTGAACAACAATCCGCCCGCAATCAGGCCCACCAGCACGCCCGCGGCAATTAGCCCTGGCACTTTGTAACGGCGCCAGCCCGTCGCGGCGGCCGGCGTTGTCTCTTCTTCTTCCACCGGCACCAGCATCGTGCCCGGCTTTTTCACGCTCATGACGTCATCGAGCCCGGCGACCGGCATTTCAATCAGCGCGGCGAATTCATCGATCGACTGCGGACGGTCTTCCATTTTCAGCGCCAGCGCGCGGTCGATGGCCTGTAACAGCGGCAGGGAGTAGCCTTCCGGGCGCAGCTCGGCGAGCGGACGGTAGCTGTCGGCGATGCTGCGCACCACGCTCACCGGCGGCGGCGAGCCCATAATCAGCGTATGCAGCACCGCGCCGAGCGCGTAGATATCGGTCCACGGGCCCTGCTCGCTTTCGTTGTCGTCGGTGTACTGCTCAATCGGCGCAAAGCCCGGACGCAGCATGGTTTCCGTCTCATCGGAGACGTTGCCGATACTGCGGCGCGCGGAGCCGAAATCCAGCAGCACCGGCAGGCCGTTATCCTGGATCTGGATGTTATCCAGCGAGATATCGCGGTGCAGGTAGCCTTCGTCATGAATCGTTTTGATGGCCCCGAACAGCATCGGCAACGTGCGGCGGATCCACGCCTCGTTGATCATCTCCGGGTGCTGTTTGCTCAGGCGCGACAACGTGGTGCCGCTGTAAAACACCGTGCCCATGTAGGCGGTGTCGTTTTGCACCCAGAAGCGCAGCACATGCAGCAGGTTCGGGTGGTTGAAGCGCGCCAGCAGACGCGCCTCCTGGATAAAGCTGTTCAGACCCGCGGTAAACGCTTTGCTGAAGCGGTCGCTGCGCAACACCAGGCGCATGTCGTCATTACGCACCGCCAGCGACGACGGCATAAACTCTTTAATCGCAATGGTACGCTCAAGCTGATGGTCCCAGGCGCGATAGACAATGCCGAAACCGCCACCACCAATCACTTCCTTAATTTCAAACTCATTGAAACGGTAACCAATCGGCAGGGCGTTGGGTACAGTCCGGTTGTTTTCGTAATCCGTCATGTTTGGAAAACTCTCTGCTTGATGATGGCGTTACGCCGCAAACTGACACTGAAACTCACCCTGCTCGAACGTCACGCGCAGACGGCGATATTTCTCGTCCTGCGCGCTGGCGGTGAGCAGTATCTGGCTCATCTGCGGCAGCAGGGTGTTGGTAAGAATCGCATCGACCATACGGCCGCCGGATTCCACCTCGGTGCAACGCGCCACAATCTGGGTAATTACGCTGTCGTCGAATTCGGAAATAATACCGTGATTTTCCTCAAGACGACGCTGGATCCGCTTAAGCTGCAATTTCACAATTTCGGCCAGCATCGCGTCGCTTAACGGATAATACGGCACAACCAGCAATCGGCCCAGCAATGCTGGCGGAAAAACCTGCAAAAGCGGCTGACGCAGCGCGCCGCTGAGCGCCTCCGGCTCCGGCATCAGGTCCGGGTCGGCGCACATGGCGCTGATAAGATCGGTGCCGACGTTAGACGTCAGGATGATAATCGTGTTGCGGAAATCGATATGACGCCCTTCGCCATCTTCCATCCAGCCTTTATCGAACACCTGGAAGAAAATCTCATGCACGTCCGGGTGCGCTTTTTCAATCTCATCGAGCAGCACGACGCTGTAAGGACGACGACGCACCGCTTCGGTCAGCACACCGCCTTCGCCGTAGCCCACGTAGCCCGGAGGCGCGCCTTTCAGCGTGGAGACCGTATGCGCCTCCTGGAATTCGCTCATGTTGATGGTGATAACGTTCTGCTCGCCGCCGTACAGCGACTCGGCGAGCGCCAGCGCGGTTTCGGTTTTACCGACGCCGGACGGGCCGCAGAGCATAAAGACGCCTACCGGTTTATTCGGGTCGTCGAGGCGCGCGCGGGAGGTGCGCACGCGTTTGGCGATAAGCTCAAGCCCGTGACGCTGACCGATAACGCGCTGGTTCAGCGTGTCGGCAAGCTTCAGCACCGCGTCGATTTCGTTTTTCACCATGCGGCCCAGCGGGATGCCGGTCCAGTCGGAGACGACCGCCGCAACGACGTTCGCGTCTACGGCGGCGAACAGCAGCGGCGCGTCGCCCTGCACGGCGGCCAGCGCTTTCTGGCGCTCCGCCAGCGTCTCGCGCAGCGCAGGCTGGGCTTCGTCGTCGGCCATATGCAGCTCGGCGCGCAGGGCGATAATCGCATCCACCAGCGCGCGCTCTTCTTCCCAGCGGGCGGTCAGGGCGTCGCGTTCGGCTTCCAGCGCTTCACGCTCGGCATTCAGACGCGCCACGCGCTCGCCGTCGCCCACAGCCACGCGCGCTTCGCGCTCGGCGATTTCCGCTTCGACATCCAGCGCCGCGATGCGGTGCAGGCAATCTTCTAACTGCGGCGGCGGCGCGCTCTGGCTGACGGCGACGCGCGCGCAGGCGGTATCCAGCAGCGCGACGGCTTTATCCGGCAGCTGGCGCGCCGGAATGTAGCGGTGCGACAGTTTCACCGCCGCGCTGACCGCTTCATCCAGCAGCAGCACGCGGTGATGTTTCTCCAGCGGCGAAACGGTGCTGCGCAGCATCAGCACGGCTTTTTCTTCGTCCGGCTCATGCACCTGCACAGTCTGGAAGCGGCGCGTCAGGGCCGGATCTTTCTCGATGTATTTTTTATATTCCGCCCAGGTGGTGGCGCCGATGGTACGCAGCTGACCGCGCGCCAGCGCCGGTTTCAGCAGGTTGGCGGCATCGCCGGTGCCCTGCTGGCCGCCCGCGCCGATAAGCGTGTGGATTTCGTCGATAAACAGCACAATCGGCGTGGCGCTGGACTGCACTTCATTGATAAGCCCCTGCAGACGCGCTTCAAATTCGCCTTTCATGCCCGCGCCCGCCTGCAACATGCCGATATCGAGCAGCCACAGCTGCACGTTTTGCAGCGGCTCCGGGACATCGCCTGCGGCGATACGGTGCGCCAGGCCTTCCACGACTGCGGTTTTACCCACGCCCGCTTCACCGGTCAGCAGCGGGTTGTTCTGACGGCGGCGCATCAGAATATCCACCATCTGGCGGATCTCTTCATCGCGCCCGACCACCGGGTCGATTTTGCCTTCTCGCGCACGCGCGGTGAGATCCTGGCCGTACTGCGCGAGCGTGCCCTGTTGCACCGGCGCGTTACCGGCGGCGTCCGGCGCGGCGGCGACCGCCTGCTGGGCTTCTTTGCTGCCCGCGAAGATCGCATCGAACTGCTCGACCAGCAGGTCGGCGCTGATGCGATTGAACTGGCTGGAGATGCCTTTCAGCACGTTCGCCAGGTTAAACGTTTTCAGAATGCCGATCAGCAGATGGCCGCCGCGAATGCGCGTCACGCCGAATTTCAGCGAGCCGTACACCCACGCGCGCTCCACCGCGCTGTCGATATGCTCCGAGAGATCGGAAACGGAACTTGCGCCGCGCGGCAGGCGATCCAGCGCCGCCACGATATCCCGGCTCAGCGCCTCTTCATCCAGTGAAAAATGGCGGATCAGATGTTGTAAATCCCCGTCCTGCTGCTGCATCAGCTGATGCAGCCAGTGCGCCAGCTCCACATACGGGTTGCCGCGCAGCTTGCAGAAGGAGGTGGCGCTTTCCAGCGAGGTAAACAACAGCGTATCCAGTTTGCCGAACAGTACGGCACGGCTGATTTCTGACATGATCGGTTCCGTTTGAAGATGATGAAGTGTGTGTCAGATAACGATGCCCCTCCCCGGCCGTTTCCTGCCAGGGAACGGCGGAAGACGGGGCAGGCATGAATTCTGGTGTTTGATGTAATTTACGCCCGGTTTTTTTCAGAAAATCGCGGGCGGGCATGACAATAAATTGGTTATTCCTCGCCCGTTCATTTCGTAAAGCATACGGGGCGAAGCATGTTAACTTTCCGCGCGAAAAACCAGATCGCCGCGCGGTTGCGGGGTGGGCTGCTTACCAAGCCAGGCGCTGTAGCCCAGACGGCCCGTGCCGCCAGGCGTGACGCCTTTCACCGCGTCGGCGCGCAGAATGACGCGCACCTCCCACTCATACTCAATGCCCATATACTGACGCACCCAGTCGCGCAGCGCCTCAACCCACGGCTCGCCGGGCAGAAACCGCTGATAGGTCTCTTCATCCAGCGGCCCGAGTTCAATGCGGAATTTATGCTGTACGTCGCGCACCGCCACGCCGAGAAACGCGGCGTTGCCCAGGCGCGGTATCCGGCGGCCCGCGCCAAGACGCGCTTTCTCACGCTCGGTTAACGGCATCCATTGCGGGATGTTCTGCACAATCGTCACCGGCACGCGGAAATAGTGGCGCAGGATTTTTTCGAGCCCTTCGGCGTCGCGCCCGTTGCGGGTCAGATGGCCGACCAGCGAATAGCGCGCGTGGTGGCTCAGGCTGCCCTTTTCCATCTGCCCCGGCTGGCCCATGCCGATAAGGGCGGCGAGGTATTTTTCAATGCGCGGCCCGTCGGCGCGGTCGAGCGACGCGGTCGGCTGGGCATCGGCCCAGGCGCGGTAGAAGAGTAGCGTCAGGCGGTGATGAAACAGATCCGCGAACGCGCTCAGGCTGTCATCCTGATGATGATACAGACGCTCGCGCGCATATTCAGTCAGGTGCATCGGCAGCGGGCCGTTCGGGCCAAACAGGCCGAAGCTTAAAATCGACACATCGTGCAGCGGCGTGTTGTCGCGCGGTTTCACCGCGGCGAGCGTCGAGGGCGCAAAGGCCATCGACGGCTGCTGGCCGATGCGCAGCGGCTCAAAGCGCGGCAGCGGCGCGCGGCCTAAACGGTAGCGTTCGCCACCCTGCGCGTCGAGACGGCGCAGCATCTGGAACAGATCGTAGCGCCACGGCGTGGCCATCATCTGTTGCCAGTAGTTTTCCGGCAGCCGGGACGCGCTTTTTACCGGCGCGTTCTGTGGCAGCGTCTCACTCATATCAGCGCCCTTTTACCCATCCGCGGGCCCCAGTAACCCACTTCGCCGCGCTGCTGGCTCTTGAGGGTGAACTCGGTGAAGCTGTTCATCGAGACCAGGCGTGCGAAGACCCGCTCCAGCACGCTGCCAAGCAGCCACGGGCTGGAGCCGGAAAACGCCTGTTCGTCGACGGTCATCGAAATCCCGACGCCGCGGGCGAAGACAATCGGGCCCGGCTCCGGCACGCGGCGATGCACCGGCTCCAGCACGCAGTGGCGAATGCCGTCAATCTGGCGCGCCACCGGCGCTTCCGCCAGGCGCGCGTAGAGGCCGAGCAGCTGACGCAGCGCGGCGGCGCCTTCGCCATCTTCGGCGTCCATCAGGCTTAAGTAGTTCATTTGCAGCTGGCTGATAAGCCGCCAGGTGCTGAATCCTTCGGCCAGCGCCGGACGCGGCGGCGTCGGCCCTTTGCGCATGGTAAGCGCGCGCACCGGCATGGAATCCGGCAGCACGAACTGGCCCATATCCTGCGCCAGCATCAGCGGCAGATCGCGGCTGGTGCACATCACTTCGGCGGTGATATAGCGCAGCTCGTCGCGCCAGGGCGCGTGGGTTGCATCCACCAGCGACACAAATGCCTCAGAGCCGATATACCCCGTACGCGTGCCGTAGCGCAGCGCATGTTCCGAGAGCGCGCGCTGTTCGCGGCGCATCGAAAAATACGCGCCGTAGTTGCCGCCGTCGCGGCTCCAGGTGCTCCAGAACGGGCGGAAAATCTGATCGTCGCGCTGGCCGTCTTCGCTGGCGTAAATTTTACTGACCGAGAAAATCTCGTAATCGAGCGGGCGAATGTTATCCACCACCAGGTGGTATTCGCTTAAGCCCTCGGTGAGCTTCTGGCGCTCGGCGATTTTCGGGAACAAATTGATGACCGGCGTGCAGTGCATCGCGAGGTGGCTTTTATCCACCACGCGCTCCAGCGGCGTGTCGGTTTTATCGAGCAGGATGATGATATCGAACGCGTTCGCCTGCCCGCTCTGCGCCAGCAGCTTGCTGATGCCGCGCAGGCTTAAGAACTGGAAGCGCGCCGGGAACGCGAAATATTCCTGCAACAGGCGGTAGCCGTCGAAGTTACGCAGATCGTCCGGCAGCAATGCCTGGTCGGCCTCAAAGCCTTCCTGACGCAGCGCGTCATCGTCGAGCACCACGCGTGACGGTTTCGGGCCGACGGTCTGACAGAAGATGCCGACGCGATGCTCCATCAGGAGCTCCAGCAGTTGCAGCGCCTGGATATCCGGCCCGCTCAGGAAGAAATCAAGGCGGTCGAAATCAAGATGGTTGAGCAGCACCGGGCCGTCGCACGCGATGCGCACGCGCAGGGCGCTGACCGCGCCGCGCTGGCTTAAGCCGAGCTGGCTTAACGGCGCGTCGGCCGGTACGCCGCCTAATTCCACCAGGCTGATATGCAGCGGCAGCAGGCGAACGTCATGGGCGGTAGCGTAGCTACAGGTGACGCCGTTCTTTTTCAGCAGCTGGCTGTCCATCATGGTGCCGCGCGGCACCACGAACCCGTTGCTCAAATCCCCTTTGGCGCTGTCCGGGTGCAGTTCGGCAATCGCCATCGACGGCGTCGGCGCCAGATAATTCGGCGCGAGCATCTCCAGCAGGCGCTGGGAGAAGCGCGGAAACTCGGCGTCCATTTTGAGCTGCACGCGGGAGGTGAGAAAGGCGAAGCCTTCCATCAGGCGCTCGATGTACGGGTCCGCGATTTCAATGCCGCGCATACCGAGCCTGCCCGCCACTTTCGGGTAGCGTTCGGCGAATTCCGCGCCCATTTCGCGCAGATACGCCAGCTCTCGGTTGTAGTATTCGAGCAGTTTACTGTCCATGTTTACCCCGCGTCTTTAAGCTCAAAATGGCCGTTTTCCAGATCCACATCGGTGCGGAACAGAAATTCGAGCGGCCAGGGCACGCACCACAGGCGGCCTTTAATCTCGATAGATAATACGTTGTGCAGGTCGAGCGATTTGGTGTCGCAGACGCAGCGCACCTGCAACCCCTGCGGCAGAATGCGCGGTTCGAAGTGCAAAATCGCCTCGGTAAGCCGCTGCTGGATGTCGCCCCACTCAATCTCCGACATCCGCTTGCCCGCGAGCGGGGCCACGCCGAAGTTAAACACCGAGCGGCGCACGTGGTCCACCCGGCTGAGATCCTGCTGCGCTTCGTTATTAATGGTGTTGAACAGCCACTGCAAATCGCGCAGGACCTGGCGACGCAGCGCGCTGTGGGAGACGAGATTGCTGTTCGCCGGCTCCTGACGCTTGTCCGGCGCGTTATCGGTCAGACGGTCCAGCAGCGAGGGCTGCATTTTGTCGCGCGCGGTGACCGTTGAGGCGTTGCGGCGCGAACGGTAGCCGTGGCGCAGCAGATCGCCGCTGTCGTCATCCTGATACGGTTTATTCATGCGATGCGTCGTCCGGCAGCCCGAAAGCGAGCATATCCAGCGTCAGCAGCGCGAACTCCTGTTCGCCGCTCAGCCAGACTTTCTGACCCGCGCCGAGATAATGAATGCCTTCCGCGTCCAGCGGCTGCCACTCGGTGGTGCGCGCCAGCAGGAAGCGATCTTCCGCGCCGGTTTCCAGCGGGTAGCGCGCCGGGATCTGGCACACCTGTTCGGTGCCGTCCACCAGCTGCACCATCGCGTGACGCCACACCAGATCGGTGACGCTCGCCGGGGCCTGGAAACGAACCGACGCGATAGCGCTGAACGGCACCCAGAAGTAGTTGCCGTTAACGATAAGCTCGCACACCGGCCCCAGACGCGCATCGCCGTCCATCAGCCAGTCAAAACGCACCGGCTCGCCGGGCGCATCGCCCGCCGCCAGCGTCAGCTCGCCGGGATTGGCCTCGGCCTGTTCCAGCGCGTCGTTGCGCAGGCTGCTTGCGCGCGCCGGGTCGGTTTCCGCCAGCGCTTTCAGCAGCAGATCCAGCCACGGCCACTGTTCGCCCGGCATCCGCGGACGCGCGCGGCCCGCCAGCACTTCGGCGCGCTGCTGCTCGCCTTCGATAGCCTGTTGCAGCAGCGTCACGGTCGGCTGCGCCTGGGGCGCCAGCGCGGCCCAGCTTTTCAGCTGGGTGAGCGCGCGGGTCCAGTTGGCGTTCAGGCAGAGAAACTGCACAAACGCGGCGCGGCGATCGGCGTTGCCCGGCTGGGCTTTGATGTCGGCCTCAAGGCGGCTCAGCGCGTCGCTGACGCTCGCGCCAGCCAGTTGTTGATACAGCGTGTTCATAACGGCTCCTGGCGGTTAACGGTCATTACAGCGCGCGGTAAGCGCCCGCCGCAGGGTCGCGCAGCTGCGGATGCAGCGCTTCGACCAACAGAATATTGAGCGTCGTGCCCGGCGCGACATAGCTGGACCAGACTTTGCGGACTTCTTCTAAGCGCGTGCGCAGACGCGCTTCGTCGCTGGCCTGCTCGCGGGAGATCTCAACCGCCACCGTGCCCTGCGCCTGCCAGACGTTCTGCTCGCTGTTATACGGCAGGATCATCCAGCTCTGGGCGGAGCGGCCATCGCTGACGACCATGCGCTCGTTATTAACGCTGGTGATAAGCAGGTTATCGGCGTCGACGCCCGCATTAATGCCGACAATCGGGAAACCGTGTACGAAGGTCACCGCGACTTTTTTCTCGCCCGCTTCGCCCATCTGAGTGACTTCGCTGCGGCCATTCAGCCAGCCGCCTTTTTCGCAGATGCCGTCGTCTTTCGCCGGAATAAACAGCGCTTTGGCGTCCGCGCCGCCTTTCCAGAAGGTGCGCAGGTGGCAGCCGTCCTGAAGGTTAAATTCGAGCCACGGCGTGCGGTCCGCTGGCGGAGAGAGATCTTCCGGGCGGCCCTGCGGCAGGGTATCGGCGGTGGTCGGCGTCGCGGTGGCGGCGGCCGTGGTCTGCTCGGGCTCGGTTTGCGGCGTCACCACCGGATTCCACTCGCCGCTTTTGGTGGCCGTACCATGCGCCAGCGCTTTGCCCTGGGTGTCGTTCAGCTGCCAGCGTACGGTTTTCAGCTTGCCGCACTGGCTTTCCAGCAGCGAGCCGAGACGCGGCATAAAGTTATCCAGCACCTTCGGCGTTTTATCGCCGCTGGTCACGATGCGCAGCGGCAGCTCAGGGCCGCACCAGCTTTGCGGCGTGTTGTCTTTAATGTTGTCTACCCAGACATCCAGTTTCAGGGTATTTGACTGAACGATACGGTAATTATCTGCCCAGACGCTGGATGACGCCGCAAGCAGAGCCAGACCCGGAAGCCAAAGTTTCATAAAAGTCCTTGTTAGCCTTTAATCTCGAAGAGGGAAAAACTGCGCTGCGTCAGAGAGCGTATGCAGCAGCGTCGTATCCTGGGGCGATCCTACCCAGACCGCTACGGCGCTGTAATTATCCTGCTTATCATGCCCCTGCTCACCATTTTTCAACAGTATTTGATTCATCAGAGTGAGCCATTCATCTGGGGTATTCACCATATGAAGGGATTTTTTCATCTGTTCTTCGCTCACGCCGTGCCAGAAACCGTCGGTGCAAAGCAAAAACGCGTCGCCGTCTTCAATCGGCACTACATCACTGTAGCTTGCCTCGCGCCCTTCATCGCCCATGCCGAGCGCGAAATAGAGCAGGTTGCTGTTCACGCCGTCAGTCTGGTGCCCGGCGTCTTTCATCTGCTGCACCAGGCTGTGATCGGTCGTGACGTGATAGAGCCAGCCGCGGCGAAACAGATACAGGCGGCTGTCGCCCGCGTGCGCCCAGTACGCCAGATGATAGTCGCGGTCGATAAACAGGCTCACCAGCGTCGTGCCCATGCGGTGATAATCCTGCACCGCCTTTTGCTCGGCGCGGATAGCGTGGTTCGCCTGATTCACATACTCGCGGATGTATTGCGCGTTAAGATGCTGCTCCCCGTCGAAACGCGAGAGAATGGCATTGCGCGCAAGCGCCGCGGCGACGTCGCCACCCGGCAGGCCGGCGATCCCGTCGCACACCACGAAGCAGGCGGAGCGTTCGCCGATGGTCTCTCCGGTCTGATCCTGGTTGCTGGCGCGCTCGCCCTGTCTGGAGAGTGAGGCCGTGCTGATATTCATTCTTCTTCCGATCCGCTTTGTGAGTCTTTGTACTGATTCACTTCCATGTCATAAGCGTGCAGGAAGGCTTCGCCGAACAGGGTATGGAAATCGTCCTCGATTTCACCGGCGGTATCGCTGTAATGACGCACAAAGTAATCCCACAGCGCGGCTTTGCGGCTCGCCGGCAGCGCCAGACGAGAGATAGCGCCGTCGCGCTTCGCCTCTTCTTCCAGCTGCTCCGGGTTAAAGGATTGCAGCATGGCGGCGATGATGGCGCGGATACCGGCTATCATCCCAAGCTGGTGGGCCTGGAGATCGATAAGCGCGTCGCGCACCGATTTTTTCGGCGGCATAAAGCCCGGCATACGGGTGCCGAACATCTGCATCAGCACGGTTTTACCCGACGGCAGCAGTTTGAACGGGTTGTTCGCGTCATCCAGCACCATCGTCATGTCGGCTTTCACGCCGCGCTTGAGGATCGAGCGCGAGGAGAGCAGCGCCACGGTGCCCTGCGAGAACATGCTGAGCATCTGGCCGAGCTGGCGCATATTGTCGCGGTCGAACTGCGGCGTCGGTTGCAGCTCGCCAAGGCCCATGCCTTCCAGCAGCGCCTCCAGCAGCTCGCCGTTCAGCACGTCGCCGTTAGACGCCGTCGGCACGCCGCCCTGGCTGGTCGGCGACTGCACCGGGTCGATACGCAGGCGGCCTTTTGGCGTCTGCGCGGCGCTGCGCACCACCGTCTGCGGCGTCGGCAGTGTAATACCGGCGTAATCCTGCACGTCCGGCGGCGTCGGCTGCACTTCCACGCGCGTGACCGGATCTTCCGGCACTTCTTCCGGGAACAGCGGCGAACCGGCGAGCGAGGCCAGATCCAGCGAATCGTCGGCGTTCGGCGCGAGCGGCGAGGTCGTCATCTCCGGCTGCGGTTTTTCCGGCTGCGGTTTTTCTTGTGAAGCCTGCGGTTTAACCGGTTCAGCGTCCGGTTGCGCGGACGGCGGCGGCGTCAATGGCGCGGCGCCTGCGTTAAGCTCATCCGGCGGCGTCAGCGGCACGGCGCCGCCCATCATCAGGCCGAGCGGATCGTCGCTGCGGCTCTGTACCGGCGTGGAGCCCACGCCGCCAAACAGCGCCAGCGGATCGAGCTCTTCTTCATTCTCTTTATGCGGCGCCTGCGGCTTCGCGGCCTGACGGTTGTCAGACGGCGGCACCAGCGTGGTCGGCGTCACATCGTTGAAAATGCTGTCTTTATCGAACGGCGTGTCGTCTTTAAACAGGCTGTCCGGGTTGACCCTTTCATTGCCGAACAGCGGCTCGTTGCCGCCGCTCTGGAAGTGCGCCAGCGGATCTTCCGGGTTGCGATCCACCTCTTTCGGGGCGTTGAACGGGTTAAACGGCTGCGCTTCCGGCGTTTTCGGGCGGGCGCTCTGGGTCTGCCCCTGGCTGATGCTGTCGGAGATAGAAAACTCCTGCATCAGGCTGTCCCAGATTTCGGTCGGCACCGCCGTCGGCGCGTTGTCCTGCGCGTCGGCTTTCTGCGGCTGCTGCGATTGCGGTTGCGCAGGCTGCGGCGCCTGAGGCTGCTGCGGCGCAACGTGCGGTTTCGGCGCGGCCATCGCGATGACCGGCTGCGCGCTCAGCGCCAGATCGCTGACCTGAATGCGGTAGTCGTCAATGCCCAGCACGTCGCCGTCCTGTAGCTCAACCTGACGGCCGCGCTCCAGCGGAATATCGTTCAGCACGACGCGGGTGACGTTGCCGCGGTTGGTAATGCGGCACTCGCCGTCGGCGGAGATATGGACAATCGCCTGCAGGCGGGAAATCGTTCTTTCGTTATCCGGCAGTACCAGATTGTTATCCGTACCACGGCCAATCGTGCCGCCCGGCGGGTAGAAGTCACAGCTGCTCTGAGGAGGCTGGTGGCCGGGCTTGTTGGTAGTAATCGTGAATCGCATAGCGTATTCCTGCCTGGGGTTATTAGCGCTCAAACGTCGTGGGTCTTATCAGACGTCCGACGTTTGCGTGCTAAGGAACAGAGCCGCGCCTGCGCGCTGCCCGTGACTGCCTGTCGTGGTGCCTCGCGCCTCACAACCGGACGAGATTATTCTATTGATAAGATGTATGTAAGCGCTATTAACATCATCGCTGCGCATAAACATAGTTGCTGTCGCGCCTGGCTGTGGGACATGTTTTATCTTTTGCCGCAAAGGCTGAAACGTAGGGCGAGTAAGCGAAGCGCACCCGCCTTAACTCACCGCGCCTGCTGTGCTGCGGATTTCTGATACAGCGCCGTAATCTCCGGGCTATGCGCAATCAGCGAGCATTTCAGCACCCGGTAATCGCTTTTCGCTGTGCCGCCCGCGGGCGTTTTCAGCGCCTGGGTGATAAGCGTATCCGCTTCATTGAACGCCTCAACCGGTAACTCGCTCGCCTCCAGCCAGGCAGCGGCGCTGGCGTTGGCGTCCTCTTTCAGCGCGGCGCTGTCGGCGATGTAGCCCATGCAGCGGTTCTGTACCCACTCGGTAAAAATCTGCGGCTGCGTGAATTCGCTGACGGATGCCAGCGGTTGCGCCAGCGCGGCGTGGAAAGACAACGCGAAAACCGTGAAAGCGGCGATACGTGTTTTTAACATGATGAATTTTCTCGCAGCCCGCTTACTGGTCCGGCTGATTTTTATAACGGCGTATGAGCGCGTCCAGTTCGTGGCTGTGCATGAAATCAATGCATTTCGCGAGCGTCATCGGCTCGCCCGACTGGCTACCATACGTTTTCTCAAGAAAGGTTTTACCAAGCGCAATGACCGCCGTATGCGCCTCAAGCGAATAATCCCCGAACTCCAGATAGCCTCTCGCTGCGGCCGCCGCGTCGTTTTTCACTTCTTCAGACTGATAGCCCTGCGCAATACAGGTGCTCAGGGCGTAATTTCTTAGATACTCTTCCGGGCTGTATGTGGTGGTGCGGGCTAACGCCTGCGACACGAACAACCCTGTAAAAATAAATGCCACACAGAACTGCTTCACCATCCCTGATCCCTGAAAAGGTAAAGTGAGCCCTTGCGGGCTCACTATGATTACGCTTCTTTGTTTTCTTTGATGTTCCAGCCAGCGCTGGTTTCTGCGCCTTTACCGCCGGTCGCAGTCTGCTCCCAGTACTGCTGTTTCACTTTCGCAGCCTGGAATGCATAAGTAACGCCAACGGTGTCGCCGTTATCAGCACCGGTGTACTGAACGGAAGTCACCAGCACATCTTCCAGAGTGATACGGGTGTATTCCACCTGCTGGCCGCCCGCTTTGCAGACAGACAGCTCAACTTTGGTCAGGTGCTTACCGCTGGAGCAGTGCTTCAGGATAGCGGTGGTGGATTTGTCGATCAGCGCGTTAACGTGCAGATCGTTGAAATTCACTTTACCGGCACCGCCGCCGCCGCCCACGCTCATATTACCCGGCTGGGATGCGCCCCAGGAAAAAGAGGTGATGTCGGTCCAGCCGGTGTGGTTAGAATCTTTAGATTCGCCGGTTACACCGTCTACTTTCAGGAACATATCAATAGCCATAATATTTACTCTTCGTTAATGACGATTATTGCTTTCGAAAAAGCGCTTAATATGGCAAACAGGAAAGCATGGGGCTGAATAAAACCATCCATATTTTACCTCTGCCTCTCAGCCTGACAGCATGTTTATTCCGTCAGGCGATCTCAGCAGCCCGCCCGAAGCGAGCCGCTAAAATAGGTGATTAATTACTGCTGATATAACGGTCTTATTTGTCAGCTTTATTGCGACAAGGGAAATAATACTTAAGCGCTTCGAGCATCAGGACACTGGCTTTCTCTTTAAGCCGTTCTGGCGGTAATTTTTCAAAATAACCGTATGTCCATTCTCGAAGCGTTGATGGCATCGTTATTTTACTTTTGCACCATCCCATCCCTTCCGTCGCATCAAACAGGCCCAGCAAATAGATCTGCGCCTGTAGCGAGGCTTCTTCATCGGCCCTGTCATTCCAGGCGCTTAAGAGTTGTTCGCCTGTCACGTTGCCTCTGTCTGGATCGAAACGGTTTTTTTGGCTCTCATCGGGTTCGATAACCCAGATACCCGCCAGCGCGGGTGCGCTTAACAGCGCTACGCTCAGTAATGACGCCCGAAAAAAAGAACGTTTCATGAATTTCCTTATTCGTTATTTCCTGAAAGATCCGAGGCGATTTAATCGCTCTACCATGAGGGGTTGTCTTGTGCCCATGTATGGCGAGAGTCACCAACCAGAGCTTCTTTACTTAACTGTTCCAGCGCCTGACTGTGATAAAGACGTAAACAATTAAGCGTAACGCCCTTAATGGGACGTCCTGCTAATGCCTCCGTAGAAAAACCATTTTGCTGATCGCGATATTTCAGGATGAGCGCATTGACCTTTTCATTTCCCGTGTCGATGTCTAAAGGTATCCATTGCATTAAGGCATAAGCACTGAAGCCCGCATCGGTACTAAAAGCGCTGTCGTCAGTGGAAACCTGCGCCAGGCAGCGAGCCAGCACCATGTCTTTAAAGACCTGCTTATAAGGTAAGACTTTGATAAACGCAGCCGGATCCTGCGGCTGCGCCTGAATGCTGAGCGCCGCAGTGAGACCTGCGGCGAGACATAATACTTTCTGAATTAAAGACATATTCCGTCCCTGGAACGTACCGGGCCAGCGGCCCGGCCATTATTTATTACGCCTCATTGCTCTTCAGCGACGGCAGTTTGGAGACCAGACGCAGAGAAACGGTCAGGCCTTCCAGCTGGTAGTGCGGACGCAGGAAGAACTTGGCGGCGTAGTAGCCCGGGTTGTCCTCGATCTCCTGAACCTGCACCTCGGCCGCGGCCAGCGGCTTGCGGGATTTGGTTTCCTGAGAGGAGTTCGCCGGGTCGCCGTCCACATAGTTCATCACCCAGTCGTTCAGCCAGCGTTCCATTTCGTCGCGCTCGCGGAAAGAACCGATCTTGTCGCGAACGATGCACTTGAGGTAGTGCGCGAAACGGCAGCAGGCGAACAGGTACGGCAGGCGGGCTGCCAGACGGGCGTTCGCGGTGGCGTCCGGATCGTGGTATTCCGCCGGTTTTTGCAGCGACTGCGCGCCGATGAAGGCGGCGAAGTCGGAGTTTTTACGGTGGATCAGCGGCATAAAGCCGTTTTTCGCCAGTTCCGCTTCGCGACGGTCGCTGATGGCGATTTCGGTCGGGCATTTCATGTCCACGCCGCCGTCGTCGCTCGGGAAGGTGTGACACGGCAGGTTTTCTACCGCGCCGCCCGATTCCACGCCGCGAATGGAGGTGCACCAGCCGTACTCTTTAAAGGAACGGTTGATGTTGGCCGCCATCGCATAGGCCGCGTTGGACCAGTTGTAGTTGCTGTGGTTCGCGCCGTCGGTCTCTTCTTCGAAGTCGAAGCTGTCCACCGGGTTGGTGCGAATGCCATACGGCAGGCGCGACAGGAAGCGCGGCATGACGAGGCCCAGATAACGCGCATCTTCCGACTCGCGCAGGCTGCGCCAGGCGGCGTACTCGGTGTTCTGGAAGATTTTGGTCAGGTCGCGCGGGTTCGCCAGCTCCTGCCAGGATTCCATCTGCATCACGCTCGGCGCGGTGCCGGTGATGAACGGGCAGTGCGCCGCCGCGCCGATGCGCGCCATTTCGCTCAGCAGTTCAACATCCTGCGGGCTGTGGTCGAAGTAATAGTCGCCCACCAGGCAGCCGAACGGCTCGCCGCCGAACTGGCCATACTCTTCTTCGTAGATTTTCTTGAAGATCGGGCTCTGGTCCCAGCCCACGCCCTTAAAGCGTTTCAGGGTGCGGCCCAGCTCCTGCTTGGAGATGCTCATAAAGCGGATTTTCAGCATCTCGTCGGTTTCAGTGTTGTTGACCAGATAGTTCAGGCCACGCCAGGCGCTTTCCAGCTTCTGGAACTCGTCGTGGTGAATAATCTGGTTAACCTGCTGAGACAGCTTCTCGTCGATACCGGCAATCAGGTTCTGAATGGTGCGGTAGGTGTCGTTTGAGAAGGTGACGGTGTTTTCCAGCGCCTGCTGAGCCAGGGTTTTTACCGCGTTTTCGACGGCCGAACGCGCCTGGTCGGTTTTCGGGCGAAACTCTTTGCTGAGCAGCGCGCTGAATTCGTCCTGGCTGAACGCCTGCTGCGACTGCAGCTCTTGTTGCTGAGAAGAATTGCTCATCGATTACTCCTCGTTACCTTTCGTGCCATCGTCATTTTTCGGCATCTGGCTCAGTGATTTGAGCAGCGTCGGATCCTGAAGCACTTTCGCGATAAGCTCTTCGGCGCCGTTTTTACCGTCCATGTAGGTCAGCAGGTTAGAAAGTTGAGTACGGGCTTCCAGCAGCTTGTTCAGCGGCTCGACCTTACGCGCGACGGCGTCCGGCAGGAAGTCGTCCATGCTGTCGAACGTCAGATCGATACTCAGTTTGCCTTCGCCGGTCAGGGTGTTGTCCACCTGGAACGCCACGCGCGGCTTGAGCGCTTTCATACGCTCGTCGAAGTTATCGATATCAATCTCAAGGAATTTACGTTCGTCCACCGCAGGCTGCGGATCGACCGGCTTCCCGACCAGGTCGGCAAACACGCCCATCACAAACGGAAGCTGAATTTTGCGTTCCGCGCCGTAGATTTCCACGTCGTACTCGATCTGCACGCGCGGCGCGCGGTTACGGGCGATAAATTTCTGCCCACTGTTACTCATTGGCATGATGTTCTCCATCGAAGATGCGCGGTGAATTTCGGGCGGCGGGCCTCATGCCTGTCGCCGTAAAGGGGAACGCCGTTATTCCCGGCGTCCGATAATGTTTTCCACCTGATGCACGCTGTCAGGCGCCAGGTCGCGAATAAGATCCATGAAATTCATTTCAATCAGTCGCTGCACGCGCTCAATCATCAGCGGCGCGGGGTGGCTCGGCTCATGCCGGGCAAAATATTGCTTCACTTTCTCAAGCATTAACTGGGCGTCGTCGCGCGTTTGTAACTGCACGTTGCGCCAGTCGGTTTCCACCACGCGCGCCGGGGCGCTGGTCGTCGTGGCGGCAGGCGCGTCATCGGTCTGCGCCTGCGGGTCTTGCACATCCTGCGGCGCCTGGGTTTCGCCGCTCTGGCAGGCCAGCGCCACAATGCTGGTCAGCTTCTGGAGCTGCTCCATCTCCGGCACGCCGCTCTCACCGAGGTGGTTAACCAGAATGGTGCGGATCGTTTCCAGCCGCGTGTGGATCTGGACTATCGCCTCGATGCCCGGCTGATCGCCGCGCGCGAGTTCATCCACCAGCCGCGGGCGACCGCCCGGATAACCCGGACATTCGCTTTTGCTGTTGTCGAGCAACGACTGCGCGTCGCGCAGCGTAATTTCATCGCCGTTGCTGCGCAGCAGCGTGGCGGCGCGCAGCGTGCCGGTCAGGGCGGATTTATCGCCAAGGCCCGCCAGCGCGTTAATACGGTAGAACGGATCTTTTTCGCCGTACTCTTCCAGCAACGGATAGAGCGGCTCCCAGTAGCGCGTCAGCGCTTCCTGAATCAGCAGCAGCCCGTCGGCATAGCCCGGCAGGCCGCGGCGTTTGGCCCATGCGTGGGTTAGCGCCAGCATGACGCGCAGATCTTTGGTGCGCTCAAGCAGCGACAGGGCCAGCTTTTCAACTTTAGTCCAGTCCGCCGGCTCTGCCGGAATAATGGTGTCGCCGAACTGCTGTTCCGCCTTGCCCTGGCTTGCCTGTTCCATCGCCTGGTAATCGGCGTCGTACTCCAGGTTTTCGCCGCACGGCTGCTCCGGGCTCACCGGAGTAAGAAGGGTTTCAATATCCATCGAACTGCCTTATTCGAACATGGGCGGGTA
Source organism: Cronobacter sp. EKM101R (assembly GCF_963888145.1). Lineage (NCBI taxonomy): Bacteria > Pseudomonadati > Pseudomonadota > Gammaproteobacteria > Enterobacterales > Enterobacteriaceae > Cronobacter > Cronobacter sp. EKM101R. The sequence continues at coordinate 107,238 of NZ_CAWPHW010000004.1, read as the reverse complement.
GAGCCCGTGGCGACCCGGACGCGCACCGCCCGCCGGATCAAACAACAGCGAAAAGAGCTGCCCGGTAAAATTGCCGCTGTGCACATGCGTGTAGAGCGGATAGCCGTCGCTGCGATTAGTCCACCAGAAGCTGGTCTGACGCTGCGGTTCGAAGCACTCTGCCGCCTGACGCCAGCTCAGCGTCACTGGCGTCTCCTGATAACCAATCACATCCAGAATTTCCGAGCGATTCTCCGGCGCCGGCAGCGCGGGCGACGGAATGGCTAACACCGCCTGGTCGAGCTGTTCGGCGGAGAAGGCGTTGCGCACCGCGTGGTGCAGCACGCGACCGAGCTGCTGATACCAGTCTTCGGCCATCGCCAGATGCTGCGGCGTCCACTCGGCGGGGCTGAACGCCACCGTCGCGAGGAGCGGATACTGACGCCCTACGCTGTCGCGCCCTGGCATCAGGCAGCCCATCTGCACCTGCTGACTGCCGAGCATCGGGGGCACCACAAAATTCCAGACCGGCGCGCTGGCAAACTGCCGGTTGCCCGTCTCGCGCTGTTCATCCTCTTTCTGCCAGTTCAGCAGCCCCACCTGAAACCAGTGTGACCACTGGCGTTGCAGGGCATCGGGAAAACGGCGCTGGAGAAAGTCGCCGGCACTGGGCAGTTTCCCGTACCAGCTAATCGCAGGGTAATGACTCATTATCCGTTCCTTGCGGTTAAGGGCATGCGAAGCCAGGGAGCTGGAATGGGTTGCGGATACTGTTCGGCGTGAATTCCAGCGTCACGCTATGTCCGTCAACCGAAAACGTCGCCTGGCGGCTCAGGCTTCCTGCACCCGGCGCAATGCGGGCGCGATCGAAAAAGCGGTTCAGCGCCCAGGCGCCGTTGGTCACCAGCGTCGAGGTGGTGCCGTTGGCAAGCCCGAGCTGCATACGCACCTGATTCGTGCCGCCGCTGCCCGGCCAGCTCATCAGCTGGACCGCCTGCGGGCCGTGGCTGTAACGCAGAAGCTGACCGTCAACGTCGAGCGACAGCGTCAGGATGTCGTTATCCATTCGCACGGTGCGCACCGTCACGCGATAAGACGGCGTGGTCGCGCCGTTGGCGAAGAACGCGTCGCGAATGTATTGCGCCTGCTGGAACGGACGCAGCACCCCTTCGCTGCCCGGCAGCGTTTTCCCGTCGATGCCTGGCGTAAAGCGCCAGCGCTGCTGGGTGGTGTCGACTTTGTTAGTCAGGTTATCGCGAAAGAAACTGTCCATCAGCCCGGTGCCCGGCGCGAACATACGCGCCAGATCGTCCGGCGTCACTTCGCTGCTGGCGGAGCGCACCAGCGGATAACGGCCCGCGATCGCCTGGCGGCAGAAGCTGCCGACTTCCACGCTGATACGCTTACGGACGTTTTCCAGCTCACGCTGCTGGGTGTCGCTGCTCGCCCCTACCGCCATGCGGCTGAACATATTTTGCAGCCCGCCCGGCAGACGCCCGGCGCTCGCCTGTAAGCGGCTGATCGCCTCGCCCCCCGGCGGCGGCATACCGCTGTTGGCGGCATCCTGCACGGCGGTCAGGTAACGGTAGAGTTCATCGATTTGCTTGATGAAGTCATCAAACACGATAGCTTTGCCGCCTTTCTCCAGCGGCTGCGCCAGTTCGATGATAGGCGCGTAGTGATCGGTCACCACTTGTTCCGGCGTCTGCGGCGCGGCGGCGGCCGTGGTCGCCCCGCTTTCGCGGTCGCTGAACAGCGCTTCCAGCGTGCGGGTCGCGCGGTTGCCCTGCTCTTTCGCCTGCGCTTCGCCCGCCTGCGGCTCGGCGCGGGAGAGCGTCAGCACCTGGCTTAAGTTCATCACCAGACGGCGCAGCGGCGAGTTGCTGCTGGAGAGCACGCGGGCCGTGTTGATGCGCTGGTTCAGATCGGCGCTGTTGTTAAGCTGAATATCCGCCAGGTAGCTGTCCCACTGGCTGATAAAGTCACGCATATAGAGCTGGCGGACCGCGTTGTCCGTCTGCGTTTTATCTTCCTGCGCGGTGGTCAGCCCCAGCACCCATGCATCGTCGTCATGCAGCGAAGCCGTGACGTTATCAATCTGGCCGTTGAAGCTTTCCCAGTAGCCTTTCGGGGTGTAGAGCCCCGGCACGCCGTCGCTGACCGGCTTGCCGCTTTTGCGCGAAAAGACCAGTTCGCTCTGCGGGCCGCCAAGCGTGGCGAGCGACACCGGCTTTAAGTTTTCGTCGCGCTCCAGCAACCGTTTGAGGCGGCCATAGACGCGCAGCGACAGCGGCTTCTGGTTGATCATCGCCTGCTGGCGGCTAATCAGCGATTCGTCTTTGGCATACGGCGAGGTCTGGATTTGCGGCTCCAGCAGTTGCGTCAGGTGCCATTCGAGCTGGTTAAGCTGCGCCTGGGTGACGTTCTGCGGCAGGTTGCGCTCAAGATTGAGCATCACCCAGGAGTGCAGGAATTTGCCGTCGTAGTGCTTCGGCTGGTAAAGCATCTGGTACGCCTTCAGCGCTTCGTAGCTGTATTCCACGTCGCTGCCGTTGTCGTTGCGCACCCAGCCGGTGATGAGCTGCGCCACGGCGGGCATCAGCATCTCCTGGAGCGCTTTCTGGTAGAGCGCCTGCGAGGCGTCGTTGACGTCATCGCCGCGATAAAGCCCCATGCGATACGTTACCGGCGGCGAGTTCAGGTCAAACGCTTTACTCTTCGGCAGCTCCACCAGGCTGTTAAAGAACGGCAGCATGCTGAAGAGATCGCGCCCGGTGGTGGTTTGCAGCGCTTTGCTCTGGCGCTCGACGCCCGGCACTTTCCCTTCCACTTCCGCCAGGTAGTCTTTGTTATTGCCATAGCTCGTCAGCCACAGGCCGCCTAACACCAGTAACAGCGCTATCAGCGCCGCGTAGCCAGACCACAGCACCGCGCGGTTGCGCAGCTCCCACCAGCGGTTCTGCCCGGCGATGCCCGCTTCCTGGAAAATCACGTTCTGGAGCAGGTTTTTAATAAAGAAGCTCTGTCCTTTGCCGCCGGGGATCGGCGCCTCTTTGCTGACCGAATCCCAGTTGTCGCCCTCTTTGCCGCCTGACGGCAGCGACAGCGCGCGGTTGAGTTCGCCCATCACGCGGTCGAACGGCAGCCCTTCCTGGGTGCCGCTCGCGAGATAAATCCCGCGCGGCGAGAATTCGGTTTCAAAGTTAGAGCGGGCGAAGACGGTACTGAGGTAATCCGCGAGCAGCGGACGCAGCGCCGCAAACTCCTGCGGGAACAGATAACACTCGGCGCGCGCTTTCGGGTCGCTCTCCGCGAGCAGGGTATCCGGCAGGCCCGCGTCCAGACGCTGCTGGAGCAGCGCGAATTCCTGGGTAAACGCGCCTAAAAGGTCGAAATCGGCCTGTTTTGAGCGATCCCACGGGAACGTGAAGCCCCAGATCTGGTCGCGCTGCGCTTTATCGAAGCGCCCGAAGTAAGAACGAAAGCCTTTCAGCAGGTCGGCTTTGGTGACCAGCACATAGACCGGGAAGCGGATACCGAGCTGCTCATGCAGCTCGCCAAGACGCTGACGCAGGTTAACGGCCTGCTGTTGCGTCGCTTCCGGCGACTGGGTCAGCAGGTCAGAGACGCTGATAGTGATGATCACGCCGTTAATCGGCTGGCGGCGGCGGTATTTACGCAGCAAATCGACAAAGCTTAACCATTCACCGGCGTCCTGCGCCTGTTCGCTCTCCTGCGTGGTGTAACGCCCGGCAGTATCGAGCAGCACCGCTTCGTTGGTGAACCACCAGTCGCAGTTGCGGGTGCCGCCGATGCCGCGCAGCGCGGTTTTGCCAAAGCGATCCGCCAGCGGGAATTGCAGGCCGGAGTTAACCAGCGCCGTCGTTTTACCGGAGCCCGGCGCGCCGATAATCACATACCAGGGAAGCTGATAGAGATACTGCGTGCTGAAGCGCTGCGTCCACTGGCCGCGCTGGCCTGGCGCGTTGAAGTGCGCTTTTTTGAGGATCTGCGCGGCTTCGTCGAAACGGTCCGCCAGCACCTGATCGTCATTGCCGAGGCGCTTGAAGTCGCCGCCCTCTTCCGCTGGCTTGCCCTCGTTGAGTTTGTCCATCAGCTTGCGGTTCAGCCAGGCGTTGTAGAGCCGCGGCACGATGTGGCTATGTACCCAAATCAGGTAGATAAGCGCAATGCTGATGATACGGTTGGTTTCCGACTCCAGCGGGCGGCTGTCGACGATAGACAGCAGGGGCCCTATCATCCAGACGACCGCCGACAGCGCGGTAACGCCCATGAACCCCCACAAGATGCGGTTGGTCACTATTGAAAGGAGAATATTCAGCATCCTTAGTTTCCTTGCGGCAATCCGTTCAGCTCGGCCAGAGTGTTATCCGGCGACACCAGCAGAGTTATCTCTACACGGCGGTTGCGGGCGCGGTTTTCCGGCGTATTGTTCGGAGCGATAGGGTCCATCTCGCCACGGCCCTGCGCTCTGACGCGGCTCGGGTCGGCGAGGTGCGCCTGGAGCATTTTCTGTACCGATTCGGCGCGCGAGAGCGACAGCTCGTAGTTAGAAGCGAAACGCGCGCTGCGGATAGGCACGTTGTCGCTGTAGCCCACCACGAGGATTTTGCCGCTGACGTTGTTCATCGCCTGCGCCACGCGGTCGATAACCGGTTCATAACGGTCACGCACTACGGTCGAAGCGGACGCGAACAGGCCGTCGCCTTTCAGAATCACCACGCTGCGGTCGGCTTCGTCGCGCACCGCCACCAGACCGGCTTCAATCTCCGGACGCAGGAAACCGCGCAGGTTAAGCACTGGCGCCACTTCGCGCGCGGGCTGCTGAACGGTGACTTCCGGCAGCGGCGTCTGGTAAATCTTCGCCAGCACCGGGCTGGTGTTATCGCCAAGCCGCCAGTTGAGAATGATAAAGAACAGACACGCCAGGAAACCGGCCAGCGCCACGCAGGCCCACAGCGGCACCACAGGACGCCAGAGCTTGCGCAGCACCGGCTGATCTTCCGGGTGCGGCGAGAGCGGCGGCGGGTAGCTGCCGCGCACGCTGCGAATCATCTGCCACAGGCGCTGTTTGATGGTCTCAAGCTGCGTGCGGCCGTTGTCCATGACGCGATAGCGCCCTTCGAAGCCGAGCAGCAGGCAGTAGTTGATCATCTCCAGCAGAAAGATGTGCTCGCGCGGGTTTTGCGACAGCCGCGCCAGCAGCTGGAAGAATTTCTCGCCGCCCCAGGTTTCGTTGTGGAACGTCACCAGCAGACCACTGCCGGACCAGACGCCACGGCTGCCCCACGGCGTGAGCGCTGCCGCTTCATCGAGCGCCGTACACAGGCAGTAGCGCGCGCCGACGATCACTTCGTAAGGCAGCGCCGCCTGCTGGCAGCGCACTTCAAAGCGGCGGATCTCATCGATCAGACGCTGGCGCAGCCCGGCCTGATCTTCATGCGAAACAGAATGACGAATCTGCGGGATCGCGTTAAGCAGCGGGTTGGCCGCCGCGACCAGCGGATTGTTACTGCTGGCGCCGGAAAGAATGGCATCGCTGCCGGTGGCTTGTGGTTCCATAGTGAGCGCTCGTCGTGTTATTCATTCGTACTGCGAATGGCCCAAAACTCCATATCAAGGCCCGGGAATTCACCGGCGAGATGCAGCGCGAACGCGCCGGATTTTTCCATCTCTTTCCAGAGTTCGCCGCCCTTTTCCAGTTCGAAATAGCTGTAGCCGGCATGCCACGGGATCTGCGGCGGCGCAACCGGCATGGCGCGCAGCACCATACCCGGCAGTTGCAGCTGCACCAGATCGCGAATTTTGGTGACCGGCGCGACTTTCATCTGCGCCGGGAAGTGCGTTTGCAGCGCCTCGCCCGGCACGTTGGCTTTGACCGCCAGCACGAAACCGAACTCGCGCACCATGTTGCTTTCCGGCACGGTGGCGACGTTAAGCCCGTGCGAACGCTCGGTGAGCGGCAGCTGAATGGCGCTTTCTTCCATCACCAGCGACAGGCCCTGGCGCAGCATCAGCGTCAGTTTGCCAAAGCAGCCCGCCAGGTTGTCATGGTCGTAAACCGGCAGCGTCGCATCCGGCGCGCGCTGCGCCGTCCAGGTGGTGAGCTCGCAGGCGAACGCCAGCCAGTCGCGCCACAGGGTTTCCGGGTGCAGCAACGGCAGCGTTTTTAAATGCGTGACGTGGCCCAGATGATGGTTAATCAGCGACAGCAGCATGAACTCCACCATCTCGGAGGTATTAAACCGGCCCGGCTGGCGCAGACGCTGACTGATTTGCTGGCTGCGCTGGCCGAGCAGGCCATGCAGATCGTTGAGCATGCTGTAGAGCGGCCCGCTGTTGATGGCGTTAAGCATCGGCGGAATGTAGCTGGTGTCGAGGCGCACCTGGTTGTCGTTGCGCTTTTCGATGACCTGCGCGACGCCAATGGCGGTCCACTCGGCGGTCAGTTCGCTCTCCAGCATCAGCTTGAGACGCAGGCGGCCGAACTGCACCGTCGCCGCGCCCACCGCCAGCGCGTTGTCGTCTTCCACCTCTTCTTCAAAGGTGGCGTAGCGGGCGAGCGAATCGGCCGCCTCGCTGAAAACCACTTCTTCGCGTCCGGCGCGGCGGGCGGGCAGCGCCAGCACCACGCGCTCGTGCGTGAGGTTATCTGGGATGGCGAGCGGCGCCGGGCCGTGGCGGGCGTCGCGGAAAGAGAACGGCGTGCCGTCCGGCAGCAGACCGCTGGCGTAGCTCAGCGCCACGCGTCCCTGACGCAGCATCGCCTCGTCAAATTCCAGATCGAGAAATCCCCAGAGATACGGACGCTGCAACGAACCCCATTCGCGGATGTGATGTTGCAGGAAACTTTCCGCACGCTGGAAGTGGTGCGGACGCAGGAACATCCCTTCGGTCCAGACCACTTTTTCTGCTTTGTTCATACTGGTGTCCTGTAAGGGCGCTGATTATTCGTTGATGACGCGGATCCCGTTGACGTCAAGAAACACTTTCGCCTCAAGTTCGTCGGATGACCATTTCCAGAATTTGTAAATACTGGAGTCCGTGGGTGCGGGGAGCGGGAGCGAGATTCGCCACTTCTTGCCGTCCAGCGCCTGATATTCCGCCATCACGCCGATGTAGCGCGCGTCAAGCGAGCTCTGGCCGCTGAGGGTTTTATCCAGCTGGCCTGGCATCAGGAAGAACTCGTCGCTGTTGAGCAGGTTGGCTCCCAGCACGGTCTGAGCATTGTTTTGCAGCGAAAAGAAATCGGCAGACATAAAGTCGGCATCGGATTTCAAAAGCAGCACCCGGACTTTCAGCGGGGCGGAATTATTAATTTGCGGGTGAGCCTGAAAATGCAGGCTGTACTGGGAAGGAACGCTGCGTGAAGACGATAAGCAGCCGCTCAGTAAGGTGAGAGCGGCAATCAAAAACGCCAGGAAGCCCTGGCGTAAAACGGTACGGTTTTTCATGAGGTGTGGCTCATTGAATCAGGATTAATCAATAACCCAGGTTCCGCTTTTGGTGTTTTTACAGGCTTTGCTATTGCCATCCACCGTCACGCAGTTGGCTTTGGCTGCTTTACGGCGCAGTTTCGGGATCTGTTTATTGACGGTCGCGTCATAAAGATCGCTTTTCACTGCCGCGCGCAGCGGAACATAACCAATCAGTTGCTCTTCGCCCTGATCGGCCAGCGCCAGCCAATGGCCTTCAACCTGGCCCAGTACGTTATAGGTCTTGCCAGTTTCCAGTTGACGAACGACTTTGCCGCCGAAATCAGGGCGGGTCATGACCGACGCCGGGTACATCGCGCGGTACTCTTCGTTAACAGGCTCGAACTCTTTAGGCGGAGTCACCGCGTGGCGGTGGGTGAGCGTGACGCCATTAACCACACTGGTCACGATAGTGTCATCCGTAACGGCAGGAGGCGGCGCTTTACAACCCGCTACGCCTAACACAAACAGCAGGGCTAATACGATTCGCATATTCATCGATGGTTTCCGTTGCAAATATATTCTGTATACAAAGAAATAACGGCTTCTGGATTCAGGCTATGACTAAAAAGTTGTCATTGCCAGTGAAGATTATGCCATTTCGGTGAAGGAATTTCATTTTCTTCAGAGATAGCTACCGCACGGGCTTTACCGAAGTAAACCCGGACGTTTTACGCATATTTCTGAGGCAGAGCGAGAAAATTCTACATAACCCTGATGACAATTCAACACCAGGTCTGGCGGGCATTCTGGTGAAAACAGCTGCCTGTTTAATTCAATAGCGCATTTTTAGGAATTTTCCGCCCTTCAGCGCACGAAATAATCGGGCAAAGAATAAATATATCGAATCGAAATTATTTGTTTTGATTATATTAAGCGATTGATTTACAAGTAAAAGTAACAGCATTGCGTAACGCTTTATGAGGGGGGCATGGGGAGAGAAAGCGGGCCGGGAATGTCTTAGGATTAATCTGAAAACACATTATTAAGAAGGCGTGAATATATGAAGCTACCATATTTAGTGGGTGCGGAAATTCACGCTAAAAAACACACTGCAGGATCTTAAGTAAAATTTCATTAAATAATGATGACAGCAAATAGTGCTAATGCATTTGCGTTTTCCCAAAAACCTATTTGCCTGGAAAGCATAAATGCAGTTGATTGCGCTTTTTTGTCATCAGATTTTCCTTACAAACAGTGCGAAATATGTCGTGCATGTCGCTTTTTTACCCTGCCTTTCGCTACGGATGTGAATATTATTACGCGTGATTATTCCGGAAGGGTCAGGTCGGCTTTGCGTATAACGCTTATGAGGCAGGGATGAAAAAAAACCCCGCCGGGGCGAGGTTTTTTTCAGTTACTGTTGCGGTTGGTAGCCGCAAAGCACACTGTGTTACGTCAACAGGGTAACTATACGATGAAATGCGCGCACCCGCAATTGGCGCGCGGCGCAGCAGTGGCTTTTAATCAGTATGGTCCAGCTCTCCCTTTCTTGTCCAGAAAATACTGTTCATTTATACAGTGTTTATCTATAATGATGTTGCTGTCACAGCGTGCGATACGGGGCCGCATTTAAACGGGCGCAATAAAGAGTCCTGGCTGAAACGGGTGGTGCCGTCAGTGCCTTAACCCCGAGAGAGCACACTGTGTTACGCCAACAAAACAACTGGCAACAGGCAGCGGAGAGGTACGCCAGTTGGTGCTCCTTTTACCAGAGGAGACGCGTATGAGCGGAGTGGATTTGTTTATCCTTATCCTGAAACTCATTGTTGCAGTCCTGCAACTGCTTGATGCTGTCCTGAAGTTCCTTCGGTAACTCAGGTTCAGGCCGCACCAAAGAGGGGCGGGCAACCGCCCCTCTTTAACACGGTACATCCACCAGGAGGGAACGATGTCAGGAATCATCTCTATCAGGTCTGTCACCCCGGTCGGCATCGATTTTGACCGGCTGCGTGAAGAGAGTCAGGCGCTCGGCTTCACTATGCTGGACCGGCTCGCCGTCCACTGGATGGACGGCAGCAATGCCTTCTCCGCCCCCGGCGAACAGCTGCTCGGCGCATTTCTTGGCGACGCGCTGGTCGGCGTCGGCGGGCTGAACCGCGACCCGTTTGATACCCATCCTCGCGCCGGACGCGTGCGCCATCTTTATGTCAGCCATGCGGTACGCCGCGTCGGCGTCGGCAATCAGCTGCTGGTGACGCTTGCCCATCACGCCCACAGCGCTTTCGATTATCTTAATATCCGCGCGCCGGAATCCGCCTTCAGCTTTTATTTACAGGCTGGTTTTCTGCCGATGGATCACCCGCATATCACGCACCGGCTGACGCTGCCGTCTGCGGCCTGAGGCGCGTCGCGGCTTCCCGCCGTGGCGTCATTCACCGTGGCAATAAATCTTTCCGATAAGTGTCCGTAAAAGCTGCCTGCCATGAATCGCGATGCCGTGACAGTTGACTGGATAATCCCCGCGTATGCGGTATATTTCTCTCGCATTTAATATCCATACAGAGATATATCCTGTTTCCTTCACCTGTGCATATCGAATAACCATGATGAGAATGTTCGCTAACCGTCATTTGTTAATGATGTTGATCCTGCTTGTCGCCGTCGGGCAGATGGCGCAGACGATTTATATTCCGGCCATCGCTGATATCGCGCTGGAGATGAACGTCCGTGAAGGCGCGGTGCAGAGCGTGATGGCGGCGTATCTGCTTACCTACGGCGTGTCGCAACTGATTTACGGGCCGATTTCCGACCGCATCGGACGCCGCCCGGTCATCCTTACAGGGCTTTTGATTTTTATCCTGGCGACGCTGGTGGCGCTGGAGGCGCAAAGCCTGCCGGTGCTGATCGCAGCCGGTTGTTTACAGGGGATGGGCACCGGCGTGGGCGGCGTGATGGCGCGGACCCTGCCGCGCGATCTCTATGAAGGCCCGGCGCTGCGCCAGGCGAACAGCCTGCTGAATATGGGGATTCTGGTGAGCCCGCTGGTGGCGCCGCTGCTCGGTGGTCTGCTGGATACGCTCTGGGGCTGGCGCGCCTGCTTCGCGTTTCTGCTCACGCTTGCCGTCGTGGTCACGTTTTGCATGTTCCGCTGGATGCCGGAAACGCGCCCGGTACAGGCGCAGCGCCCTCGCCTGCTGGCGAGCTACAAACTGCTGTTCGGCACCGCCAGCTTTAACTGCTATCTGATTATGCTGGTTGCCGCGCTCGCGGGCGTGGCGGTATTCGAAGCCTGCTCCGGCGTGCTGATGGGCGCCGGGCTTGGGCTGAGCAGCCTCGCGGTGAGCGTGCTGTTTATTCTGCCGATCCCGGCGGCGTTCTTCGGCGCCTGGTTTGCGGGGCGCACGCATAAGCGCTTCACCACACTGATGTGGCAGGCGGTGTTGAGTTGCCTCTCCGCGGGCGTGCTGATGTGGCTGCCGGGGTGGCTTGGCATCATGAATATCTGGACGCTGATTATTCCCGCCGCGCTCTTTTTCTTCGGCGCCGGGATGCTGTTCCCGCTCGCCACCAGCGGCGCGATGGAGCCGTTCCCGTTCCTCGCAGGCACCGCCGGCGCGCTGGTGGGCGGCCTGCAAAACTGCGGGTCCGGGCTGCTGGCGTGGTCATCCGCGCTGCTGCCGCAAAACGGGCAGTTTAGCCTCGGGATGCTGATGACGGCGATGGGTGTGCTGATGCTGGCGTGCTGGCTGCCGCTGGCGCACCGTGAGCGGATGCCGGAGCAGACGATTTAACGCGAGCATGCCCCGGCGCGCTGTCAGGGGCGCAGGTCGGGTTCATCATCGCATCCAGCAGGGCGGCCTGCGCGGGTCGCCAGGCGCCCTCTTCCCCGTCGTAAAACTGACTGGCGGCATTCAGCGCATACGGAATGCCCGCCTTTTTCAGCTCGCAGGCCATAAAACTGGCGAAGGCGAGCGTCGCCGCCGACGGCGTGGTTTTCACCGTCTGCGCTGCCGACCAGCCTCCCACCCAACTGACGTGACCGGTTTTCTGCTGCCAGCGTCGGGCGCTGTTAATGCGCTCGCGGATCGCCGCTTTTTCCGCCGCGGTGCCGGACGTCCACGGGTATTTGCCATTCGCGCGCAGCGGCCCCCACGGGAAAATATGCCACTGGGCCAGCACGTAATGGCTGCTCTGGGGCGGCAGTTTCAGCGTCGGGAGATCTTCCGGCACGGCGCGAAAGCGTGGCGCGATAAATATCATCCGTTGCGCATCCACATGGTGAATGGTTTTGATCGCGTCGCCATACAGCCGGTTGAGCAGCTGCGGGTTGTGGTTGAGCTTGTCGGCAGGCTCATAAATCAGATCGAACCCCAGCAACGGATGTTCGCTGCCAAAGTAGTTCGCCACGGCGCTCCACCAGGCCACCACTTTCGCGGCGTTCTGCGCGCTTGGGTCTGCCTTAAACGCGTCGGCCTGATAAGAAATAATCGGGATGATGTCGTAGCGCTCGCAGGCTTCGACGATTTTGCGCAAATGGATCAGGCGCTCTTCGGTGGCGTCGCTCGCCACCCGCACCCGCACGTGGCGAATGCCGCGCTGCTGAAAATCGCGTACCGCCAGCGGATCGAACTCGCGGATGCCGCGCTCGGTGCGCGCCCAGTCGACATCCATGCCGACACCCAGCTGCGCGCTGTAGCGCTGGGCCGTCAGCGGCTCGCCGTCGCTTGCAGGCGGCGCGGCATGGGCGGAGGTAAAAAGCAGCAGGAAAGCGAGGGGGAGCAGCGTTTTCATGGCGACCGTATCGGGAACAGGAATCAGGAATATGTAGCACGGATCCGCGCAGGCCGGGTAGTCTGCGGATGTGTTATTCGGAAAGCAACTGCATCAGCGCATGGAGATGCGTCACCACAAAGAGCAGCGCCAGCGCGCAGACGGCCAGCGCAATCGCCAGTTTCGCCCGCACCTGACCGGGCGCAGAAAAATCCTCGTGCACCAGCGCGGTCAGGTGGCGTTTGCGGGCATAGACGTAAATCATCCCGGCCACCGCCGTAAGACACCCCAGCGCCAGCCAGATAAGCAGACCCGCATTATTCCACGCATGGCGCAGCGCCAGGGCCAGCAGCGCGCCGTAGCCAAGCAGCGTGCGAACCCACGCAAGCGACGTGCGCTCCGGTTGCAGGCCCGGATCGCGCGGATTACCCGGCATAAAACACCACCAGCATGACTGCCAGCGCCACCACGACCAGCACGCCGCTGATAAACGCCAGCATGCGGGTATAGGGCAGCTCCGCTTTCAGGCGCATCGCCTTTTCGTTGCGCAACCAGCGCAGATAACCGTAAATGGCGAGCGCCCCCGCGAAGAAACAGAGCAGCAGCGATACGGCCTCGCGTACCACCGGCGTGGCGAAATCCGGCGCCAGCTGATCGAGCCCGACGCCCGCGGCCAGAAACCCCAGCGCGGTGCGCACCCACGCCAGAAACGTGCGTTCGTTGGCCAGCGAAAAGCGATAGTCCGGCGCCTCGCCGAGACGGGAAATTTTCATGACGGCTCCCTGTTTTACCTGTGCACGCTCAGCATAACGTAAAACGGGCGTCGCAGAGGAGCAGAAGCGGCGCGACCGGCACCGTGATGATGCCGGTCGGTAAGGCGGGGCGTAACGTTAGTGCAGTTCCGGCCAGTAGTCTTTGTTAGCCTCAATCAGATCGTCGAGAATCGCTTTCGCGACCGACGCGCTGGGAACGGTTTTCGACAGCGTGATCGCCTGCCACAGTTTCTGCCGTGAGCGCTGCTCCCAGGCGTCCACCACCAGTTTCTCCACGGCCACCTGCTGGCTCATCAGCCCTTTCTGGAAATGCGGAATATCACCGACCGTTAGCGGCTCCGGCCCGTTTTTACCGACCAGGCACGGGATCTCGACCATCGCATCGGCGTCAAAGTTATGGATAGCGCCGTTATTCGGCACAATCAGCAACATGCGCGCCTGGGTGTTAAAGGCGATAGCGGTCGCCAGATCGACGATATACGAGGCGTGTTCGTCTATCTCCAGCTCGCCTGCCGACGAGTGGCCTGCGGTGATAATGGCGCGGCACGCGTCGAACACCTGTTTTTCGCGATGCTCCATGACTTCGTTGGCGCGGGTGTGCGTCGGGTTGGAATGCGCCACGACGTAATCCGGAAAGAGATAGTATTTCAGGTAGGTGTTCGGCATGGTGTCCGGATCCAGCGCCTGCACATCTTTCGCTTTCGCGAAGGTGTCGTTCCAGCTCGCTTCGGTATGCGCGTCCTCTGAAGGCGGTACATAGCCATGCTGCGCCACATACTCGCGCAGCCTCGGCATCAGATCGTTGCCGTCCAGGTCTTCAATCGATGTCCACCAGCCAAAGTGGTTGAGACCGTAGTAGCGCACGCGCATCTCTTTGCGGCTGTCCAGACCGACGATTTTCGCCATCCGCCCTTCAATGCCAATCGGCATATCGCAGATGTTGAGAATTCTGGCATTCGGGCGCAGGCGACGGGTGGCTTCCGCCACAATCGCCGCCGGGTTGGAGTAGTTCAGCATCCAGGCGTTCGGCGAATATTGCTCCATATAATCCACCAGCTCCAGCACGCCGCCGATAGAGCGCATCCCGTAGGCGATCCCGCCCGGGCCGCAGGTCTCCTGGCCGACCACGCCATGACGCAGCGGAATTTTTTCATCCTGTTCGCGCATCGGGTATTTGCCGACGCGAATATGCGCCATCACAAAATCCACGTCGGTGAAGGCCGTTTGCGGGTCCGTGGTGTAGGTAAACTCGATCTCCGGCGCCTGCTCCTTCAGCAGGATTTTGCACGCTTCGGCGATGATCTCCTGACGCGCGCCGTCGTTGTCATAGAATTTCAGCGCGCGCAGCGGGAAGCGATCGCGGTTAGCCAGCAGCATCAGAACAATGCCGGGCGTAAAGGTGCTGCCGCCGCCTGCGATGACAACTGAGAATTTTTTCATGATACAGCCTCCGTCATGGGGGATAGTGGGTTCGTGGAAGGGGTTTTCATCAGCGATTCAAGCTGGTCGCGCACCTGAGGAACGTGCAGGCCGACAATCACCTGGATGCCATTGCCGCGACGCACCACGCCGTGGGCGCCAAGGGCTTTGAAGGCGTCGTCGCTCTGGGTTTGCGCCATGTCGATGAGCGTGATGCGCAACCGGGTGGCGCAGTTATTGATGCTTTCGATGTTTTCCGCGCCGCCGAGCGCCTGAAGGAAACCAGCGGCCTGACCGGCAGCGGAGTGCGCCGCCGCCGTGGTCTGCCCGCGCGCGGCGCGGTAATCGGCTTTGCTGTAGAGCTTGATGTCGCTCTCGGCGCGGCCGGGCGTTTTGAGGTCGAAGCGCAGGATAAGCGCTCTGAAGACGATGAAGTAGAGCGCGGTAAATCCGCAGCCGATGCCAATTTGGGTGAACACCATCCCGGCATGGTTATGGAACATCGGGATCCAGTTCTGCGGCAGGAATTGGTCAAGCAGGCCGCCGCCCATGTTGCCCACGACGCCGAAGACATACATCAGCGTCGCCATGGTGGCCGCCAGCACCGCGTGCACCGCGAACAGCAGCGGAGAAATAAACAGGAAGGTGAACTCCAGCGGTTCGGTGATGCCCACCAGCACCGCCGTTAATGTCGCCGGGATCAACAGCCCCGCCACTTTGACGCGGTTTTCCGGCGCGGCGGTGTAACAGAGCGCCAGCGCGATGCCCACCGAGCCGAACACTTTCGAGTTGCCGTGGAGCGCAAAGCCGCCTTCCGGGAACAGCGATTTGAGCGGCGCCGTGCTCTGGCTGAATTCCTGCAAATGCTGCGCCCAGTAGACCTGAATGCCGCCTTCCACCGCCGCCGGGCCGAAGATAAACGGGCCGTAGACGAAGTGGTGCAGCCCGGTAGGGATAAGAATGCGCTCAAGGAAGGTGTAGACCCAGACGCCGAGCGCCCCGGCGGAGCGTAAAAACGCCTGTAGTGACTCAATGCCCATCTGCACTTTCGGCCAGCCCAGCAGCGTGAGCCAGGCGCAGGGGATCATCACAAAGAACGCGATAATCACCACAAACGAGGTGCCCTGAAAAATACCAAGAAAGACCGGTAACGATTTTTCGTAATAACGGTTATGAATGGCCGTCACGAGCCCGGAGATAACAATCGCGCCGATAATGCTGGTATCCAGCGTTTTAATGCCGGCAATGAGCGTTAACCCGCTGCCCGCGACAGGGTCGGCCGCGAAATTCACGCCAAAGAAATGACCCCAGGTCATGCCCATCGCGTTAATAAAGTAGTTCCAGGTCAGAAAGCTGATGAGCACAGCCAGGCAGGCCCGGCCCTGCGCCTGACGCGCCAGGCCAATCGGCAAGCCGACCGCGAAAATCAGCGGCATATTACGAAACACCGCCCAGCCGCCCTCTTCGATAATATGAATAATCTGTGCGAAGAGGTTATCGGGCGCGGTTAATGCCTCGCCCACAAACAGCGGATTTTGCAGCATGATGGCAAGGCCGACGACCATCCCGGCGAAAGGGAATAACAACACCGGGGTAAACATGGCGCCGCCAAATCGTTGTATTTGACTGAGCATTTTTACATCCTCATGTAACAACCTGTAGGGTTTGAGGCCTTAATGATTTTCTGGTGGCCTGGAGTGAGCATAAAAACTAACCCTGCCGCGAACATGGCGCGCCGCTGCGATCCGTGATCGCATTCATGGTTTTAATTTGGGCACTCAGGTCTACTTTCTCTGTTAAATCTGGACATCTTCAGGGGCTATCTCCCCGCTAACAGGCGTAAAGAGGTCTACAGGTGATCTACAAATCCATTGCCGAAAGGCTGCGTCTGCGCCTGAATTCATCGGACTACCACATCGGCAGCCCGCTGCCGGGCGAAAAAGCGCTGGCGCAGGAGTTTGGCGTGGCGCGCATGACGATTCGCAAAGCGGTCGATTTACTGGTGGACTGGGGGCTGGTGGTGCGCCGTCATGGCAGCGGCACCTATGTGGCGCGCAAAGACGTGCACCACGAAACCACCAGCCTGACGGGGCTGGCTGAGGTGCTGCGTCAGCAAGGGAAAGACGTGCACAGCAAGGTGTTGCAGTTTGAAGTGATGCCCGCGCCGCCCGCCATCGCCAGCCAGTTGCGCATCCAGATAAACGAACGCATCTACTTCTCGCGCCGGGTGCGTTATGTCGAGGGCAAGCCGCTGATGCTAGAAGACAGCTATATGCCGGTGAAGCTGTTCCGCACCCTGTCGCTGGCGCATCTGGAGGGCTCGAAGTTTGATTACATCGAGAAGGAGTGCGGCATTACCATCAGCGGCAACTATGAAAGCCTGACGCCGGTGCTGGCGGATAAACAGCTGGCGGCGATGATGAACGTGCAGGAGCAGACGCCGCTGTTGCGCATTACGTCGCTCTCCTACAGCGATAACGGCGAGTTTCTCAATTACTCGGTGATGTTCCGCAATACCAGCGACTATCAGGTGGATTACCACCTGCATCGCGTTCGCCCGCCGGTATTGTGATGATCGGACGGTTACGCATAAAAAAAGGCCCCGCTGTGGGGGCCTTTTCATGAGATGCCGTTACTGATTTTCGGTTTCGCTGTGGCTCAGCGCCGGGCGTTCGCCTTCGATGACGCGCTCGTCATCCTGGGCGCGCGGCTGGCCGATGGCGATACGCTGCGGGGCCAGCGCCTCCGGAATGTTGCGCACCAGATCGATGTGCAGCAGGCCGTTGGTGAAGGTCGCGCCGGAGACTTCCATATGCTCAGCCAGCGTGAAGCTCAGGCTGAAGGGCTGAATAACCAGTCCCTGATGGAGCCATTTCGGTTCGTTTTCCGGTTTCACCGGCGTGCCTTTCACGCGCAGCACGGTGTTTTCCAGCTCAATTTCCAGATCTTCCTGACGGAAACCGGCTAACGCAAGGGTAATGCGATAGTGGTTGTCGTCGCTTTTTTCGATGTTATAGGGCGGGAAGCTCTGGCTTTCAGCGGTGTTCATCAGCGCGTTGGCCAGTTTGTCAAAACCGATCCACTGACGGAAAAACGGGGATAAATCATAGTTACGCATAGTATCTCTCCTTCTTTGAAGCGAGTGAAAACGCCAGTACGTTAACTGGCTGTGCTCCCGTTCGGCGAGCACGGAACGACAAATGTGGGCCGCCGCGGCGACCCGGCGAAATTAGTTACCGATTTCGATACGGCGCGGTTTTTTGGCTTCCGGGATCACGCGCTCAAGCTCAATGTAGAGCAGGCCGTTCACCAGATTTGCGCCACGCACGAAGATATTTTCGGCCAGCTGGAATTTGCGCTCGAAGTTGCGCTCGGCGATACCCTGATACAGGTAGGTACGCTCTTTCTGATCCGGCGCGTGGGAGCCTTTCACCACCAGCAGGTTGTCCTGGGCGGTAATATCCAGCTCGCTTTCCGCAAAGCCTGCCACGGCAATGGCGATACGGTAGTGGTTTTCATCTACCAGCTCGACGTTGTACGGAGGGTAGCCGCCGTTGCTCTGGCTCTGGTTGTTCTCAAGCAGATTAAAAAGACGGTCAAAACCGATGGCGGAACGATACAGCGGGGATAAATCAAAGTTACGCATACATACTCCTGAAATCAGCGAGGTTTAACATCGCCCTCCTTAAAGGACAGGCGGCTGTGGCGGAAGGCCCGTTCGGCATCCTCCCTGCGACCACGATCCAAAAATGGGTGCGGCCCGACGCTTTTCAAGGGCCAATATCGGCCTTTTTTTGTCGATTTACATTTCTTTGCGTAGACTGGGAGTAACAGCATCTTATGCTAAACTGCGAGCGCTGCCACAGGACGGCAAAGGCGCGCTATTCATTCTGATTCAGGGGCGTTATATCTCATGACTGACGCCTGCGATGCGACGACATAACAGAAGAATGAAAATGAACAATACTCTCGGGAAAGTGATTTTTTGCGGCAGCGCGTTGCTGCTTGGCGGCTGTTCCAGCGTCATGTCGCACACCGGCGGCGGCGAGCAGGGGTATTATCCCGGCACGCGCGCCAGCGCGACAATGCTCGCCGATGACGACACCAGCTGGGGGCTGAAGCCGCTGGTGGCGCTCGATCTCCCCTTTACGGCGATAGCGGATACGCTGCTTATCCCGTGGGACGCCTTCCGTACCGATAAATCGGTGAAATCACGGGTGGAAGAGAGCGAAAAGAAGTCCTTCGCCATTAACGCCGTGATCCCTCCCGCGCCCTGATTACCGCCCGGTTTCCGTCATCCAGAGCTGGCGGAAACCGTCAGTCTCCTGCATCCAGGCGATGCGTTTTCCATCCGGTGATATCACTACGGCATCCGCTGAAATCGCCGCCGTTTGCGGCGGCGTGAGCGGCGTTATCTCGCCCGTCTGAGCGTCGCACAGCACAATCCGGTTGCCCTGCATAAACCCCAGCGCCTCGCCCGACGGGTGCCAGCTAAACGCCGATGCCACGCCCTGCGCGCCCTGCGTCACCTGACGCGCCTCGCCGCCCGCAGGCGAAATGAGCCACAGTTGCGCCACGCCGTTATCATCGTTCATCAAAAAGGCGATTTCCGTACCCTGCGGATTGCTGCGCACCCAGTGGCGCGGCGTGGCGGCAAGCCCAGGGAAGCGGCGATCGTGCGTGAAGGTCAGACGGCGCTGCATGACGCCCGCGGGCGGCGAGGGCATAGCATCTGGCGTGCCTTCGAGCGGCGCGTCGCCGGGCGTTTTCCACGCGGCCTCGTCTTGCGGTAAATCGACGATAAACAGCTCCGGCGCTTTCACGCCTGCCTGCGTCAGCGTATCGCCGATAAACGCCAGCGCGCGGCGCTGCCGCGTGCCGTCGGCGTTCTGATAACCGTCAAGGCCGACCCAACCCTCTTCATACGCGCGGTTGATCTCATCGCTGCCGGGGCGCGGTGCGGGCGTGGTGCGGCTTACCAGCGCGCACCAGCGGCTGCCTGCGTATTCGCGCGGATGCGTGCAGGGCGGCGTGACCGGGCCGAACGGCAGCGCCACGCCGACGTTACGCAAATCGAGCGCCGGATCGCGCTCATGCAGGACGTGATCGTTGTAGGTGAAGCTCAGCCAGGCGCCGTCCGGGCTAAAGACATGCACATGGCTGCCGCCGCGCAGCGCGCCGGGCGTAAACGGCGGCGTGATATCCATCGCATCGAGATTCTCTGCCGCGCCGTTTTCCACCACCACGCCGCGGCGGTGATGAAAATCGTAGCGCCAGGTGTCGTCCGGGTTCTCCGGGCCGTGAATGAAAACATACTGCTCCGCCACAGGGCTCACCGTCACCACGCCCACGTGCGCGCCGTCGGGCGCACGGTAGATAACCTCCACCTCGCCGGTCCCGACATTGACGCGCTCAATGGTTTTGCCGGTAAACGACGCGCCGGAGGGGCGCACATCAAACGCCAGCCACTGGCTGTCGGGCGTCCAGACGTTAATATTGGTGAGCTGATGGTGACGCGGGGCGAACGTGAGCTGTTTCATCAAGAGAAAACCCTGAAGCCAAAGAGGGCCTCAGGGTAAAAGATTCCGCGGAAAAAGCCTATCAGGGAACCGGCGTAATCAGCGGCTCGCCTGTACACCAGGCGTTGACGTTCTCCAGCACCAGCCGCGACATCTCGCGCCGCGTCTCCCACGTGGCGCTCGCCATATGCGGCGTGATGACGACGTTGTCGCGCTGTTGCAGCGCCGCGGGCACGTTCGGCTCATCCGTGAAAACATCCAGCCCGGCGCCGGCAATCGCGCCACTCTCCAGGGCCGCAATCAGCGCCGCTTCATCCACCACGCTGCCGCGCGCGATGTTAATCAGTATGCCCTGCGGCCCGAGCGCCTCCAGCACGGCGGCATTGACCACGCCGCGCGTCGCATCGCCGCCTGGCGCGCAGAGCACCAGGAAATCGCTCTCCTGCGCGAGCTGCTGTAAATCTGGTACAAAGCGGTACGGTAGCGCGCTGTGCGGCTGGCGGCCGGTATAAGAGATAGCCATATCAAACGCCTGCGCGCGGCGGGCGATGGCCTGCCCGATACGCCCCATGCCGAAAATACCAAGCCGCGCGCCGGAGACTTTCCGCGTCCACGTAAAACCGCCCTGCTGCCAGCCGCCCTGCTCGATAAACTTTTGCGCGGCGACAATACGGCGCGACGTGGCGAGCATCAGGCCAATGGCGAGATCGGCCACGTCATCCGTCAGCACGCCCGGCGTATGGGTCACGGCGATACCGCGCTCCCGCGCCGCCGCGACGTCCACGCCGTCATAACCGACGCCGAACACCGCAATCAACGAAAGCGCCGGTAGCTGCGCGATAAACGCCCGCGTCACCACCGCTTCGCCGTTGGTGACCAGCGCCGTGATGTCGCCTGCAATCGCCACGAAGTCGGCGTCAGACATCTGCGAAAATTCACGCAGATCGTAGCGCTCGCACAGTTCAGCCGTCAGCGCATCCGGCAGGTACGCGTGTTTCAGCACAATCGGTTTCATCGGGACTCCTGTTTAAGTGAGGCGGACGGTCCAGCTACGCCGGGGCGCGCCGGGCGCGAGACCAGCACGCCAATAATGCCGCCCAGGATCAGCGCCACGGCCACGATCAGCAGCCCGTAGTGGTAGCTGTCCGTCGCGTCTTTGATTTTGCCGAGCACCGGCGGCAGGCCGAGCCCAACGAAATTCGCCACGGTGTTGATAAACGCGATAGAGGCGGCAGCGGCCACGCCCGCGAGTTTTTCGGTGGTGACGGCCCAGAAGATCGGCGTGAGGGCGAAGTTAAAGCCCACCGTCAGCACCAGCAGCCCGTAGGCCACCAGCAGGTTGCTGGACCAGATAGCGATGGCCAGCGACACGCCGGAGAGGATCAGCGGCAGGCCGAGATGCCAGGAGCGCTCCTTCGTGGTGTCGGAGTGGCGACCGTTGAGATACATAAACACGCAGGCGGCGATAAATGGCACCGCAGAGAGCAGGCTCACGACGATGTTGCTCTGATCGCTCGCCATGCTTTTGATGATGAGCGGCAGAAACAGCGTAATGCCGATAGACCCAAACGCCTGGAGGAACCAGACCAGACTCAGCAGCAGCACGGTTTTGTTTTTCAGCGCGCTCAGCCAGCTGTGGTTATTACCGACTTCCACGCCCGCGTTGTCGCGCGCCAGCTGCGCCTTCAGCCAGCCTTTTTGTTCCGTCGATAGCCAGGGGGCGTGGTCCGGCGTCTGCGGCAGTCGCCACAGCACCATAATGCCGAGCACTATCGCCGGAATGCCC
The DNA here is from genome assembly GCF_963888145.1 of Cronobacter sp. EKM101R. Lineage (NCBI taxonomy): Bacteria > Pseudomonadati > Pseudomonadota > Gammaproteobacteria > Enterobacterales > Enterobacteriaceae > Cronobacter > Cronobacter sp. EKM101R. The sequence continues at coordinate 85,553 of NZ_CAWPHW010000004.1, read as the reverse complement.
TCAATGGCGAACAGCCAGCGCCAGCCTGCGATATCGGCGATGCCGTGCATGTTCAGAATAGAGCCGGAGATCGGCAGGCCGATGATCGACGCCATTACCGAGCCCATGTAAAAGAACGACATCGCCCGCGCGCGGTTACTCTTCGGGAACCAGCAGGAGATGTAATAGATGATGCCCGGCGTAAAGCCCGCCTCCGCCATGCCCAGCAAAAAGCGCATGACGTAGAGCTGCGTTGGCGTCTGCACCAGCGACATCCCGGCGCTGACGATGCCCCAGGTGATCATGATGCGGGCTATCCAGATGCGAGCGCCCACCTTCGTCATGATGACGTTGCTCGGGATTTCAAAAATGATGTAGGAGATGTAGAACATCCCGACGCCGAGGCCATACATGCTGGCGCTCAGGCCGAGATCGGCGTTCATTTGCAGCGCCGCGATGGAGATGTTGGTTTTATCGAGGTTCGCGACAAAGTAGCAGAGGATGATAAACGGGATTATCTTCACGTTAAGCTGCCGCAGGGTGGTCGAGTACAGATCGGTATGCATAGCAGAACCCTCTTTTCCTGCCGTGGCAAACCCGGCAGGTTTATGGTTGTTATATGTTGATACGTAACGCGCGCCGGTGACCGGCGGCGCGTTATCTGCGCATTCCGTCGCAGGCGTCCCTGCCTTCCGTGACGGCCTCAGCCGACGCGTTTCACCTCCCCGACCAGCAGGATGTAAGAGAGCGCGCCGATGAGCGCCACGACCGAGATGTACACCAGCGCCGGGCCAAAGCCGTAATCCTGCGCCAGATAACCAATCACCAGCGGCACCGTGATACCGCCCAGCCCGCCGACGAAGTTAAACATGCCGCCGGTGAGGCCAATCAGCCGCATCGGGGCCAGCGATGACACCAGCGACCAGGTGATCGACGCAAAGCCATTACCGAAGAATGCGAGCGCCATCAGCACCACAATCCACGTCGGATCGTTGGTGTAATTCGCGCCCATAATGCAGGTGGAGATCAGCAGACCGCAGATAATCGGCAGCTTACGCGCCACGCCAAGCGAATAGCCTTTACGCACCAGACGGTCCGCCACCCAGCCGGAGAGCAGCACGCCGAAGAACGCGGCGAGGAACGGCACGGTGGTCATAAAGCCCGCTTTCAGCGCCGTGATGCCTTTCTCCTGGGTGAGATAGTTCGGGAACCAGGTCAGGAAGAACCAGAGCGTGGAGGTGACCGCAAACTGGCCGAGATAGACGCCAATCAGTTTGCGATGGAACACCAGCTTCCAGTCGGCGCGGGAGAGCGGCTGGCGCTCGGCTTTGGCAGCGGGCGCGTCGCCGTCCACCAGGCCGCCGCCGTCGCGGATGTAATCGAGCTCCGCCTGGCTGATGCCTTTGGTGAGCCGCGGCGGCTGATACACCTTAAACCAGACGAGCGACCAGATAATCCCGATGCCGCCGGTGACGATAAATACCCAGTGCCAGCTTAAAAGCTCCTGGATCCAGATAAGCAGCGGCGTGAGAAACGCGAGCCCGACGAACTGCCCGGAGGTGTAAAACCCGACCGCCGAGGCGCGTTCCTGCTCCGGGAACCAGCTGGTCACCATGCGGTTGTTGGTCGGGAACGCGGGCGCTTCGAAGATGCCGGTGATGGCGCGCAGGCCAATCAGGGACATCAGCCCGGTTGCGAAGCCCTGAAACAGCGTCGCCACCGACCAGCCGAAAATAGCGATGAAATAGGTCAGCCGCGAGCCCATGCGGTCGAGAAACCAGCCGCCGGGGATCTGGCAGAGCGTATAGAGCCAGGCGAAGGCGGAAAAGACGTAGCCCATTTCCGCTTTGCTGATGCCAAACTCCTCCTGAATATGCGCCGACGCGACGGCTAAATTGGCGCGGTCGACATAACAAATCACCACGGTAATAAAGATCATCGCCAGCGTCAGATAACGACGACGCCCCGGTTTTGCAGCAGTTACAGAAATATCCATAACGTTCTGTCTCCAGAATTAAGGCATAGCGAGGCCGCTCACCATGCCCTGTAAAATACAGAGGGTGTGTTTTTATATTCGGGTATACTGCCCGGCGAGCCGGGCTAATCTTCATTTAATCAATACGCGAAAATAATTTTCGCAAAAGCCGGAATTACATTGTCCTGAATAGTTCGTGTTCCACGAGAAGCCAATGTGCGCAACGCGCTAAATACTTCGCCTTGTGGGAAGGCGGCAAGTTAACGAATCCCCGGGAGCTTACTAAAGAAGTGACCGGGGTTAGGAAGCGCAGCCAACGCCCCCACAGCGCGAAATATGACGGACATTACCATTCGGCGACAGAGCCGTCAGGATACCGCCACAACGGATTGCGCCAGTCCGCGCACGCCTGACTGCGCGCTATCACCTGTTCTTCGTCGATCTCCACGCCAAGCCCTGGCTTCATCAACGGCTGGAAGTAACCGCCTTCCATTTTGAAATCATCTTTATTTTTAACAAAATCAAGCAGCTCGGCGCCCTGGTTATAGTGGATGCCCATGCTTTGCTCCTGGAACACCGCATTGCGCGAGATGAAATCGATATGCAGACAGGCCGCCAGCGCGATAGGCCCCAGCGGGCAGTGCGGCGCAAGGCCGACGTCATACGCCTCCGCCATCGCGGCGATTTTCGCGCACTCGGTAATGCCGCCAGCATGCGATAAATCGGGTTGCAGAATCGCCAGCCCGCCCGCTTCCAGCACGCGTTTAAATTCAAAGCGTGAGAACATACGCTCGCCCGCCGCAATAGGAATATGCGTTTGTGCGGCGAGACGCGGATAATATTCCGCCTGCTCGGCTAATACCGGCTCCTCAATAAATAACGGGCGGTACGGCTCCAGCTCTTTAATTAATATTTTCGCCATCGGCGCGCTGACGCGACCGTGAAAATCGAGGCCAAACTCGATATCACTGCCAAATTCTTCACGGATCTGCGCCACGGTATTCACCGCCGCGTCGACTTTACGCGAATCATCAATAATGCCTAACTCTTCGCAGCCGTTTAATTTAAACGTATCAAAACCTATCTGGCGCAGCGTTTTAATACCGGCGATAACGTCTACCGGACGGTCGCCGCCAACCCAGCTGTACGCTTTGATTTTATCGCGCACCAGACCGCCCATTAACTGCCACACCGGCGCGTTCAGCACTTTGCCTTTAATATCCCACAGCGCCTGGTCGATACCGGCGATAGCGCTCATCAGGATCGGGCCGCCGCGGTAAAAGCCGCCGCGATACATCACCTGCCACAGGTCGTTGATGCGCGCCGGATCCTGGCCAATCAGGTATTCGCCCAGCTCATGCACCGCCGCCTCGACCGTCCGCGCCCGGCCTTCAATGACCGGCTCGCCCCAGCCCACCACGCCTTCGTCAGTTTCAATCTTCAGAAACATCCAGCGGGGGGGTAAACGGTATGTCGTTAGTTTGGTTATTTTCATTGCACTGCCTCCCGATACGCCTTCACAAATGCTTTCGCCTGCGCGACCGTGCGCTCAACCGGCTGTCCGGCGCGATAGAGATCGCTGCCAAGCCCGGCGCCGGTGCAGCCCGCTTTCAGCCACACCGCCAGGTTCTCCGGCGTGACGCCGCCGACCGCAAACACCGGGATCTCCGGCGGCAGTACGGCTTTTAATGCTTTGATGTAATCGGGGCCGAAGGCGGCGGACGGGAAGATTTTCAGCGCCTGCGCGCCCGCCTCGATGGCGTTGAACGCCTCGGTCGCCGTGGCGCAGCCAGGGCAGACGGTCATGCCGTAGCTCACCGCGCGCCTGATAACCTCCGGCTGAATATTGGGTGTGACGATAAGCTTGCTGCCCATCTCTGCCAGTTCATCCACCTGCTCCGGCTTTAACACCGTGCCTGCGCCAATCAGCGCGCGATCGCCAAACGCCCTGACCATCGCGGCGATACTGGTGCGCCACTGCGGCGAATTAAGCGGGATTTCCACCGCGTCGAACCCGGCGTCGATGACCGCCGCAACGTGATCGTGCGCCTCGTCGGGCGTGATGCCGCGTAGGATGGCGATGAGCGGAAGTTTATTCTGCCACTGCATGAGCGAGACTCCTTATGCCTGTCTGAAATGCGCGGTCGCCTTCAAGCGCCCGGGCCGTATATCCCAGCAGCGACAGGGCGCGCTGGTAACGGCTGGCAAGCGAAGGGCTGGCGACCAGCGTGAGAGGGGGCGTGCGGCCTGGCTGCCAGTGGCGAAGCTGACTTGCCACTTCATTGCCAATCAGCAACCCGGAAAGAAATTCGGCGACGTGTTCGCGGGCAAGGCTTCCCAGCACATGGGCGGCGCGAACTTCAAACAGGCGGGTCAGCGGCGCGTCGGTTTCCGCGCCCTGTTCAAGGCCTGCGGCAAAGGCGTCGGCGTCCGGCTGCTGCTCAGGCAGGCCCGCGCCAATCAATGAATGGGTTAACAAAAGATGGTGTAGCTCGCCGGTCATCACCGTGCGGAAATCATTTACCTGCCGCGCGTCCGCCTGTACCCATTTGCAGTGCGTGCCGGGCATGATGTAGAGCGGCGCGGGGGCCAGCTCGCGGGCGCCGAGCAACTGGGTTTCTTCGCCGCGCATAACATTGCGGTTATCGTCCCGGCTCACGCACAGACCAGGGATAATAAAGACGCGTTCCGCCACCGTGGTGAGCTGGCTGCCGATTTCGGCAAAACGGGCCGGGCACGGCAGATAAGGGGCGATTTTCCAGCCTGCGTTGCTGCCGACCATGCCCGCCATGACCACGGGCGTGGCGTCATCGCGCCAGCCTTCGGTCACCTGCGCTAACACCGCTTCGGGGGTTCTGCCGTTGAGGCGGGTGACGCCCGCCTCCGATTGCCTGCTTTCCAGGCACTGCGCATCCTGGTAAAGCCAGGCGCGCAGATTGGTGGAACCCCAGTCGATAGCGATGTAGCGAGATGTCATGTGATTTCCTTAAGCCTTTTTGTCGAGCTGGCAATCATCGTTAATGCCGCCTGCTCCGCCGCCTCGCCGTCCTGATGCCGTATCGCATCGAACAACGCTTTATGCTCCTGGAGCGTTTTCGGCATGTTGGCCTCATCGCCCATCCAGGTACGCTCGAACACAGCCCGCTGCAGGGAACTGATCGCTACGCTGAGCTGTTGCAGCACCGGGTTATGCACCGCCTCCAGCACCGCTTCGTGATAACGGATGTCCGCCTCGTTGAAGGCGTCGCGATCCTGGTTGTTGGCAATCATGTCATTCAGCGCCGCCTCAATACGCGCCAGATCGCTTGAGGTGGCGCGCTCTGCCGCCCAACGGGCGATAGCGGGCTCAACCAGATTGCGCACTTCGCTCATCGAGGCAATCAGGCGCGGATCGTCGTCATGTTCCAGCACCCACTGGAGCACCTCGGTATCGAGGTAGTTCCACTGATTACGGGGCGCGACAAACGCGCCGCGATAACGCTTCATCTCAATAAGCCGCTTCGCCATCAGCGAGCGATACACTTCGCGAATGATGTTGCGCGAGGTTTCAAACTCCTCGCACAGATCCGCTTCAGCGGGCAGTGCCGCGCCCGGTACATATTTCCCGCCAACAATCTGGCGGCCCAGCGTCACAATGATGCGATCGGTTTTGGTCATGTTATGGGTTCCTTTCACGCGAGGTTTCTTCGCTTACTTTACCCTGACCGCCGATTTTCGCCGCATTTTTGAAGTACAACCGTGACGCGGGTGGCCGTGCTGATGGGTTTAATGTAGTACAATCAATATTAGTTGTACTACAATTTAGATCACAAAAACGACAAAAGGATATATCGGGAGAACGCGCAGGGTGTGATTCATCAGGTAGAGAGATGGATGCTAAAAAGACGTGATTTACGGGAAAACGTTACTCAAAAGGCGTGAAAATTCAGCAAAATGCCCGTAGGTTTTCGTTAGTCTGACGCAGGATGGACGATTTATAATGGCGGCGGCGCTTGAGGCTTTTTGCCTCATGCTGTCGGCAGAAATGCAGTGATGGTGAGGCAGAAAGAAGAAAGCCCCGAAGGTAATTTATTCAATTAACCAACGAGGCCCACTGATGCATAGACACCATCAGCGTAGCCTCTTACCCGCCGAAAGGCAAGGAGAAGAAGGCCATGAAACTGCTGCGAAGCACCCTGTTCTGGTGTGTATTAATGATATGTATAACGTTGTTAATGTTCACATTTCTGACGCGTCATTCGCTGTGCGAACTGAGGCTGAAGGACGGGCAAAGGGAGTTTGCTGCGTTTCTGGCTTACGAATCCGGTAAGTAGCAACCTGTCGGGCGGGGGCAACCCCGCTCTTTCAGGCGAGGCGAGGCTGAAGATGGCTTTGCAGCCGAAAGCGCCTTTCTGACGCGCCGCCTGTAACGGGCGGCGCGTCAACATTCCCGCTTAACGCAGGGCGAATTTCTCAATCGCGTACGCGACGCCATCTTCCAGGTTTGAACGGGTCACAAAATTAGCCGCTTCTTTTGCCGCATCAATGGCGTTTTCCATCGCCACGCCAACGCCCGCATATTCCAGCATCGCAATATCGTTTTCCTGATCGCCTATCGCCATCACTTCTTCCGGCTGGATGTTTAACACCTCCGCCAGTGATTTCACGCCGGTGCCTTTGGTGACGCGCTTATCAAGGATCTCCAGGAAATAAGGCGCGCTTTTCAGCACGGTATATTTCTCTTTGACGTCCTGCGGGATGCGCGTAATGGCTTTATCAAGGATTTCCGGCTCGTCGATCATCATCACCTTCAGGAAGGTCATGTCCGGGTCCATTTTCTCCGCCTCGCAGAACACCAGCGGAATGGTGGCGACAAAAGATTCATGCACGGTATAGCGGCTGATGTCGCGGTTCGCGGTATAGAGCGTGGTGCGATCGAGCGCGTGGAAGTGCGAACCCACCTCGCGCGAAAGCTGCTCCAGATAACGGTAGTCGTCATAACTGAGCGGGGTTTGCGCCACGGTGCTGCCGTCGCTCGCCTTTTGCACCAGCGCGCCGTTATAGGTGATGCAGTAGTCGCCCGGTTTATCCATATGCAACTCGCGCAGATAACTCTCTACGCCTGCAAACGGACGGCCGGTCGTCAGCACCACGTTAATGCCCTGTTCGCGGGCCGCGGCGATGGCGTTTTTCACGCCGGGTGAAATGGTGTGATCGGGCAGCAGTAATGTGCCATCCATGTCGATTGCAATAAGTTTGATAGCCATGAGTTCCCCTGCATAAATGAGTCTTTTCGCATGCTAACGCGATTGTGCTCAAAACACAGTAGCAGTCGGGGCGAGAAAAGGGGATGGATCCGCAGGGAAAATGCCGGTTAATGCGCCCGTGGCGAAGGGAAGGACAATGCGGTTACCGGGGTAGCAAGGGCGAGTGGCGGGTGCGCTTCGCTTACCCGCCCTACATTAGGTGGCGCTATAAATGATAAAAGGCGGGTAAGCGAAGCGCTACCCGCCATAACGGCCATCAGATATCGATATTCGCCGCTTTCAGGGCATTTTCTTCAATAAAGGCGCGACGCGGTTCAACGGCATCACCCATCAGCGTGGTAAAGAGCTGATCGGCCGCAATCGCGTCTTTTACCGTCACGCGCAGCATACGGCGGCTTTCCGGATCCATCGTGGTTTCCCACAGCTGCTCCGGGTTCATCTCGCCAAGACCTTTATAACGCTGAATAGACAGACCGCGACGGGATTCTTTCACCAGCCAGTCCAGCGCCTGCTCGAAGCTTGCCACCGGCTGACGGCGTTCGCCGCGCTCGATAAACGCGTCTTCTTCAATCAAACCGCGCAGCTTCTCGCCGAGCGTGCAGAGACGACGGTATTCGCCGCCGGTTACGAATTCGTGGTCAAGCACGTAATCGGTGTCGACGCCATGCGTACGCACGCGAACTACTGGCTCGAAACGATGTGTTTCCGCGTTTTCACGAATATCGTATTTCCAGACGCTGCCATGCTGCTCGTTTTCATTGAGCGTGGTGATAAGCGCAGAGACCCAACGGGTGACGTTCGCTTCATCGGCCAGCATCTCTTCGGACAGCGTCGGCTGGTAGATAAGCTCCTTCAGCAGCGCGCGCGGGTAGCGGCGCTCCATACGGTTGATCATCTTCTGCGCGCCGTTGTACTCAGACACCAGTTTTTCCAGCGCTTCGCCGGCGATGGCAGGCGCGCTGGCATTCGCATGCAGCGTCGCGCCGTCCAGCGCGATAGAGATCTGATACTGATCCATCGCTTCGTCGTCTTTAATGTACTGTTCCTGCTTGCCTTTTTTCACTTTATAGAGCGGCGGCTGGGCGATATAGACATGGCCGCGCTCAATGATTTCCGGCATCTGACGGTAGAAGAAGGTCAACAGCAGCGTACGGATGTGCGAGCCGTCGACGTCAGCATCGGTCATGATGATGATGCTGTGGTAGCGCAGTTTATCCGGGTTGTATTCGTCACGACCGATGCCGCAGCCGAGCGCGGTAATCAGCGTCGCGACTTCCTGGGAAGAAAGCATCTTGTCAAAGCGCGCCTTCTCCACGTTCAGGATTTTCCCTTTCAGCGGCAGGATCGCCTGATTCTTACGGTTACGGCCCTGTTTGGCAGAACCGCCCGCGGAGTCCCCTTCCACCAGGTAGAGTTCGGAATGCGCCGGGTCGCGCTCCTGGCAATCCGCCAGTTTGCCCGGCAGCCCTGCGAGATCCAGCGCGCCTTTACGACGGGTCATTTCACGCGCTTTACGGGCCGCTTCACGGGCGCGCGCGGCGTCGATGATTTTGCCGACCACGATTTTGGCGTCGCTCGGGTTTTCCAGCAGGTATTCCGCCAGCAGTTCGTTCATCTGCTGTTCCACCGCCGATTTCACCTCAGAGGAGACCAGTTTGTCTTTGGTCTGGGAGGAGAATTTCGGGTCCGGCACTTTAACGGACACCACAGCAATCAGGCCTTCACGGGCGTCATCGCCGGTGGCGCTGACTTTCGCTTTCTTGCTGTAGCCTTCTTTATCCATATAGGCGTTCAGCGTACGGGTCATCGCCGCGCGGAAGCCCGCCAGGTGCGTACCGCCGTCGCGCTGCGGAATGTTGTTGGTAAAGCAGTAGATATTTTCCTGGAAACCGTCGTTCCACTGCAGCGCCACTTCCACGCCGATGCCGTCTTTTTCGGTAGAGAAATAGAAGATGTTCGGGTGAATCGGCGTTTTGTTCTTATTCAGATACTCAACGAACGCTTTGATACCGCCTTCGTAATGGAAATGATCCTGCTTGCCGTCGCGTTTATCGACCAGGCGAATAGAAACACCGGAGTTCAGGAATGAGAGTTCGCGCAGGCGCTTCGCCAGGATCTCATATTCAAATTCAGTGACGTTGGTGAAGGTTTCGTGGCTCGGCCAGAAACGGACCTGAGTACCGGTCTGTTCGGTATCGCCGGTCACCGCCAGCGGCGCTTGCGGTACGCCGTGCACGTAAGTCTGCTGATGGATTTTGCCTTCGCGGCGAATCACCAGCTCCAGTTTCTGCGACAGGGCGTTAACCACAGAAACGCCCACGCCGTGCAGACCGCCGGAGACTTTATAGGAGTTATCATCAAATTTACCGCCCGCGTGCAGCACGGTCATGATAACTTCCGCCGCCGAAACGCCTTCTTCCGGGTGAATACCGGTCGGAATGCCACGCCCGTCATCCGATACCGAGACAGAGTTGTCGGCATGGATAGTCACGACGATATCTTTACAGTGACCCGCGAGCGCTTCGTCGATAGCGTTATCTACCACCTCGAATACCATGTGGTGCAGACCGGTGCCGTCATCCGTATCGCCGATATACATACCCGGGCGCTTACGCACCGCATCCAGCCCTTTCAGGACTTTGATACTGGAGGAGTCATAAGAATTCGACATCAACGTTTCTCGCTCATTTTAACTTGGGTTAATCCGTTATTTTACCCTGATCGACAGCGAACATCTTCGAATTTTTGTCCGTCATGTCGAGAATATGTTCAGCGCTGATCGCGCTGACAAAGACTTGCGACTGCGTAGCCTTCAGGCGCTGCGCCAGAAGCCCACGACGGGCATCGTCAAGTTCAGAGGCAAAATCATCTATCAGATAAAGGCAGCGTCGCCCGCTTTCGCGAGTCAGAAACTCGCCCTGGGCCAGACGCAGCGCGCACATCAGGAGCTTGAGCTGCCCGCGCGACAGCGTATCTTCCACCGGCGCGCCGTCGGCGCGAATACGGAAATCGGCCTTGTGTGGGCCATGCGCGGTGTAGGTCAGCATCCGGTCGCGCTCGAAACCGCGCTCCAGCACCTCGGCATAGTCGCTCTCTTTCTCCCAGCCGCGCTGGAAAGAGAAGGTAAGCGAAAATTCCGGCAAAAATTGCGCGCAGGTATCGGCCATGTCGTTAGCAATCGCCTCGCTGTAGCTGGCGCGCCACTGACTTATCTGCTCGGCCAGCGGAACCAGTTCACGGTCCCACGGACGCAGTTGTTCATAGCGGGTCACCTGTCGCAGCGCGGCGTTGCGCTGTTTGAGCAGGCGCTTTAAGTTGCTCCAGGCCACAAAGAAGCCGGGTTCGTTATGGAAGCATCCCCAGTCGAGGAACGCTCTTCTGTATTTGGGGCCGCCGCCGAGCAAAGTAAACCCCTCGGGGGTAATTAATTGCATCGGCATCAGCTGCGCCAGCTCGGCCACTTTGTGACCGTCGCTGCCGTCGATGCGCACCGTGCTGTCGCCGTTGCGATCTTTCGTCAGGCCGACCGAGACTTCGCGCTCGTCGCCCTGCAACCGCCCGTGAAGAATAAAGGCATCCTGTTCATGGCGGATCACGCGCCCGATTTGCAGACTGCGAAATGCGCGTCCGTGGCCCAGCGTGTAGATCGCTTCCAGCACGCTGGTTTTCCCGCTGCCGTTCGCGCCAACCAGAAAGTTAAAACCGGGAGAGAGCGCGAGATCCGCGTTTTCGATATTGCGGAAATCTTTGATAAGGAGACGCGTCAGTGACATTAAGAACTTTTCCGGTCCAGGGCGTGCATACTCTCAGAGACAGGGGCGTTGGTGTCGCAGCCAGTTCGGTTACCGCCAGCGCGCAGAAAGCGGAGCGTACACATCGTACGTGAGCATTTCGAGCACTGCCGGGAGGCGAAATGGCCAGTAAACCAGCCCCTTTTGGAAACTCTACAGACGCATGGGCATAACAACATAGGCCGCGGAACTACTCGCCGCATCTTCTATCTGCACGCTCGAGACTGAATCCGTCAGCAGAATGCGGACATTCTCGCATTTAAGCGCGTTCAGCACGTCCAGCACGTAACTGACGTTAAACCCGATCTCCATCTCCGTGCCCGGGTAGGTGACGTCGAGAATTTCTTCCGCCTCTTCCTGCTCAGGGTTATTCGCGGTGATTTTGAGCTGGTTTTCACTTACGTACAGACGCACGCCGCGGAATTTCTCATTGGAGAGAATCGCCGCGCGGGCAAAGGCCTGTTTGAGGATATCGCAGCCGGCTTCCAGCGTTTTGTCCGGGTTTTTCGGCAGTACGCGGCGGTAATCCGGAAAGCGGCCATCGACCAGCTTCGAAGTAAAGATAAAATCGCCGACGTGCGCGCGAATATTATTGCTGCCGATCTGGATGCGCAGCGGGGCGTCGCCGCCATCAAGCATACGCATCAGCTCCAGCACCCCTTTACGCGGCACGATCACCGAATGGTTCGGCAATGGCTGGCCGACCGGCATTGAGCAGACCGCCAGACGGTGGCCGTCGGTCGCCACCGTACGCAAATCTTCGCCTTCGGTTTCAAACAGCATGCCGTTGAGGTAATAACGGACATCCTGATGCGCCATGGAGAACTGCGTGGCTTCGATAAGGCGTTTCATGGTCGCCTGAGGCAGCGTAAATTCCACCTCGCTCTGCCAGTCGTCCAGATTCGGGAAATCCGCCGCAGGTAATGTAGAGAGCGAAAAACGGCTGCGCCCTGAACTCACGCGCATACGGTCGCCATCCAGCTGAACGGCGATTTCCGCCCCTTCCGGCAGGCCGCGGCAAATATCAAAGAATTTACGGGCCGGTACGGTCGTGGCGCCCGGCTCGTGCGGTTGCACCAACGCGACGCGCGCCACCATCTCCATTTCCAGATCGGTGCCGGTCAGCGACAGCGCGCCATCCGCGACCTGAAGCAACAGGTTGCCGAGAATAGGCAGCGTCGGACGGCCGCCCAGCGGGCCGCTGACCTGCTGGAGCGGCTTTAATAAGTGTTCACGTTCAACGGTAAATTTCATAGCGTCACGAAGATAATGTTCTGATTAAATTGGAGAAATCTTCTTTGATATCGTGGCTTTCCTCACGCAGCTGCTCTATCTTGCGGCAGGCGTGCAGCACCGTAGTGTGGTCGCGGCCGCCAAACGCATCGCCGATCTCCGGCAGGCTGTGGTTGGTCAGCTCTTTGGCGAGCGCCATCGCCATCTGGCGCGGACGCGCGACCGAGCGGGAACGCCGCTTGGAGAGCAAATCCGCGACCTTGATCTTGTAATACTCCGCCACCGTCTTTTGAATATTGTCGATAGTGACGAGTTTTTCCTGGAGCGCCAGCAGATCGCGCAGCGCCTCACGCACGAAATCGATAGTGATCGCGCGGCCGGTAAAGTTGGCGTTGGCGATCACGCGGTTCAGCGCGCCCTCAAGCTCACGCACGTTGGATCGCAGACGCTTGGCAATAAAGAAGGCCACTTCACCCGGCAGGCGGATATCGTTCTCATCCGCCTTTTTCATCAGGATCGCCACGCGAGTTTCCAGCTCCGGCGGCTCAATAGCTACCGTGAGCCCCCATCCGAAGCGCGATTTCAGACGATCCTCAACCCCGTTGATCTCTTTGGGGTAACGATCCGAGGTGAGAATGATCTGCTGATTGCCTTCCAGCAGGGCGTTAAAGGTGTGGAAAAACTCTTCCTGGGATCGCTCTTTATTGGCGAAGAACTGGATATCATCAATAAGCAGCGCATCCACCGAACGGTAGTAGCGTTTGAACTCTTCGATAGCGTTGTTTTGCAGCGCCTTTACCATGTCCTGAACGAAACGCTCAGAGTGCATGTAGACCACTTTGGCGTTGGGCTTGCGGGCCATGATGCCATTGCCCACCGCGTGCAACAGGTGCGTTTTACCCAGACCCGTGCCGCCATAAAGGAAGAGCGGGTTATACGCGCCGCCGGGGTTATCCGCCACCTGACGCGCCGCCGCGCGGGCCAGTTGGTTAGATTTACCCTCAACGAAGTTATCAAAGGTGTGTTTGACGTTGACGTTCGAGCGATAGGACGGCTCTGCAGGAGCGGGCACGTTGTCCCACGCCGGACGCACAGGCGCCGCCGCGGGCGCGGCTTGCGCAGGCCTTACGGTCTGGCTTGCGGGCGCGGTTGTCGTCTGCGTCAGGGGTTTGGTACCGACTTCAAAGCGCAGCAGCGGCGCGTCAGAGCCGCAGAAATCATTCAGTAATCCATTAATATTATTGAGGTATTTGTCCCTTACCCAATCGAGCACAAACCGGTTTGGCGCATACAAAGCCAGCGTGTTATCGCTCAGTTCCGCCTGTAGGGGGCGTATCCACATACTGAATTCAGTGGCTGGTAACTCATCCTGCAATCGGGCAAGACACTGCTGCCAAAGCGAAAGTGACACGGCGGACTCCACTCGAACAAAAGTCGATAAAAGACGAAGACTGAAACATTCATGATTGTTGACACACGCCGACAAGCCCCGAGCCGGGAGGCGTGCGAACCGCTATTTGCGGTTTTTTTACCCGAGGCTGAGATCAGGGATCCCGATCGGGACCGCGGATCATAGCCTAAAGCGAGCCAGAGATCTCCTGTTTCTCACAGATTCTTCCCGATTTATCCACAGGTCTGCGTCAGGACGCTTAAGTGTAATCGATCCTTTGATGGCTGCGGCACGTTTTACCCGGCATATCGGAAAAATTAATGACGATCCGGAAAATATCGCGTTATCGATCTAAGGAAGATCCGCGACGATCCTTGCGCTTTGGCGGCGAGCCCGTATAATTCCCCACCCGGTGCGTAAAGCGCGGTTTATCGCCTGAATTTTGCGTGTTTTTTATCCTCAAAGTGAGGGGAAAAGCGCGGGAAATAAGGAAAGTGAATTGACTCCGGAGTGTACAATTATTACAATCCGGCCTCTTTAATCGTCGATTACTTTGGCGTAAGTCGTCCGGCAGGCCGTTCGCGCATACGCAAAGTCAGTGAATTTATTCAAGTTTAGGTAGAAATCGCCATGAAACGCACTTTTCAACCGTCTGTACTGAAGCGCAACCGTTCTCACGGCTTCCGTGCTCGTATGGCTACTAAAAATGGTCGTCAGGTTCTGGCACGTCGTCGTGCTAAAGGCCGCGCTCGTCTGACCGTTTCCAAGTAATAGCTAACCCTTTAGTGGTTAAGCTCGCATTTCCCAGGGAGTTACGTTTGTTAACTCCCGCTCAATTCACCTTCGTCTTCCAGCAGCCACAACGGGCTGGCACGCCGCAAATCACCATCCTCGGCCGCCTTAATTCGCTGGGGCATCCCCGCATCGGTCTTACCGTCGCCAAGAAAAACGTTAAACGCGCCCATGAACGCAATCGGATTAAACGTCTGACGCGTGAAAGCTTCCGTTTACGTCAGCATGAACTCCCTTCAATGGATTTCGTGGTGGTGGCGAAGCGCGGGATTGCCGACCTCGATAACCGGGAGCTTTCGGAAGCTTTGGAAAAATTATGGCGTCGTCATTGTCGCCTGGTTCGCGGCTCCTGATAGCCCTCATCCGGGTCTATCAACGCTTCATTAGTCCGCTTCTCGGGCCGCATTGCCGTTTTCACCCCACCTGTTCGCAGTACGGAATTGAGGCATTGCGCAGGTTTGGGGTGTTAAAAGGCAGTTGGTTGACAGTGAAACGCGTATTAAAATGCCACCCTTTGAACCCGGGTGGAGACGACCCCGTCCCGCCAGGACCTTTTGATACCAGAGAACACTAACGATGGATTCGCAACGCAATCTTTTTGTCATCGCTTTGTTGTTCGTGTCTTTCATGATCTGGCAAGCCTGGGAGCAAGATAAAGCTCCAAAACCCCAGGTTCAGCAGACCACGCAGACTACGACCACCGCAGCGGGTAGCGCCGCAAGCCAGGGCGTACCGGCCAGTGGCCAGGGGAAACTCATTACCGTTAAGACCGATGTCCTTTCTCTTACCATCAATACCCGTGGTGGCGACATCGAGCAGGCGCTTCTGCTGGCATACCCGAAAGAGCTGGGCTCCAGCGAACCTTTCCAGCTGCTGGAAACCACGCCGAACTTCATTTATCAGGCACAGAGCGGCCTGACCGGTCGTAACGGCCCGGACAACCCGAATAACAACCAGGGTCGCCCGCTGTATAGCACCGAGCGCGACACCTATGTGCTGGCTGACGGCCAGGACGAACTGCTGATCCCGATGACCTTCACCGATGCGGCAGGCAACGCCTTCACCAAAACGTTCGCCCTGAAACGCGGTCAGTACGCGGTTTATGTGGGTTACGACGTGAAGAACGCCGGCACCCAGCCGCTTGAAGTCTCTTCATTCGGTCAGCTGAAGCAAACCATCGATCTGCCGAGCCATCGCGACACTGGCAGCAACAACTTTGCTCTGCATACTTTCCGCGGCGCGGCGTACTCCACGCCGGACGAGAAGTACGAGAAATATAAGTTCGATAACATTGCTGACGACGAAAACCTGAACGTGAACGCTAAAGGCGGCTGGGTAGCGATGCTTCAGCAGTACTTCGCGACCGCGTGGGTTCCGGCCAGCAACGTAACCAGCAACTTCTATACCGCCGATCTGGGTCATGGCGTTGCGGCTATCGGTTATAAATCTGAGCCGGTTCAGGTTCAGCCAGGCCAGACCGCCAAGCTTGCCAGCACCCTGTGGGTAGGGCCGGAAATTCAGGACAAAATGGCTGCCGTTGCGCCGCACCTTGACCTGACCGTTGACTACGGTTGGTTGTGGTTCATCTCTCAGCCGCTGTTCAAACTGCTGAAATGGATCCACAGCTTCCTTGGCAACTGGGGCTTCTCGATTATCGCCATCACCTTTATCGTTCGTGGCGTGATGTACCCGCTG
This sequence comes from Cronobacter sp. EKM101R, assembly GCF_963888145.1. Lineage (NCBI taxonomy): Bacteria > Pseudomonadati > Pseudomonadota > Gammaproteobacteria > Enterobacterales > Enterobacteriaceae > Cronobacter > Cronobacter sp. EKM101R. The sequence goes on along the minus strand of NZ_CAWPHW010000004.1, from coordinate 69,452 downwards.
ACCAAAGCGCAGTACACCTCCATGGCGAAAATGCGCCTGCTGCAGCCGAAGATTCAGGCGATGCGCGAGCGTCTTGGCGACGATAAGCAGCGTATGAGTCAGGAGATGATGGCGCTGTATAAAGCGGAGAAAGTGAACCCGCTGGGCGGCTGCTTCCCGCTGCTGATCCAGATGCCAATCTTCCTTGCGCTGTACTACATGCTGATGGGCTCGGTGGAATTGCGTCACGCGCCGTTCGCGCTGTGGATCCATGACCTTTCCGCACAGGACCCGTACTACATTCTGCCGATCCTGATGGGCGCGACTATGTTCTTCATCCAGAAGATGTCGCCGACCACCGTGACCGACCCAATGCAGCAGAAGATCATGACCTTTATGCCGGTCATCTTTACGGTCTTCTTCCTGTGGTTCCCGTCCGGTCTGGTGCTGTACTATATCGTCAGCAACCTGGTCACCATCCTTCAGCAGCAGCTGATCTACCGCGGTCTGGAAAAACGCGGTCTGCACAGCCGCGAGAAGAAGAAATCCTGATTCGGTCAGGGCAACGCTAAAATGGAAGGCGGTCTGATGACCGCCTTTTTCTTTACGTGGGGCAGGCAAAACTCCCCCGCCAGACAGAGTGACAGAAAGACCATGAGCCATAACGACACCATTGTCGCCCAGGCGACGCCTCCCGGACGCGGCGGCGTGGGCATTCTTCGCGTCTCCGGCCAACAGGCGCGGGACGTGGCGCAGGCGGTGCTCGGCAAACTGCCGAAAGCGCGCTATGCCGACTATCTGCCGTTTAAAGACGCGGACGGCACCGCGCTCGATCAGGGCATCGCGTTGTGGTTCCCTGGCCCGAACTCCTTTACCGGCGAAGATGTGCTGGAGCTTCAGGGTCACGGCGGCCCCGTGATTCTGGATCTGCTGCTAAAGCGCATTTTGACTATTCCCGGCGTGCGTATCGCGAAACCCGGCGAATTCTCCGAGCGGGCGTTCCTCAACGACAAACTCGATCTCGCCCAGGCGGAAGCCATCGCCGATCTGATTGACGCCAGCTCTGAACAGGCGGCGCGCTCGGCGCTGAACTCCCTGCAGGGCGCATTTTCCGCACGCGTAAACCATCTGGTTGAAGCGCTGACCCACCTGCGTATTTTTGTCGAAGCGGCTATCGATTTTCCGGATGAAGAGATCGACTTTCTTTCCGACGGCAAAATCGAGGCGCAGCTTAACGAGGTGATAGGCGATCTCGACGCGGTTCGCGCCGAAGCGCGTCAGGGCAGCCTGCTGCGCGAAGGGATGAAAGTGGTCATTGCCGGTCGCCCGAACGCGGGCAAATCGAGCCTGCTGAATGCGCTGGCGGGCCGTGAGGCGGCGATTGTCACCGATATCGCAGGCACGACCCGCGACGTGCTGCGCGAGCATATTCATATCGATGGTATGCCGCTGCACATCATCGATACCGCGGGTCTGCGCGAGGCAAGCGATGAAGTCGAGCGCATCGGTATCGAGCGCGCCTGGCAGGAAATTGAACAGGCCGACCGCGTGCTGTTTATGGTTGACGGTACGACGACCGACGCCACCGACCCGGCGCAGATCTGGCCCGATTTTATCGCCCGCCTGCCAGCGAAACTGCCGATCACCGTGGTGCGTAACAAAGCGGACGTGACCGGCGAACAGCCAGGCTTAAGCGAAGTGAATGGTCACTCACTTATTCGTCTTTCGGCACGCACCAGTGATGGCGTGGACGTGCTGCGCAATCATCTGAAGCAAAGCATGGGGTTTGATACGAGCATGGAAGGCGGCTTCCTGGCGCGCCGTCGTCATCTCCAGGCGCTGGAAGACGCGGCGAACCACTTACAACAGGGTAAAGCGCAACTGCTGGGCGCCTGGGCCGGTGAACTCCTGGCCGAAGAGCTGCGCCTGGCGCAACAGGCATTAAGCGAGATCACCGGTGAATTTACCTCCGACGATCTGCTGGGCCGGATTTTCTCGAGCTTCTGCATCGGTAAATAACCCCGTAACACCTGCGTAAGTAAGCATCCACTAACCCGCATTAATCGCTTGTTAATGCGGGTTTTTTATTGCCCGTAGGTGCACGATGCTTATTGCCATAGTCTGAAGCCGCCAGGGTCTCGTTTATTTTTTCCCCCAACACCACCTCCTGTGAGCATGACACCGTGACGATAAACGACGTTTCCACACACTACACTTCCGCGTTAACTCAGAAACGCATTCCCGGGAAAGCGCAGAATGTCTTTGCCTGTCCGCTTACGGATAATCCGATAACCATATCTGCCATTGATTGCCCTCTTTAGTATTGCGCGCATACACGTCGCTATCACCACTAAAAGGCGGTAATTCAGCAGCTGTTTTCTGTCGGCTCTCGCCCCGTTAACCACTCTTGTTTATCCGGCGCACTGATATTATCAGTGGTTCGCATACGCATATTATTCTCCTTATTTTTAGCGCAATTTTTATATTTCACCTTCTAACCTTCATAAAAAATCCTTATTTCCTCCATTGTTTAAACCAGGAAATATTCATTCAATATGTAAATAAAAAAAGCCTTTCCAATAGACGCCCAAAACGTATAATGAGAACGATCATTCTCACTTTTTACACGATAATCGATGATGAGCTCAAAACTGGAAGCACGACAAAAACAGCGTCAGGACGAAATTATCACCGCCGCGCGCCGCTGCTTTCGCGCCAGCGGATTTCATGGCGCCAGTATGTCGCAGATCGCCAGCGAAGCGCAGCTTAGCGTCGGGCAAATTTACCGTTATTTCAGTAACAAAGACGCGATTATTGAAGAGATGATACGCCGTATCATTGACTCGCGTATTGGGGAGATGCAGGGTAAAACGCTGGTTGAAGGGATGCCGCAGGCGCTCGCATGGCGACAGACGCTTAGCGAAGATGACGACGCGCTAATGCTCGAAATGTCCGCGGAGGCTACACGCAACCCTCAGGTGGCCACCATGCTCATCGAAGCAGAAGCCCGCATGTTCGCCAACGCCTGTGTGCACCTGAAAAAACAATTCCCCCATCTGAGTGATGAACATATTCGTTGCTGCGTAGAAATTACCGCCGTGATGATTGAAGGGACGATTTACCGACGACTCACCCCCTTACAGGTCCCTTCAGAACAATTAGAGCCCATTTATCAGAGTATTTTAGATATGCTTTTCTCTGTGAAGTAATCATATGTGAATAATGAGCGGGAATAAGTAATTCCCCCTTTTTCATTTCCGGCACTGCCGGAGATGCGGTATCGCTGTGCCTTTAAATAACCCTCTTCCTTGTTAAGCCATTAACAGGGCAAGCATCGTTCACCCTGGAAAAAGATTATGAAAACCATAACAACCTCCATCGCGGCATTACTCCTCCTGACAGGGTGCGATAATGCGCAAACCTCTGCAACCCAGCCTCCTCTGCCGGAAGTGGGGATTGTCACCCTGTTAAGCCAACCGGTCTCCGTCGTCAGCGAACTGACCGGGCGCACCACTGCCGCCATGAGCGCCGAGGTGCGTCCGCAGGTGGGCGGCATTATTCAAAAACGGCTTTTTACCGAAGGCGAAACCGTAAAAGCCGGACAGCCACTGTATCAAATCGATCCCTCCAGCTACCGCGCCGCGTACGATGAAGCCGCCGCAGCGCTGAAACAGGCGCAGGCGCTGGTGCAGACCGACTGCCAAAAAGCCCGGCGCTATGCGCAGTTGGTGAAAGACGACGGCGTCTCACGTCAGGACGCCGAAGATGCGCAGTCCACCTGCGCGCAGGACAAGGCCAGCGTGGAGTCAAAGAAAGCGGCCCAGGAGAGCGCACGCATTAACCTCAACTGGACCACGGTCACCGCCCCGATTACCGGACGTATCGGCATCTCTTCTGTCACCCCGGGCGCACTGGTGACCGCCCAGCAGGATACCGCGCTTGCCACCATTCGCGGCCTGGACAGCATGTATGTTGACTTAACACGCTCCAGTGCCGATCTCCTGCGATTACGTAAACAAACGCTGGCCAGCAGTAGCGATACGCTGAGCGTGTCGTTAATTCTGGAAGACGGCAGTACCTACCGTGAAAAAGGCCGCCTGGCGCTGACTGAAGTGGCGGTCGATGAATCGACAGGATCGGTCACGCTGCGCGCCGTCTTTCCGAACCCGCAGCATCAGCTTCTGCCGGGCATGTTTGTCCGCGCCAAAGTTGATGAAGGGGTGATGAGCGAGGCTATCCTCGCCCCGCAGCAGGGCATTACTCGCGATGCCAAAGGCAACGCCACCGCGCTGGTGGTCGGGGCCGACAATAAAGTAGAAAAACGTCAGCTGGAAACCGGTGAGACCTACGGCGACAAATGGCTGGTGCTGAGTGGCCTGAAGGCGGGCGATAAGCTGATTGTAGAAGGCACCGACAAAGTCACCGCCGGTCAGAAAGTCAGCGCTGAAGAGATGAAAACCGCAGGAGGAGACGCCTGATGTTTTCCCGCTTCTTTGTGCGTCGTCCGGTCTTTGCCTGGGTGATCGCCATTTTGATTATGCTCGCCGGGGTGCTGGCGATCCGCACGCTGCCGGTGGCGCAGTACCCTGACGTCGCCCCGCCGTCTATCAAAATTTCCGCCACCTATACTGGCGCATCGGCGCAGACGCTGGAAAACAGCGTGACGCAGGTGATCGAACAACAGCTCACCGGACTGGATAACCTGCTCTACTTCACCTCCACCAGCAGCTCAGACGGTTCGGTGAGCATTAACGTCACCTTTGAACAGGGAACCGACCCGGATACCGCACAGGTTCAGGTACAGAACAAAGTTCAGCAGGCCGAGTCGCGTTTGCCAACCGAGGTACAGCAATCCGGTATTACGGTGCAAAAATCGCAGAGTAACTTCCTGCTGATCATGGGCGTATACGATAAAAACGACCACGCCAGTAGTTCGGATATCGCCGACTGGCTGGTAAGTAATATGCAGGATCCGCTGGCGCGCGTTGAAGGTGTCGGCAGCCTGCAAGTGTTTGGCGCGGAATACGCCATGCGCATCTGGCTCGATCCGGCAAAGCTCGCCTCGTACTCGCTAATGCCCTCCGATGTACAGAGCGCGATCGAAGCGCAGAACGTGCAGGTTTCTGCCGGTAAAATTGGTGCGTTACCTGCTTCAGGCAAGCAACAGCTGACGGCCACCGTACGCGCCCAGTCGCGCCTGCAAACGGTCGAACAGTTCAAAAATGTCATCGTTAAGAGCCAGTCCAGCGGCGCAGTGGTGCGCATCGGCGACGTGGCGCGCGTGGAGATGGGCAGCGAAGATTACACGGCCACCGCCAGGCTGAACGGCCATCCGGCCGCCGGTATGGCGGTGATGCTCTCACCGGGTGCGAATGCGCTCAATACCGCTACCGCGGTGAAAAATAAAATTGCCGAGTTCAAACGGGCCATGCCGGAAGGCTACGATGTGGCCTATCCGAAAGACAGTACCGAGTTCATTAAGATCTCGGTGGAAGATGTAATTCAGACGCTATTCGAAGCCATTATCCTCGTGGTGGTGGTGATGTATCTGTTTCTGCAAAACATCCGCGCCACGCTGATCCCGGCACTGGCGGTGCCGATAGTTCTGTTGGGAACGTTTGGGGTGCTGGCGCTGTTCGGCTACTCCATCAATACCCTCACGCTGTTTGCGATGGTGCTGGCGATAGGTTTGTTGGTGGATGACGCCATCGTGGTGGTAGAAAACGTCGAGCGTATTATGCGCGATGAAGGGCTGCCCGCTCGCGAAGCCACCGAAAAATCGATGGGCGAAATTTCCGGCGCGCTGGTCGCTATTGCGCTGGTGCTTTCCGCCGTGTTCCTGCCTATGGCTTTCTTCGGCGGCTCGACCGGCGTCATCTACCGCCAGTTTTCAGTCACCATTATCTCAGCGATGTTCCTCTCGGTGGTGGTGGCGCTGACCCTGACGCCCGCGCTCTGCGGCTCAGTGCTGCGCCATACGCCCCCTCACAAAAAAGGGTTCTTCGGCGCGTTTAACCGCTTCTACAGCAAGACTGAGCATGGCTATCAGAATAAGGTGCTGCGCGCCCTGCGTCGCTCCGGTGGCATGCTGGTGGTCTACGCCCTGCTCTGCGGCGCGATGGGCGTGGCGATGCTGAAATTGCCCGGCAGTTTTTTGCCAACGGAAGATCAGGGTGAAATCATGGTGCAGTACACCCTGCCAGCCGGCGCGACGGCGGTACGTACGGCGGAAGTCAGCCGTCAGGTTCGCGAGTGGTTCCTCAACAAAGAGAAAGCCAATACCGACGTGATTTTCACCGTCGAGGGCTTTAGCTTTAGCGGCAGCGGCCAGAATGCCGGGATGGCGTTTGTCTCCCTGAAAAACTGGTCCGAGCGTAAAGGCGATGAGAACACCGCTCAGGCGATTGCCCTGCGTGCCAGCCGGGAACTGGGTTCCCTCCGTGATGCTACTGTTTTTGCCATGACGCCACCTGCCGTAGAAGGCCTGGGTCAAAGCAACGGTTTTACCTTCGAACTGATGGCCAGCGGCGGCACCGACCGCGACACGCTGCTGAAGATGCGTAACCAGCTCATCGGCGAAGCGAATCAGGATGCTTCCCTGCATGCCGTACGCGCCAACGATTTGCCGCAAATGCCGCAGTTGCAGGTGGATATCGACAACAACAAAGCCGTATCGCTGGGGCTTTCTCTGAGTGACGTTACCGACACCCTCTCCAGCGCCTGGGGCGGGACCTACGTGAACGATTTTATCGATCGCGGCCGCGTGAAAAAGGTCTATATCCAGGGGGACAGCGATTACCGCGCCGCGCCTTCCGATCTCAATAAATGGTATGTCCGCGGCAGCGACGACACCATGACACCGTTCTCCGCTTTCGCGACGACACGCTGGGAATATGGCCCGGAAAGTCTGGTGCGCTACAACGGCTCGGCGGCCTATGAAATTCAGGGCGAGAACGCCAGCGGCGCCAGCTCCGGCACGGCGATGACCAGAATGGAGCAGCTGGCGAATAATCTGCCGTCCGGCACAACCTGGGCGTGGAGCGGTTTGTCGTTGCAGGAGAAGCTGGCGAGCGGCCAGGCGATGAGCCTGTATGCCCTTTCCATCCTGGTCGTGTTCCTGTGTCTGGCTGCGCTGTATGAGAGCTGGTCGGTGCCGATTTCGGTCATTCTCGTTATCCCGCTCGGGGTCCTGGGCGCGGCGCTGGCCGCCTCCCTGCGCGGGCTGAGCAACGACGTCTATTTCCAGGTGGCGCTGCTGACCACCATCGGCCTGTCGTCGAAAAACGCCATTCTGATTGTTGAGTTTGCGGAGGCGAAAGTCGCGGAAGGCTACTCCCTGACGCGCGCCGCGTTGCGTGCCGCCCAGACGCGACTGCGCCCGATAATCATGACGTCGCTGGCATTTATCGCAGGCGTAACGCCGCTGGCCGTCGCCACCGGCGCAGGCGCCAACAGCCGCGTGGCGATTGGGACCGGCATCATCGGCGGGACCCTCGCGGCGACGCTGCTGGCCATCTTCTTTGTTCCGTTATTCTTCATACTGGTGAAACGTCTGTTCTCCGGTAAGCACGCAAACCGGAGGTCATAATGTTTCGTGTATCTGTTTTAGTGTTAGCGCTGCTGAGCGCAGGCTGTGTGTCGTTAGATCCCACCTACCAGCGTCCCGACGCGCCCGTCCCGGCTACGTTGCCGGGCGCCCATGGCGAAGCCACCGCCGTGGTGAGCCAGTGGCAGCAGGTCATGAACGATGCACGCCTGAAAAGCGTGGTGACAATAGCGCTCACCAGCAACCGCGATCTGCAAAAAGCGATTGCTGATATTGATGCCGCCCGCGCCCAGTACGGCGAAACACGCTCATCTCTGTTCCCGTCGGTGGATGCCAGCCTGAGCCACACCCGCAGCCGCACGCTGGCCAACGGGGTAAGCACCAGCGATGAGGCCAGCGGGGCCGTCTCCAGCTTTGAGCTGGATCTGTTTGGTCGTAATCAGAGCCTTTCACGCGCCGCGCGTGAAACCTGGCTTGCCAGCGAGTTCACGGCACAAAACACACGCCTGACAATGGTCAGCGAGCTCACTACGGCCTGGATTACCCTGGCCGCAGATAACAGCAACCTGGCGCTGGCGAAATCCACTCAGGAGAGCGCCGCCAACTCGCTCAACATCGTGAAGCGACAGCAGCAAGTGGGCGTCGCCGCCGCCACAGACGTCAGCGAAGCCATGGCGGTTTATCAGCAGGCGCGCGCCAGCGTCGCCAGCTATCAGACGCTGGTGATGCAGGACAAGAACGCCCTCAATCTGCTGGCCGGCAAGACGGTACCGGAAAACCTGCTGCCCGGCACGCTGGAAAGCCTGAGCGATAACGCCATCACGTTGATCCCGGCGGGCGTCAGCTCCGGTACGCTACTGCGTCGCCCCGATATTCAGGAGGCTGAACACAATCTGTTGAGCGCCAACGCCAATATCGGCGCCGCGCGCGCTAACTTCTTCCCGAGCATTTCGCTGACCGCCAGCGCTGGCGTCGGCAGCGATTCGCTTTCGTCACTGTTCAGCCACGGCATGAAGGTCTGGTCTTTCGCGCCATCGATCACCCTGCCATTATTCAGCGGCGGCAATAACATGGCGCAGCTGCGTTATGCCGAAGCGGAGAAGAAAGGGCTAATCGCCACCTATGAGAAAACCATTCAGAGCGCGTTTAAAGATGTCGCCGATGCGCTGGCGCGTCGCGAAACCCTGAGCGAACAGCTGGATGCCCAACGTGAATACGTGGCAGCAGAACAAAAAACGCTGGATGTGGCGACGCGCAGTTATCAGGCAGGCGTGGACGATTATCTGACCGTCCTGACCGCGCAACGCTCCCTGTGGTCAGCCCGGACGTCATTGATTGCCCTGCAACAGACCGACTTTGAAAACCGCATTACGCTGTGGCAGTCGCTGGGCGGAGGGGTTCAATAACCGCGATGGCCGGGACGGGGCTGGAGGCGTGTAACTCTCAGATATCGGGAGTTTATACCCGCAGCCCCGTCTTTACTGAAAGGACGGTTTACACTGAACGCGCTTCTTTGATTCCTGTACTCTGACAGAAAAAGACATTAAAAAGGCGCTGAATAATTACACGCAAGCAGTCGGCAATGTATAAGGTTCCTTTTAAGGCCAGGCGGACAACCGAAGCTTAATGAAGCGACGAAATATAAGTACACCTGTCTTTTATCTCTGCTGTTAGCTATCCATAACTTTTAGTGTAAGCATTTACTAACCTGCATTAACGCTCTGTTAATGCAGGTTTTACTCTCTTATACCGCCACGTCCACGCCGCGCGCTTCGGTGAAGGTATTACGCTTCTGCGCCCAGCTATAGAACGCCAGACCGATAAACAGACACACCACGCCAGTTATCACAATACCGGTGCTGACAGGCACCAGTTCAAACAGCATACCCAGCAATAATGACCCCGCCGCGCCGCCGCAGGAGCCGATAGTAAACCAGTAGCTGATCACCTTGCCGACATGTTCGGCGGGGATCTGCTTCTGAATCACCGTCAGCAGCGGAATATCAATCGTGGCGGCTGCGATGCCAATCAAAATTACCGCCGCGAACAGCCAAAGCGATGTGAACGGCAGCCAGAGGCTCAGCGCCAGCAGCAATACGCCAGCGCCTAACAGGATCTCGCAGGAATAGGTAAACAGCAGCGGGCGCTGAAAGAACCGTTTACCTACCCACAGATTCGCCAGCAGCTCCGCCAGCCCGTTAGCGAACATCAGCGCGCCATACAGCCACGGCGGGCTTTCCAGCGTGCGCAGCACCAGAACAGGAATGCAGATTTGCAGGCTACCGCGCCAGAAAAACGTAAACGCGCCATACAGCCATACGCGGGTCCGCATCACCGGATCGATGTGCAGCACCTGATACCCGTTGCGCAGCTCCTGCCAAAAGACGCCAGCCGTTAGCCGGTTCGCTGGCGCTGCACGCTGTTCGCTTGTCGGCATCGTCCACAGCAGCAGGCTGGAAATACCGAAAACCACCCCGGTCACCACAAACAGCATATGAGACGGAATGCGGTCCTGAAGCACCGCCAGCAGGCCGGACCCGAGGAAAAACGCGGGCCATGTGACCGTCTGAATCAGCCCGTTCGCCAGTTGCAGGCGCTCAGTACCGGCAAGCGTCGGGATCAGCGCTTTCGCCGCCGGAACGGAAATCGCAAACAGCGTCGAAATAAACACGCCAATCGCCGATAACCAGTAAACGTTAAGCCAGCCCACATACCAGAACGCCGGGATCGCCAGCACGCTCAGGGTGCGTATCAGCTCAAGACAAATCACATAGCGGCGCCGGTCGAGCCGGTCGCTGATAACCCCCCCCAGCGGCCCCAGTAAGCCGCGCGTCAGCGTCACGGCGAATACGATGGCCCCAAGCGTCGCCGCCGACGAGCCCATTTTCAGCGCGTAGTAAATAAGCGATACGGAAAACAGCCCGTCGCCAAGGTTCGTCAGGATCTGGCTGTAAAAGAACGGAAAGAAGCGTTTTTCGCGCAGCAGCTCCCCGTAACCTTTTTTCTGTACCGTTGTGCTCATCTTAGGGTCCTCGCAGCAGAGTGCGTAATGCCTGTAACAAAGCGCTTTCCTGCTCCTGAAGCTGCCGGGCGCGCGCCACCAGATCGGCGATATCCAGCCGTCGGGTAATGCGGGCTTTTACCACCAGGCTTTTCAGAACAAACGCCTGCTGGCCGAGCTGGCGCGCCAGTTCAGTGATGGCGCACTGGTCGGGATGCTGAAGCGATAAATAGTGTGCGAAAAGGGTTCGCGATCCTGATAGTAAACTGAATCCGTCATGTAATAACTGCAATTTAATTTCACGTGCTTCAAAATTATCTTTCAGGTAGTCCTCAATGCCGGATAAAAAATGTTGGCTGTCCTGATAGCCGTGAATGTAATCCTGTAACGCCTGATGAAAATACTGTACCGCCTCGTCGCGATCATAATCTTCAAGCGTAAACCAGCGTGCCAGTCGGTCACCGTTATTATCAAAAAAACCGGCAACATCTTCTAATCCATACTGATACTGGCACAATACGCTCGCCGGATTGTCATCCGCGACGTGATAACGGTTGTGCGCCTCCTCCACACCATTCAGCACCACGAGATGATGTAAATGTTTCTGGCGATATTCAGGGCAGTGCGGGAAATAAAATACCGATCCCGAAATCAGCACAAATCCATACTGCCTGATAAGCGCATCGACATCCGATTTAATCTGGCCAAAACATTCGCCCCGTAATTCGTGCGGATAAATACCCAGCGCGTTTAAATCAGGTTCGCTAAAACAGCCGTTCACGAAATTATATTTCGGCTTTTTTTGTTGAATGATCTGCCGGAAAATTTCATCGCTGCTGACCAGCGCACGATAAAAAAGCAGATCGGTTTGCGCCCGGCGCGCTTTAAGAAACACGACGGCATGACGCTCGGCGCAGTTCATAAAGCGACGATCGTAGAGCTGCGCATCGTGCGGATAGAGAATATCCGTCATCATGTCACTCTCCTGTGAGCTGGTATTTACTGTGCAACAGCGAGGCGAGACGCCCCGCATGCGTAAAATGCGTCATATCCAGGTCAGCGGGGTCGAAAACAAAATCCAGCGCGCTCTCAAGCTCCGCCACCAGGATAACCACGCCTATTGAATCCACGCCCAGCGACGCGAACGAGGTGTTCGCGCCGACAGGCCCTTTGTCAGTCAGCTGTAGCGCCAGTTTTTCCAGAATGACCGTCTCCAGCGCGGCAACAGATTGCTCAGACATTCGCTCTCCTCAGGCGCCTGCTCGCGCCGTACTGGCGCGCTGGCGCGCTTTACTCACCAGATACGCATTCTGAAACGCCGGGGGAGACAGCAGCCGCCCGGTCAGATCGCGGTACTGATGCTGCAACATCGGATCCGCCAGAATCGCCTGATACAGCTGCTGCTGACGGACCTCATCTTTCGTAATGAGTGAATCGGCGATAATGCCGCGCGCATGGGCCGGGAAGTAGGCATTAAAGCGCTGCGCGTAAGCTTTCAGCGCCGCGGGCAGGCTGGCATGCTCGTCAAACGAGGCCGCAAGCATGGAGGCCGCCTGCAGCGCAAAACTGCAGCCCACGCCGCTCATCGGATCCAGCGAAAGCGCCGCGTCGCCGATAAATGCGATATCCGCATGCACTGGCTGGCGCACCAGGCTTGGGTAATCCTGATAACCGTAAACCGGCGTCTCAAAGCGCGCGTTACGCACGTCAGGCATCTGCGGCACTGTCGTGAAGTAACGCAGCAACGCCTGCTCTGCGCCTTCGTCCTGCCAGCGTTTCGCCGTCTCTTTATCAACATAGGCCGACAGCAGCGTGCGCCCGCCCGTCAGCGGGTAAAGAAACGCCATGCCGCCTGCGCTGTGCGCAAAGAGCGAACGCCCTTGTTCAGGCGCAGCGATGCCAGAGCAGTAGGCAAAAAACGTCGCACGCTGGTTTTCATGTGCCACCGCGTCGTTGCCGGTCAGGCGGGCGATAGCCGACGTGCGCCCGTCTGCGGCCACCAGCACTCTGCCTTTCACCTGGCTGCGCTGCGCGTCTTTTTCAACGGTCAGCGTCCAGCCGTCCGCCGTGCGCGCAAGGTCAGTCACACGCTCGCCGAATCCGCTTTCCACGCCCGCCTTCTCCGCCTGCTGACGCAGCGCCGGATCCAGCACAGACCGCTCCAGATTCAGCGCATACCCTTCGTTTGTCGGGCCATACCCCCCCTCCGGATCGATATAACCGGCGGCGGTAATAAAGGCGGCTTTCGTGCGCATGCTGTAAGGCGGGCTGGCAAGCGCCGCCATATTGAGCTGTTCAAGCACCGGTATCGCAGCCGGCTGAATAAAATGGGTGCAGAGTTTCTTATAGCGCTGCGCGTCAGGCATTTTTTCGATAAGGCGAACCGTCATGCCTCTCTGCCGCAGCAGGATGGCGCAGGCGCTCCCACCCACGCCGCCGCCCACTATCAAGACGTCATAGATCATGGTTGGCTCCTCATACAGCAATCGGCTGATCAAGCAGCGCGTCGGAAAGCACGGCATCCATCGCACGCTGCAGAATATCCAGTCCGTCGCGCAACTGCGCCTCGGTGATAGTCAGCGCAGGCATGAGTTTGATTACCTGATCGCGATCGCCTGCCCGTTCGATAATCATCTTCTGCTCGAAACAGGCACGCGACACAGCGCGGGCGTGCTCAGGCTGGTGAAACTCCACGCCATAAAACAGTCCGCGACCACGGGTTGCTTTAATAAAAGGCGCAAAGCGCAGATGGATTTCCGCCAGCCATTGCTTCACCACGCTTTCCAGGTGAAACACATGCTGGCTCAGGGCGTCGTCAGCCCAGAAGGCGTTCAGCGCGGCGCGGGCGGTGACAAAGGCCGTGGTGTTGCCGCGAAAGGTGCCGTTATCCTCGCCAGGACTCCACTGATCCAGCTCCGGTTTATAAAGCAACAGCGAAAACGGCAGCCCATAGCCGCTCAGGGATTTAGACAGGCAGACAATATCCGGCTCGATGCCCGCGAATTCAAAACTGAAAAACTCGCCGGTGCGCCCACAGCCCGCCTGAATATCATCCACGATCAGCAAAATATTGTGACGACGGGTCAACTCGCGCAGCCGTTGCAACCACCCGGCAGAGGCGACGTTAATGCCTCCTTCGCCCTGTACGGTTTCCAGAATCACGGCGGCAGGCAGGTCAAGACCGGAGCTATTGTCGGTCAGGAGTCTTTCGAGATACGCCACGGGATCCAGGCCATCGAAATAGCCTTCATACGGCAGGCGAAAGATATGCGCGTCAGACCATGGCTGGCGGTTATCGCGATTGCCGGTCAGGCCCAGCGCGGTCGATGACATGCCGTGAAACCCGTTAGTAAACGCCACGATAGTGGCGCGATTGCGGGTCTTACGCGCGAGCTTGATGGCCGATTCCACCACGCTGGTGCCGGTCGGAGACGTAAACTGCATCCGGTAATCCAGCGCGCGCGGCGTGAGGATCACCCGATGAAAATCGAGGATGAACGCCATTTTGGCTTCAGAATGCAAATCCAGCGCCGCCTGAATGCCGTCGTTCGCCACATAATCCAGCAGCGCCTGTTTCAGCGCGGAAGGGTTATGGCCATAGTTCACCGCGCCAGCGCAGCTTAAAAAATCGAGCCAGGCGTTATCCTGCGCGTCATAGAGATAACTTCCGCTGGCGCGCTGAAACACCACCGGAAAGTTGCGGCAGTAGCTGCGCGCCGAGGATTCGTGGCGGGCGAATACATCGAAAACTGTGTCATGCGTAGTCATATTTTTTACCATTTCCGCAGAGAAAAAGAGACATTCAGACAGGTACTTCCTGCTCCTGAAGCTGTTGCGAAAGCGACAGCCAGATATCCTTCGCCCGGAGCGACAACAGACTGAAAGATCCCGCATCGCCATAACCGTGAGAGGATTCGCACAGGCCGTTGAGGAACAGCGGCGGCAGCATGCAGCCAGGCCGGGAACTCAGGCTGTAGTCACGGTTGATTTTCAGAAAGCCGCTCTCCTGAGTGTCGATGAGCGGATAGAGCTCGCTTAACAACGGCGGGCAAAGCTCTTCGCTTTCGCCGCTGCCGAGATTGCGAAAACCGGTCGCCAGCACCACGCCGTCCAGCTCGCTCACGGTTTGCAGGCGGTGAGTATGGCTGTCGGTCAGATGCAGCGTGCAGCCGGTGTCATCCTCGCGATAACCGGTTATCTGCTGGTTAGCGAGGATCTGTACGTGTTGCTGGCCCGCCAGTTTGTCTTCATACATTCCGACATAAAGCTGGTGAATGACGTCTTTATCCGCCGAGGAGTAATTGGTGTAATGCAGATGACGGTTAATGTTTTGCTTCGCCGCCGGAGTGCTGGAGAAGTAATAGTCCACAAACTCCGGAAAATAGACATGTTCGCTAAACGGGCTGGTGTCCTTGAGGCGAAAACCATATCCGCGCTGAATATTAATGACCTCGACCTGCGGCCAGTTCTGGCGCAGATGCAACAGGATTTCCACGGCGCTCTGGCTGCCGCCGACGACCGCAATGCGCCGCAGCGGGCGGCGCGCGTTTAGCCTGGCGAGACTGTCGAGGTACGACGTCAGGTGGAAAACGCGCTCACGGTTGGCGCCCGTAAAAACGTCGGGAATCAACGGCGTGCGGCCCGGCGCCACGACCAGCGCGCGAGCGCGCCATACGCCGCCGTCGGCGGTTTCTATCTGATAGCGCTGCGGCTCAACGCTTTTATCGAGACTGATTTTTGTGACGTTCTGCCCGTATTTCACCTGATGTGAAAAAGCCTGCGCCACCCAGGTGACATATTCGGCGAACTCCCGGCGCAACGGGAATTCGAGCCCCAGATTGAGATGCTCGAACAGACGGTTTTTCTCAAACAAAAAGTTAAGGAAGGTATAGCGGCTACGCGGGTTACGCGGCGTGACCAGATCGCGTGCCGGATGGTTCTGGATATCGCTGCCCGAGAGCAACATTTGCGGCTGCCAGCAGGGGCCGTCGCGACGCTCCAGAAATAAACACTTTCCTTTAAAGCTAAATTCTTCTAACGCAATCGCCAGTGCAATATTCGCCGGCCCAAAACCGATACCGATAATATCGTATTCCATTTCATTACCGGCGGCTTCCCCGGCATAATGAGTTTGCGTGATCATAAACGCGCTCCGTTAAATAGACCAGGAAAGTACTTCTTCGCTGTGACCGATATAATCCCAGTGGGAAATGAGGTTTTCTTTAAACACAAGAATTTCAAAAATACGGCTCTGAAAAGCGACCTGCGTATTTTTATTTACAAAACTCGCGCGCACTTCAACACAGACGCGGTTACCCTCTTCCATAATGATCGTTTTATCCAGTCGATAATCGCCGAGCACCCGGTAACGCGGCGTCAGAAATTCATTCAGCGCCGCCTTACCACGCAGCGTTTCCAGCTGGTTATAATTCACCGTCACATCTTTGGTAAAACAGGACATAATGATTTCCATATCCAGCGTGCGAAACTTTTCGCACACCGCAGCGACCCGCTGAGCATTATTTGCGGACATAGCGACCCCGTCAGAATTAATGATTAATTCCTGATAAAGCGTTATTTTTAATTACGGGCGGAAAAGCGAGGCTTATCCGCCGTCAGGGAGTTATCAGCAGCCGCAGCTTACCGGCGTGCCGTCGCGGCCTTCATGGCCTTCGGTGGCGTAACCGTCGCGACGCCACCAGTCCAGCCCGCCGATAAGCTCTTTCACCTGGAAGCCCAGCGTCAGCAGCTTCATGGCGGTTTTGGTCGAGCCGTTACAGCCGATACCGTCGCAATAGCAGATATACACTTTGGATTTATCCAGTTCCGTAGTGTTGTTAAAGCACAGCGCTTTATGCGGCAGGTTAATCGCGCCCGGAATATGCTCGCGCTGGTACGCCTCTTCGCTACGGCCATCCACCACCACAATGTTTTCCCCGGCTTTAAGGGCGAGATAGAGATCCCATGAATCAGCTTCAAAGGAGAGTTTTTTCTGGTAGTACGCCAGTTGTTCAAGGTTTGACATAACGTTCTTACTCCATTCAGTGGGTTAGCGCGGCTGCTATCCGATCCACAGCACGCTGTGCGCTTGGTAGTTTCCCCGCATACAGACAGAAGTCATGCGGCATGTCAGGGTGGTGATAATGCGTCAGCGAACCTCCGTGTTCGCGGGCCCTGGCGACAAACGCCAGGCCTTCATCCTTCAGAACATCATATCCGGCGGTATGGACTGTGCAGGGCGGCAACGCGCGGTATCCGAAAGCCGGGCTGAGCGGATCGAACTGCTGCGCGCCGCACCACGGTAGCCAGTGGCTGGCGAACCCGCGCATCGTCTGGGCATCCAGCAGGTAGCCCTCGCCGAATTCGCGAAACGACGCGAAATCGTGATGGCGGGCCAGCACCGGGTAAATCAAATGCAGGCTGGAAAACGCGCCCGCGAGCGGCCCGCTGGCGAACCAGAGCGCCAGCAAGCCGCCCACGCTGTCACCGACCAGAGCCGGTCGCGGCGAAAGGGTCATCCACTGTGCCAGTTGTCTTTCAAGCGCGTCAACGCAATCCTGCATGGGAGTTTCCGGCGCTTTCGGGTAGTCGAACGCATAAATTTTCCGGCCGGTACGCTGACAAAGCGCGCTTAAAAAAGGGGCGAAAACCGCCGTCGAGTAGTAGACCAGACCGCCGCCGTGGAGATAAAAAATCGGCTGCGGATCGCGTACCTCGTCCGGATAAAAGCACCGGATGCCTTCTTCTTCACGCATCTGGCAGGCAAGCGGCGCGGAGAGTCCGGCAATCCAGCGCGCCACGCGCGCGCGCCCATAATCCGTTTCCTCTTTCACACCGGCCGACATCATGACGTTGCGTACGGCCAGCAGGCTGGCGAAATCCTTCGCGATCGGTTGCAGTTGCGTCATACCACCTCCGGAGCCGGTTGCCAGGCGATAAGCCCCTGACGCGTCACGCGCCAGAGTCGGAAACTGGACGGACGGCTTTCCCGCCGATCGTCGAACCGTAACGGCCCCAGTACAGTCTGTGCAGGCAGTTCGGGGTAACGCGCCGCGGTTTGCAGCGCCGCCAGCGTTTCCCACAGATAAGTGCCCGGCTCGCCGCCCCAGCGGCGTCGCCATATCTCGCGCACGCGCCGCGCGGTTTCACCCGCCGGGTGCGGACAGATACCCGCAATCAGAATGTCGTGCCGATCAGGGTTGATGCCGTGCGCCAGCAAATCCGGTGCCAGCGCCGTTGAGCCCGCGTCATCGGTCAGGATCAGCCTGCCCGGCAGATCGGTATGCGCCCAGCGAATCGCGTAACGAACCGATGCCGCATAGCGCCCGGAGAACAGGCGGGTCGTGCCATAAGGCGTCAGCCTCAGTCTCGCCGCCAGTTGTTCCGCCACGCTGATGCCATGCAGCGAACCGTCATGTTCCGGCGGCGCGACACACCACTGCGCCAGTTCTGTCTGTTCGCTCAGCCATGCCACGTAATCCGCGTCGTTATCGCAAAGTCGCCAGGTGGTGGCGTTACGCGTCAGATGGCTGGCGGTCGCGGCAGGTAAAAACAGCGGCACGTTGTGGGCGGCATATTCCGGCGCGGCGGCGTCGGCGGCGGCGGACGCGAAATGCCCCACGACGGCGTCCGGCGACCAGGCCAGGATATCTCGCGCCGCGCGTAAGGCGCCTTCACGGCTGGCGTTGTCATCAAACAGGCGGATCTGTACGCTCGGCCCCAGCAGACAATGCCGCGCCAGCACTACCGCACGTAAAAAAGTGTGTGTATGAATAGAAAATTTCGGATCGAGACAGGCCACGCAGGCGATACGTTTCATGCGTACAGTCGCTCCTTTATCTGTTCGCTGAAGCGGCGGGCGGCGGCGGGGATGTATTTCGCGCCGCGACCGGAAAAACCGCAAAACAGGGCAATGGCCTTGTCTTTCTCAAGGCGGATCTCGGGCAGAAGATCTGCGGTATAGCCGTCATAACCGTCACGCCCGTCAACTACATGTAAATCACTGCCGGGCAGCAGATGTTGCGTCAGCTTCTGGTGATAGCGCTGATTCGCTTTGCTCCATTGCAGTTGCTCTGGCCGCGCCGCATCATGCTGCGGCGCGCCGCCGACAAACGCGACATCACGGCCATCGGGACGCAGATAACCGCCGCTGCGCTCATCGAGCAGACAAACGCCTGGCGCTTCACCGGTTGGGCTGTACAGGCTGCTGAGTGGAATTGTGCGACTAAAAACCGGGCAGTCGGCGGCAAGCGTGACGCTATTCGCCCCTGCCGCCACCACCGCCAGCCGGGCGGTAAACGTCTGGCTTCCCGCCGTGACGCTGGCGCCTTCTCTCGTCTGGTTGACCGCGCTGACGCGGGTGCCTTCCAGAACCTGCGCGCCGTGCTGGCGCGCCTCCGCGATAAATGCCTGACAGGCGAGACGCGGGTTAACATATCCGCCCAGCGGCTCCCATAAAATGACGTCGCCCGCATCCGGCGTCAGCGCAGGCAGCATCTCTCGTGCTCGCGCCGGTTCGATAAAAGCCATCGGATAATCATCGTCGGAAAAATCATCAATCGCGCTACGGGCGTTATCGCGATGTTCGTCTTTCAACAGATACAGAACGCCGCAGCGGGTAAAGACGCCGGGCCAGCGCTGCGCCGTACGCGCCCACTCCGTCACGCCGTCGCGATTCATCTCCATCAGAACGGGGTGCTGATCGTAGACTCGTACAATGCCGCGCGAGTGCGCCGTCGCTCCACCGGCGCCCGGCGTGGTGACGTCCAGCACCAGCACGCGCAGGCCGAGGCGGCTCGCGAACGACGCCAGTGCGCTGCCCGCAAGCCCCGCGCCGATGATGATGAGATCCCGCATCGGGTTCATGCGCGCGTGCCTGCGCCGGTTTCGCGATCCAGATAATCTCTGGCGCCCGCCTGGTTCCACCAGACCGTGAAAAAATGGAACGGCGCATCGCCATCGTTACGCACAAAATGGCTGCTGCCACGCGGAATAAATATCTGATCGCCTTTGGTAAACGGGTACTCCCGGTCATCGATAATGACCGTGGCGCGCCCTTCAATGCCGATGAACAACTCGTCTTCATCGGCAGGCTGGTTCACATGACGAAGCGTTTCGGTCATTGGCCGCACGATGCAGTATCCGGAACCTATCGGCGTGTTGACGCCCTCCCACGGGAACGTGCGGATGCCATCCAGCCCATATTCATAATGCAAAGTTTGCTCGCTGAAAAACTTCACCTGCGGGCCCGGCGCAGGTACGGCCGCTGCGGCGAACTTCCCGGCCAGCGCCGTTAAATCGCCCACCGTCGCCAGCGTGCCGATATCATCGACAAACTGCTCAAGCGACACCTGATACGCCTCCGACAGCGCCAGCAGAATGTTGATGGTGGTCAGTGAGTCGACGCCCAGCGTATACAGCTCGGTCTGCGCCTCCAGCGAAATGGCAGGCATCGCCGTAACGCTTGCGCGGATTGCCTGCTCTACGTGTTCAAAGGGGGATTGCTGATTCATAGCCCACTCCGTTTAACGGGATAAAAGTGTCGCCCTCCGGGCGCTGAAAATAGCGGCACGGGTTCTGCATCGCGGCGCTGAAAAGTTGATCGAGCAGCGTTCGCTCGTCGGTTTTACCGGTAGAGCTCAGATTGACGTCATCTGCCCAGCCCCAGATTGTCGGCAGCATGTAATGCGGTAGTTCGCTTCGCAGGTATTCTTCGATTTGCGGCAACCGCGCCACGTTTTTGCCAGTCAGCACGACGGCTATCTGCGCTTTGCCACGGATCTCCATTACCCGGACGGCAGCGCGCTCCACGCCGACGCCTGAAAGGCATTTCTGTCGGATTTCGCCCAGGTGAATACGACGCCCGGCAATTTTCACTTCATCGTCGCGACGCCCGATATAGCGCACGTTGCCATCCGACTGCATCAGGCAGATATCGCCGGTGCGGTAATAGCGCACGCCATCGCGCACGAAAATGACCTTGTCGGTTTCCTGCGGCTGATCGAGATACCCTTTCATGACCAGCGGGCCGCCGATGCACAACTCACCGGGCGCCTCCGGCAACGCGGGCTCGCCGTTATCGCCCAGCACCAGGCATTCAACATCCCGCAGCGGTATCCCGATGGGCCAGCTGGTGGCGCGCCGCGGATCCGCCTGCGCAATGGTGTAGCAAAGGCAGACGATGGTGGTTTCCGTTGGGCCGTAGGCATTGATAAGACGAATACCCGGCAGGTTTTGCTTCCACAGGTTAATGATTTTCGGATCGCAGACTTCCGCGCCGGTCATCACCATTTGCAGCGATGAGAAGTGCTCAGGAGCTATCTGTTTTCCGCCTTCCGTAATCAGCGTCAACAGCGTCGAAACGGCAATCAGGTGCGTTATCTGCTCGCGGGCGATGGCCGCGCGCATCACCGGCCCGGCGTGCAGGCTAGCGAATTGGTAAACATACGCGCCAAGCGAGAGCGGCAGCAGCGTGTCTTCAATTGAGACATCAAAATGAAACGGCGACAGGCTGAAAACGCGTGAGTCGGGCGTGAAACGCAGCACCTCGTTGTGCGCGCGGAAATAGGTTTTCATGCTGCCAACGCTGATTTCCACCCCTTTCGGCTCGCCGGTCGAACCCGAGGTAAAAATGATGTACGCCGTGTCATCGTCATGCGGAATGGCGCAGGCCAGCGGCGCGGTATTTCCTGTTTCGCACACCTGCGCCAGCGCATCCCCGCTAAGCCACGGGCCAGTTTCCGCCAGCGGCGTGCGGCTGAGAGACAGCGTCACTCGCCCGGCAAGACGTGCCAGCAGCTTGCGCAAGCGGTTTTCGGGCAACTGCCCGTCGAGCGGCACATAGACCGCGCCGAGTTTCCAGCAGGCGGCAGCGATAACCGGCATCAGCGCATGTTTTTCCGCCAGCACCGGCACCCTGGTGCCCGCGCTGACGCCATGGTCCGCCAGCCAGTGGCCAAGACGCATCGCCATGGCTTCCAGCTGGGCGAAGGTATAGTGGCGCTTGCCGTCGCTAATCGCGGTTTTATCCGGGTGAAGGGCAACGCCGCACGCGAATAATTCGCCAGGCGCATAGTCGCGTGTCTGCCCGGCCTCGGCCTGGTAAGCCCAGTAAGGTAAAACTGGCATCGTCTTAATGCTCTCCGTGAAGGTGGATAACGCGGCGCGGCAGCGACGAGCGCTGACCCTGCCGGGCATGGTTAAGTAGGGCCATCAGCCAGGGGAACTGTAAATCCTGTGGAACATGCCCCGCACCGGTTATCTGAAACGTCTCGAAAGCGGTTAACTGCTCACGCAGCCAGCGTATCGCCTGTGAATTAGAAACAACCGGGTCATCCGCGCCCTGAATCAGATACACCGGCATCGGCAAATGGCGGTAATCACGTCCCCGGGCGAATGCTTCATCTTTCGCGGTGCGCCGGGCGTAATTCAGCAGTGAATCAGCATCCTGCATCGGCACGCTCAGCGCGCCCGCCATAGAACGGCGCGGCAGCCCGCCAAGCGCGGCAAGATACTCCGCGCCCGTCAGGCGCGAGGTGTCCGGCGCCGCCAGAAGTTTACCGGCCATCATGGCGACTGACGGCGCCGCTTTCGGGTTGCCGAGCACCAGGTTAAACAGTTGCTGTAGTTTGTTTTCATACACGCTCCCGTCGTCGGGAGCGCTGGCGTCACGCAGCGTCGGACAAAGCAAAAAGACGCCCTCGACGCCCTCGCGCAGGCGGCGCGCCAGCTCAAGCGCGATACGCCCGCCGTTGCACCAGCCGAGCAGCCAGGGCCGTGCGGGAAGCGCCAGAGCGGCCAGTTGGGTCCCGATAATATCGGCGTACTCATGCACATCCGCCGCGCTGCGCATACCGCCTTCGAGCAGCGTGCCGCACGGCAATTCAGGCAGGATCAGTCGCCAGCCCTGAGGGTCCGCAACCAGGCGCTGCCACGCCTGCAACGGAATGCCCAGCGCGCCGGTCACCACCAGCGGCGTTCCCTGCCGTTTGCTGACATACACCGCGCCGCGCGCGGTCTCATGGCGATCAAAGTCAGTCTCCAGCGCATGCGGCAGCGAGAAACCCGCTACGTCCGGCGCGGGCTTGAGCGTATTCAGCCCGGCATCCGCCAGCAGCGCGTCGGCCAGGCCATCCAGCAGTAACGAAAACAGCGCGGTATCAGCAATCTCTTCGCCCTGCGGCGCCTGAAGCCGCGCATGCAGATAGGCGATGCCTTCCCTGCGCGCCAGCTCAGGCAGTTTGCGCATCACCGGGCTTCGCGTGAGCAGCGCCGCGTCGATATCCTGCGGCGACCGCGAGAGGCGCAGGCGGTGTAACGCCTGCGCGTCGCGGGCGGTCAGCTCTTCCAGCAGGTTATCGATAAGCGACACGCTTAACGTTCCCATAGCCCGACGCCTTTATTGAGATGAAACCGGCTTTTTGGCAGCGCCTGCGCGCCGATAGTCTGATAAAAACCGATGCCCGAGAGATTATCCGGCGGCGTCTGCCACTGGATCTGACGGCAGCCATTGGCTTCAGCGAACGCCGCCAGCGTCGCCAGCAACTGGCGACCAAAGCCTTTGCCGCGCATCGGCTCCTGTAAATAGAGGCAGTCCATATATGCAAAGGGCGCTGCGGACCAGGTGGAATAATCCAGGGTGGCGGAAAGATAGCCGTGCAGCTGTTGCCCGTCGGCCAGCACCCAGACATAAAGCCGCGCCGGTTCGCCGAACACGGCCTGTTGAAGTCGCTCCGCCTGATACTCCAGCACGTACTCCAGCTTTTCATAGGCGGCATGATCGGCGCACAGCGCCGTCAGTTGCGTGAGATCGTCCGGCTGCAACCGGCGAATGATCAGACCCATCCTTCATATCCTTGCGTGAGGTAGCGCTGAACGCCTGCAGGATCAAGCGTGGCTTGCGCCATCACCTCCTGGATCCAGAGGTTGCGCTCGTGCCAGATAATCGCGAGTTCCCAGACGCAGGCGACGATGCGGCTTGCGTCCAGCGGCGCCAGATGTCCCTGCGGCGACAGCATGAAAACCCGGTGACGCAGCATATTCGCGTCGCACCAGCTGCTGACCAGCAGGTAAACGCCATCGTTCGCGAAGTGAAAAATCGCGAATCCCGTCTGATGATCGGTCGGCCAGTGGTCATCCCTCAGCGCCTCGCGCAACAGGACGCGCTGGCGCTCGCTATCGGGCAACGACTGGTGCGCCTGCGACTGGCTGGCGATGCAGTAAATTTTTAGCCGCCGGGCGTCGAGCTCCAGCACGCCGTGAAATACGGCGTTACGCGGCTGATAGAGAAACGTATTCATGCCGCCACGCTCCGCTGAACGGAATGCCGCATGTTCTGCGCAAGCCCGGGGCAGAGCGGCGAGGCCATTTCCGACAGCACGTCCCATGCCTGCGCCGATGCCGAAAACGCAGGCGTGGCCTGAATAAACGCCGCCAGTTCCAGCAGAGCTTCCGCCATGGCGGAGATAGAGAATGCGTTCAGTGAAGAAGCCTCAACCCATCGACGCCGCGCCGGATGTTCAAGAAGTTGCGCCTCTTGCTGTGCGCTAAGCGCAGCGGTGAAAGGCGTCGCGTCGGCGATATGCGCGGCCAGCGGCAGGA
The DNA here is from genome assembly GCF_963888145.1 of Cronobacter sp. EKM101R. Taxonomy (NCBI): domain Bacteria; kingdom Pseudomonadati; phylum Pseudomonadota; class Gammaproteobacteria; order Enterobacterales; family Enterobacteriaceae; genus Cronobacter; species Cronobacter sp. EKM101R. The sequence continues at coordinate 45,327 of NZ_CAWPHW010000004.1, read as the reverse complement.
AAACCGACTGATACCAGTGCTGAAAATCGGTACGGCTGAAGTTTTTCACTTCGGTTTCCGGCGCATAGCGCGCGCAATAAAGGCGAATCGCATCGGCAGGATAAAGCCCTGTCAGATCTTTTATCCAGATAGCGTGCCCGCGGCTGGTGGAGAAATCTTCGCCATCCAGCTTCAGAAAACGGTTGGTCAGAAACGCGCCAGGGCGCGGCCCGGTGTCATCCGCCAGCAGCTGACTGCTGTAGGCGACCGCGTGGCTGTAGGAACAGTCGAACCCAAGGAAATGCACCAGCGCCGTCTGCGGCGACCACCACTCGGCAAAGCTGCCGCGCGACGGGTTTTCTTCAAGGAAAGACATGACGCTTGCCCGGTAGCCAGCCATCCCTAAAAACCAGGTGTGGAGCGGGTAATAATCGAGCGCGGCGACCGGCAGCCCCGCATCGCCGGGACGCGTTATCTGCCATTGCGCGCGCGTGTCCGCCAGCACCTCGTCGAGAAATTGCGTCAGGCAGGCGCGTTGAGGCTGGTTACGCAACGCCGCGGCCACCGCCGGATAGTTCTGACCAATATCCCAGACGTGAAGGTTCACGCTGACGGGTGACATCGGCCCCTGACATGACATACAGGTCATCGCCGTTATCTGCTCGACATCCGGCACGCGGGCGCAGTGTTCGCACTGGCTGGTGTCGGAGGATGTCCCGCACCAGTTACAGTGGGTGCGGCCAAAACCTTCGTACCCATAGAGATCGCAGGCGCTGCAATGAAAGGTTTTCGCCGGGCGCAGCGAGACCTGATGAGACACGCAGGCCGCATAATGCTCGCCGGAAAGCCGGTAAGCGCGACTGTCGGCGGCCTGCATAAAGTGGTCGAGATGGATATCCGCCAGCTCCAGCGACAGGTTCATGGCGCGACGCATCAGGCGGCCATAATCGAATGGCTGGCGCATCAATACACGGGTCTTACGGGGTAAATAACTCTGGTAATCATCGCTATAGCAGACAAATAAGACGTCATGTCCCCTGTCACGCAGCGTTCTGCGCATCACATCCGCGGCCAGAAACGGTCCGGAAAGATGCCCCAGATGCAGATCGCCGTTCGGCGTTGGCGGGGTGATCGTCACAATATATTTCGCCATCGGGAATTATCCTGAATCCGTGGTAAAGCAAGCCTGAATACATCGCCCGTAACTACCGGGCGACATCGTGATAACTGCTGAAAAACGAAACCGAATTACCCAAAAATAAAATGGCTGGCGAGCACCTGACAGATAACGCCCACCACCACGCTGACAATTAAATTCTTCGTAAACCAGGCGGTGAATACGACGGGAAGCGCCGCCAGAACGCTGGCGTTATATAAACTGAACCCCGCGTTTTGTGGAAAGAACAACGCCGGGATCGTAATGCTGGAAATCACCGCTGCCGGAATGTACTCAATCACCGCGTTAATAAAGCGCGGCGTGCGCTCCGGGCTCAGATGCAGCGGAATAAGCCGGATGGCAAACGTCACCGCCATCATGGAGAAGATGACAATCAGGAGGAAGATTTCTTGAGACATACGCCGACTCCGCAACCGACCGCCGTCGCCACGAAGACGTTTAACGGTGAAATATGGATGAAGTTCATACCGATCGTGGTCGCAATTGAGACCAGCGCGACGAGGCGCTTACCGGCGGTATTACAGAGCGCGACCAGCACGAACAGCATCATGGCCGTCAGTGCATAATCGAGCTTAAAGCTGATGAATTTCGCCAGATACTCCGAGGCCACGGCGCCCGCGAACCCACCCGCAATCCATGAGAGGTGGCAAAAGGCGTTAAAGCTCAGCAGATAACTCGCTGTCGTGGCGATACGGCTTTCCAGGCGCTGGCTGTGCATTGCAAAGGATTCATCGGTGAGCCCGAATGCGTAGAGGGATTTTTTCAGTCCAGACATGCCGACATTCCCGAGTTTCTTCGACATATACATCGACATCAAAATATGCCGGGAATTGATAAGCAGCGTCGAAAGCACGATGGGCAACAGCGAAGCGCCAGACGTAAGCAGCGCCAGCGCAGCAAATTGCGCCGTACCCGCGTAAACAAACAGGCACATTGCCGCCGGGAACCAGACCGGCAGCCCGGCGTTCAGACACATCACACCAAACACAAACGCGACGACAAAATACCCCGCCATAATTGGCGAGGCGTTCAACAGGCTCTCTTTAAAATCGCTACGCTCGGCGTAATTCAGGTTTTTTAAAGATCCAGTTCGCACGTCGTTTCTCCTGTGGTCGGTTGAAATCCCTGGGAGCGCCAGAAATTGAACGCGACCTGGTTTTTATCTTCAATAAACAGAAAGACACGTTTAATACCGCTGAGATAAAAATCGTTCAGAATGGTTTTCGTCAGTACCGTACCAATTTTGTTATTTCTGAAAATGGGCGATATGGCGATATGATTTAACGTGGCGCGCGTACCCATAATACCGCCGATAATAGCGCCCACCAGAGCGCCATTTTCATCTTTAGCGACATAACAGCGGGCATTATCCGCAGCGACGATTTTGCGAATATGATCTTCATCCTGCCATTCGCAAAAGGCCACCTCTTTAAAGAATTTTAAAAAACTAACGATATCGCACGCGTCATTTAATGTGGCTTTAGAAATAACCAGCCCTTCCGGCGCAGCGCTTTTATCAGCATCAGAGGAAATAATCTGAAGATTATTTGATGATATCATATTCCGTCCCCGGTCTTGAAAACGACACCGCAATAATCTGACGAAAACCCATCTTGTCCTCTGTCGGATTAAACGCGCTGGTCACATAGTGCAGCATTTCACGATCAAGGAAGAATGTGGTATCCAGAATATTGCGATAAGTGCCGGAATCCACCAGCGTGCCATCTTTTTTAAAGACCTGGCTCATGGCGCCTTCGACGTTATGGCGGCCCCAAAAGTGTACGCCGCTGAACGGGTAACCGTCGCAGTGAATACCTTCCGGCGTAATCTCCAGCTCGCACCCCGGTTTAATCTCAATGCGAATTTGATGAATCTGGCACTGCCAGACTTCATTATGCAGCTCCGGCGGCAGGACTTCTTTATACACATTGAAATCGAGCTCTACCAGCGAGCGTAATACCGGCGAATCTAATACCTCAGTGGTAATATCATCAAAATGACGTTCAATACCACCGACATATTTATTGTGTTCTACCGATTGCTCATATGCGCGATGGCCGAGTGGGGTTAATAGTTTGGTTACCGGGTTGTAATCAAAATCGCTGTAACGGCGATAGCGCGTGCCGCGATCGGCCTGACCATAAAATTTATCCACGCCCATGGTTTCCCAGCTTTGCGTAAATTTAACGAAATCGCTAAATCCGCCAACTAGTGAGAAATCAGAACCCAGAACATTTACCGCTTTATTTTTTCTCAGGTCATCGCCGATGTTTTTATTGAGCTGTAACATATATTCTATATTCATCCGAGGGGTTAGGTTGATTTCGATTTAACCTACCAGTTAATTAAGTTATTTATATTCAATTCTTTTTCAGGCGCCTTCATAACCATTTTAAGCAAGGGTGTTTGAGGACTATCCGACTAAAAACGAAGCCAAAGCTGGAGTTTTCAACCAACATAGCGGCTGGCGATCAATTGATAATTCTTATGGCCATTGATATAAAGGAAGGACCGGCACGTCACGAGGTGACATATGGATATTAAAGTATTGAGAAACCTGCTAAAAACTGCACAGCTGGGTTCGTTAACCTGCGCTGCGGAAGAGGCCAACCTTACCATTCAGGCGCTGGCGGCACAGCTCAACAAAGCGGAAGAATATTTCGGATTTAAAATATTCAACCGCACCAATAAAGGCGCGGTGCTGACGCCAGAGGGAAAACATTTACTGCCCTATATTATGAATGTCGTCAAAACCTCCGAACATCTGCGTCTGAAAGCCGAACAGCTTAAAAAAAGCACCACAACCCCCATCCGAATTGCCCTCAACAGCACCTTCTCTGTCGATACCAACAAGAAAATCATTAACTTTATGATCGACAAGCTGAGCGATTACAGCGTGATTTTCAGCACGTCGGAATCACCGGAAAATCTGGTGAAAATCGCGAAAGACGAAACGGACATTGCGGTAGTGCTGGGCGGAAACGTACCGCCTGGCTTCTACAGCATTAAATTGACCGGACTGCACATCAAAGTGATTGCGGCCTGCTCGGCGGAAAGCGCAGCGACCGCCACCACGCTGGTGCAGCCGCTGGCGGAGTGCCCCTATTCGGCGAGTTTTGATAAGTTCACCGCCCGGCATAAGCCGCTCCTTCAGGAGGCGAGCGTGATTTTTTCCGGGAGCGAGCTGATTACCGTCTCCCTGATGAAAAGCTTTAACAGCATCGGGATTATTTCGCAGGACCTGGCGCTGGCGAACGGCCTGAACATTTTGCCGGGCTTTGAGGATATCCTTGATGTGCATCTGATAATGAAAGAGCCGATTCTGACCGAACACGATCTGGAATCGTTCTATAACAATGTGGTGCATCTGCCAGAGATCCCACTGACCGCTTAAGTCGCCGCTACCGTAAAGGCGCAGGATGGCGCCTTTTTACCCGTGCGTTGCCTTACGTTGTGCGATAATTTTGTAAAAGTCCTGACAGAGTACTTTTCAGCGTCCGGATTAGGCATTAAAACCTAAACACTATCGGGCTGATGAGTTGCAGATTACGCATTTACCAATTCGATAATTAACCGTTACTGACCATTATCATGGAGTGAAAAATGGCAACGCATTTTGCAAGAGGGACGCTTGGCCCCGAATTCAGTCTCTCTCCCAGGCTTTCCGCCGACGCGCTGAAAGCCGCGCAGCACCTGCCGGAGCACCGCCGCGGCCGCTTTCTGGCATCGCGCTCGCTACTGGCCGAACTGGTGTTTATGCTTTACGGCATTCCGGTACTGCCTGAAATCGTGGTGAATGAGCAGGGCCGTCCGCGCTTTACCGACGCCGGGCTGGCCGATTTCTCGCTCGCCCATACCGGCAATATGCTGGGTGTGGCGATCACCACAGAAGGCTGTTGCGGGCTTGATATGGAACTGCAGCCCGCCACCCGCTCCTTTACGCATCCGCTCGCGCCGCAAACCGGCCACACCCTCAGCAAAAATGAAACCATCTGGATAGATAATCAAAACGATCCGCTGGAAGCGCGCACGCAACTGGTGACGCTGCGCCGCAGCCTGCTAAAGCTGACGGGGCTGCAGCACGATGACGGCCAGCAATTTCAGCTGTTGCCGGGCTCCGGCAAGCTGCGCGTGGCGCAGCTTCCGCTGGTCGAGGCCGCCTGTGACGCCGAAGATGTGCTGATCTGGACGGTCGCGGTATCGCCCGCCATTGAAAAGCTCTATCTGTGGGAATATGACAGCGCGCAGGGCTGGCGCAGCCTGCCGGATATGCGCAAACGCAGCACCAGTCCGGATACGCGTTTGATGCGCTTTACCAGCCTGCCCTCGGAAAAAGCGATGATTATCAACTAATCTGCTTTAACTATCCTGGAGGTTTCTATGTCTGACACGCTAAAAGTAGTGACGCTGATTGGCAGCCTGCGCAAAGGCTCCTTTAACGCGATGGTGGCCCGCACGCTGCCGAAACTGGCACCCGCCGGTATGACGGTCGCTGAACTGCCTTCCATTCGCGATATCCCGATTTATGATGCCGACATCCAGCAGGAAGAAGGCTTTCCGCAAACGGTGAAAGCGATAGCCGCGCAGATCCGCGAGGCGGACGGCGTGGTGATTGTAACGCCGGAATATAACTATTCGGTGCCAGGCGGGCTGAAGAACGCCATTGACTGGCTGTCGCGTCTGCCCGACCAGCCGCTTGCGGGCAAGCCGGTGCTTATCCAGACCAGCTCAATGGGCGCCATCGGCGGCGCGCGCTGCCAGTATCATCTGCGCCAGATTCTGGTGTTTCTCGATGCGATGGTGATGAACAAACCGGAGTTTATGGGCGGGGCGATTCAGAACAAAGTCGATACGCAGACCGGCGAGGTGGTGGATCAGAGTACGCTGGATCACCTGACCGGCCAGCTGACCGCGTTTGCGGAGTACATCAGGCGGGTGAGTCGCTGATAATAAAAAGGCCAGCGATTCGCTGGCCTTTTTGATTAATGCGCGTCGATAAAGACGATTTTCAGCAGGAACAGCAGCGCCACGACCAGCACGCAGGCGTTCAGATCGCGCAGGCGACCGGTGAAAATTTTCATCACGCAGTAAGAGATAAAGCCCAGCGCGATGCCTTCGGTGATGGAGAAGCTAAACGGCATCATGACGGCGGTGATAAACGCCGGCACGGCTTCGGTCAGGTCATCCCACTTCACGCGCGACAGGCTGGACGTCATCAGTACGCCGACGTAAATCAGCGCGCCAGCGGCAGCATAGGGCGGCACCATGCCCGCGAGCGGCGAGAGGAAAATCACCAGCAGGAACAGCAGACCGACCACCACGGCGGTAAGGCCGGTGCGCCCGCCAATAGAGACGCCGGACGAAGATTCGATATAGGCGGTCACAGACGACGTCCCGATAAACGAGCCCGCTACAGAGGAGATACTGTCCACATACAGCGCCTGCTTCATGCGCGGGAATTTGCCGCTTTCATCCGCCAGCCCGGCTTTATCGGTCACGCCAATCAGCGTGCCGGAGGAGTCGAACAGGTTGACCAGCATAAACGAGAAAATCACGCCGGCGAGGCCGATATCCAGCGAGCCCGCGAGATCGACATGGCCCAGCACCGTCATCACGCTCGGCGGCTCTGATACCACACCTTTAAAATGCACATCGCCAAACGCCAGGCCCAGCAGCGTGGTCACGACGATGGAGACGAGCACCGCCGCGTGAATGTTGCGGGAGGCGAGAATCGCGATGATAAAGAAGCCCAGCACGCCAAGCAGCGTAGTGTGGGAAGTGAGATTGCCGATAGTCACCAGCGTCTCCGGGTTCGCGACGATAACGCCCGCGTTTTTAAGCCCCATCATGCCGATAAACAGACCGATGCCACTGGTGATGCCGATACGCAGGCTCACCGGAATGTTAGCGATCATCCAGTAGCGCACGCGGAAAATAGTCAGCAGCAGCAGACCCACCGCGCCCCAGAAAATCGCGCCCATGCCTACCTGCCACGAGAGCCCCATCGCGCCAACGACCACAAACGCGAAAAAGGCGTTCAGGCCCATCGCAGGCGCCAGCGCGACCGGCAGGTTTGCCAGCAGGCCCATCAGAATGCTGCCGAACGCGGCGATAAGACAGGTGGTTACAAATACTGCGCTGGTATCCATCCCAGCCGCGCCGAGGATCTGCGGGTTTACAAAAACGATATACACCATCGTCAGGAAGGTGGTTACCCCGGCAATGACCTCGGTGCGGGCCGTGGTGCCGTGCGCACGTAACTTAAACACGCGCTCAAGCAATCCCTGCCCTTCGGCCTGGGACGTCGGTTGTTGGCTCATTCTCTAATTCCGTACAAGGAGGGGAAAAATTCGTCGCTATCCTATACCAAAACGGCGCAGTATTGACGGTCGTCACAGACTTTTTTTCATTGAATTTGCTTATACGGCATCGATTGCGTGACGCAAAGCGCTTAGAGTAATCGTTCAACTTGCAACAACAGGAAACGGCATGTCCCGAATTGAAGCGGTATTTTTCGACTGCGACGGTACGCTGGTGGATAGCGAAGTTATCTGCTCCCGCGCTTATGTGCACATGTTCGCCCGGGCGGGTATCACCCTTGAGCTGGAAGAGGTCTTTAAACGCTTTAAGGGCGTAAAGCTTTACGAAATCATTGATACGATCAATGCCGAATATGGCGTGCAGCTTGAGAAAGCCGAACTCGAACCGGTGTATCGCGCGGAAGTGGCGCGCCTTTTTGACGCAGAGCTGGAAGAGATCCCGGGTGCCGCAGCGCTGCTTGAGAAAGTGACGGTGCCGATGTGTATCGTCTCAAACGGTCCGGTCAGCAAAATGCAGCAGTCGCTCGGTAAAACCGGCATGTTGCGCTATTTCACCGACAAACTGTTTAGCGGCTACGATATTCAGCGCTGGAAGCCCGATCCAGCGTTGATGCATTTCGCAGCCGATGCCATGCAGGTGGCGGTGGATCGCTGCATTCTGGTGGATGACTCCGCCGCAGGCGCAAAAGCTGGCATCGCCGCCGGGATGCAGGTGTTTTATTTGTGCGCCGATCCGCATAACCCGCCGCTGGAGCACCCGAATGTGACGGTGTTTACCGATTTGGCGCAATTGCCTGCGCTGTGGCGGGCGCGCGGCTGGGATGTGACGCGCTGATCTCTGGGTGATGATGATGATGATGGCGGGTGCGCTACGCTTACCCACCTACGAAGTTGATGCAGAATTTTATGGGGTGGGTAAGTGCCAGCGCAACCACCTACGAAGTGGCTGCAGAGTTTTGTAGGGTGGGTAAGCGTCAGCGCACCCACCGCCCCATATCTGCCTCGTTAAAAAATCTTCTGCACCCACTCGGCATAGGCCGGACGCCATACGGCCATCTCATGGCCCAGCCCCGGGTAAACGTGATACTCAAATTTCACGCCGTCGCGCTCAAGCTCGGTTTTCAACCCGGCGATATCGCGGCCCGTCACGCTGTCTTTCTCGCCCACCACCAGCGTAAAGTTCCGCAACTGGCTGTTCACTTCATCCGCGCGGGAGAGCTGTTTCGTCACGTCGTCATTCGGCACCGTAGCGGTGGTCACGCCGCTCAGCGACGCCAGCCAGCCGAAGCTTTGCAGATGCGTCATGCCGGACACCAGCGCCTGGTAACCGCCCTGCGATAACCCCGCCAGCGCGCGCCCCTGCGCATCCTGACGCACATTAAATCGCTGCCCGATCAGCGGAATGATATCGTTCATCAGCTCTTTATCCGCCGCGCGGGCGTTAATCGGGTAGAAATCTTTGCGTCGCTCGGCGGGCGGGAAGTTCTCCGGCACCGCATCGGCGATATCCGTTTCGGTATCCGGGATAACCACCAGCATCGGTTTGATTTTGCCCTCCGCCAGCAGGTTATCCATCATCTGCGGGATACGGCCCTGAGTGACGGCGGAAAGACCGGTATCGCCAAAGCCGTGATAGAAGTAGAGCACCGGCAGCGGTTCGCTTTCGCGGCTGTAGCCCGGCGGCGTCCAGACATACACCCGCCGCTCCGATTTCAGCGCGCCGGAGTGGTACGTCAGCGTGCGCAGATCGCCATGCGGCACCGCCCGGTCATCAATAATGCTGCCCGGCACCAGAATCAGCGAGGTATTCGGCTGGCGCTGCGGTTTCACATACGGGTTGCCGGTATCGATGGAGCGAAACCCGTCAATATCGTAAAAATATTCGTGCAGATCCGGCGCCATCGGCGCGCTTTTCCAACTCCAGACGCCGTTCGCCTCTTTGCGCATCTCATGCGATACCTGGCTGTCCGCCGTCGCGCCGAGCACTACCGCCACGCGCTGCGCATTGGGCGCGAACAGGCGGAAGGTGATGGATTTATCCGGGTTGACCTGGGTGATGTAATGACTGACCGGAACAGACGGATCGGGCGTTGCCGGCAGCGGCGCGCTGAAGACGGGCAAACTGGCGCAGCCAATCAGGGCGGCGAGGGCGAGAGCGGTACGGGAAGATAATTTCACGGATTCATCCTTTTATAACGGGCTCGGTAACCCCTTATAGTATTGAGTAAAATCCGCAAAAGGGGCGACGCGCGCCCCAAAATTGCCCTCGCGCGCGGCGAGGGCGACAGGCTTATTCTTTCGGATCTTTACCGGCGAGCAGTTTATCCAGCTCGTCGCCGCCCACGTGGCGGAAATCCTGACCTTTCACGAAATAGAAAATGTATTCGCAAATATTCTGGCAGCGGTCGCCGATGCGCTCAATGGAACGGGCGCAGAACAGGGCGGTCAGCACGCTCGGGATCGTGCGGGGATCTTCCATCATGTAGGTCATCAGCTGGCGCACAATGCCTTCATATTCCTGGTCGACTTTTTTATCTTCGCGGTAGATACGCACAGCCTCGTCGAGATCCATACGTGCGAAGGCGTCCAGCACATCATGCAGCATTTGTACCGTATGGCGGCCGAGCGACTCCAGGCTCACCAGCAGCGGCTGATGCTGATGCGAGAATTTTTCCAGCGCGGCGCGGCAGATTTTATCCGCCACGTCACCGATGCGCTCCAGCTCCGCGATGGTTTTAATGATGGCCATCACCAGACGCAGATCGCTCGCGGTCGGCTGGCGTTTGGCGATGATGCGCACGCAGGCTTCATCAATCGCCACTTCCATCATGTTGACCTTTTTGTCGCCGTCGATAACGCGTTTGGCCAGTTCGCTGTCCTGGTTGTGCATGGCGGTGATCGCATCGGAGAGCTGCTGCTCCACCAGCCCGCCCATGGTCATCACCTGGGTGCGAATGTATTCCAGCTCAGCGTTGAACTGACCGGAAATATGTTTATTCAGATTCAGATTATCCATTTAGCACTCCACATGCCCGATAAATTCAAAAGCGGCCCACATGAGAAATCCGGGCATATCAACCGTAGCGACCGGTAATGTAGTCTTCGGTTTGTTTCATTTTCGGCTTGGTGAAGAGATCGTCGGTGTTGCTGTACTCGATCAGCTCGCCAAGGTACATAAACGCCGTGTGATCGGAACAGCGCGCCGCCTGTTGCATGTTGTGCGTCACGATAACCACGGTGTAATCCTGCTTCAGCTCGGTGATGAGCTCTTCGATACGGCCGGTGGAGATGGGATCCAGCGCCGAACATGGCTCGTCCAGCAGCAGTACTTCCGGACGGATAGCGATGCCGCGGGCGATGCACAGACGCTGCTGCTGACCACCAGAGAGAGAGTATCCGCTCTGGTGCAGTTTATCCTTGGTTTCGTTCCATAATGCGGCCTTGGTCAACGCCCACTGCACGCGCTCGTCCATATCGGCGCGGGAGAGTTTCTCAAACAGACGCACGCCAAACGCGATGTTGTCGTAAATCGACATCGGGAACGGCGTCGGCTTCTGGAACACCATGCCCACTTTCGCGCGCAGCAGCGCGATATCCTGGGAGTGGTTCAGAATGTTCTCGCCATCCAGCAGGATTTCGCCTTCCGCGCGCTGCTCCGGGTAGAGTTCATACATTTTGTTGAACGTGCGCAGCAGCGTGGATTTACCGCAGCCAGACGGGCCGATAAACGCCGTCACTTCGTTTTTGGCGATATCCAGGCTGATGTTTTTCAGGGCATGGAATTTCCCGTAGTAAAAGTTCAAATCGCGAACCTGAAGCTTGCCCGGGGTCGTGTTAACCATACTCATCTCAATCGTTCCTTATCCGGCGTCGCGAAGCGCCACGCCGTCAAAAAATTAACCTTGTTTACCTTTGGCGAACAGTACGCGCGCCAGGATGTTCAGCAGCAGTACGCAAAGGGTGATAATCAGCACGCCTGCCCAGGCCAACTGTTGCCATTCGGCGAACGGGCTCATGGCGAATTTGAAAATCGTTACCGGCAGGTTGGCGATAGGCTGCATCATGTCCGTGCTCCAGAACTGATTAGAGAGCGCGGTAAAGAGCAGCGGCGCGGTTTCGCCCGCGATACGCGCGACCGCCAGCAGCACGCCGGTCAGGATGCCCGACACGGAGGCTTTCAGCGTAATGGCGGAGATCATCTTCCACTTTGGCGTGCCGAGCGCATAGGCCGCTTCACGCAGGCTGTCCGGCACCAGCTTGAGCATGTTCTCGGTGGTGCGGATAACAATCGGCACCTGCAATAGCGCCAGCGCAATCACGCCCGCCCAGCCGGAGAAGTGTTCCATCTGCGCCACGACGATGGTGTAGACGAACAGCCCGACCACGATAGACGGCGCCGAAAGCAGAATGTCGTTAATAAAGCGAATAACTTCCGCGAGAAACGACTTGCGGCCATATTCCGCCAGATAGATACCCGCCATGATGCCAAGCGGCGTACCGATAACCGTCGCCCACAGGATAAGCAGCCCGCTGCCCGCCAGCGCGTTCGCCAGCCCGCCGCCCGCGGTATTCGGCGGCGGCGTCATTTCGGTAAACAGCGCCAGCGACATTCCGTCAAACCCGCGCGATACCGTGGAGATTAAGATCCAGATAAGCCAGAACAGGCCGAACGCCATCGTCGCCATAGAAAGCGTGAGGGCGATGCGGTTTTTCATACGCCGCTTCGCCTGCATTTTACGGCGCGATTCGGCAAGCTCCGTGGTATTTTGCAGTTCCATCGTCGCCATTAGCGCGCCCCCTCGTTTTTCGCCAGACGCATAATCATCAGCCTGGAGATAGCCAGCACGATAAAGGTGATCACAAAGAGGATCAGGCCCAGCTCCATCAGCGCCGCCACATGCAGCCCGGATTCCGCTTCGGCGAATTCGTTGGCGAGCGCCGAGGTGATGCTGTTGCCCGGCATATAGAGCGACGGGCTGTCGAGCTGGTAAGTGTTGCCGATGATAAACGTCACCGCCATGGTTTCGCCGAGCGCGCGGCCCAGGCCGAGCATGACGCCGCCGATCACCCCATTTTTGGTAAACGGCAGAACGATGCGCCAGATAACTTCCCAGGTGGTGCAGCCGATGCCGTAGGCGGACTCTTTCATCATCACCGGGGTTTGTTCGAACACATCACGCATCACTGCGGCAATGTAAGGAATTATCATGATGGCGAGAATGACGCCCGCCGCCAGAATGCCGATGCCGAACGCCGGGCCCGAGAAGAGCGAGCCGACAAACGGAATAGTGGAGAGCACGTTGCCCACCGGCTCCTGAAAATAGGTTGCAAACAACGGGGCGAAAATAAACAGGCCCCACATGCCGTAGACGATGCTCGGGATAGCCGCCAGCAGCTCAATGGCGATGCCAAGCGGACGTTTGAGCCAGCCCGGAGCCAGCTCCGTCAGGAACAGCGCGATGCCAAAGCTTACGGGAACCGCGATCAGCAGCGCGATAAACGAGGTGACCAGCGTGCCGTAAATCGGCACCAGCCCGCCGTATATATCGTTAGGGGCATCCCACTCTTTGGTCCAGAGGAAGGAAAAACCAAATTTCTGGATGCTTGGCCAGGAGGAGATGATAAGGGAGACGATAATGCCGCCCAGCAGCAATAGCACAATCAGCGCAGCCAGACGAACCAGCGCGCTGAAAATCATATCGCCCTTTTTACCGGGGGGGTTAAATACCGGCTTGGTAGCAGCCATATTTCACTCTTCAGTTAAACTCTGTTTTGAATGACGCCCGGCAGCGTGTTGCGTACCGGGCCTACAAAAAACAGCATGTTACCGGATTTTTGTAGGGCGGATAAGCGAAGCGCCATCCGCCATCATCGGTAAATCTCGATCAGTACAGCGCTTTACCGCTGCTGTCTTTCACGTTGGTCTTCCATGCAGCGCGAACCTGCTCAACCACGCTGTCCGGCAGAGAGGCGTAATCCAGGTCATTAGCCTGTTTCGCGCCTGACTTGTAGGCCCAGTCGAAGAACTTCAGCACTTCGGCGCCCTGCTCAGGTTTCTTCTGCTCTTTGTGGACCAGAATGAACGTGGTGGAGGTGATTGGCCACGCGTCGTCGCCTTTCTGGTTGGTCAGGTCCTGCGCGAAGGATTTGCTCCAGTCAGCGCCTTTGGCGGCGTTGGCGAAGCTCTCTTCGGTCGGCGCGACCGGTTTGCCGTCAGCGGAAACCAGTTTGGTGTAGGTCAGGTTGTTCTGCTTGGCATACGCGTATTCCACGTAACCGATAGAGCCCGGCAGACGCTGTACGAACGCGGCGATACCATCGTTACCTTTACCGCCGAGACCGGTCGGCCAGTTAACGGTAGAGCCAGAGCCGATTTTAGATTTCCACTCGTCGTTTACTTTCGCCAGGTAGCTGGTGAAGACGAAGGACGTACCGGAACCGTCAGCGCGGCGCACCACGGCGATGTTCTGAGAAGGCAGTTTCTTGCCCGGGTTCAGTTTGGCGATAGCCTCGTCATCCCACTTCTTGATTTTGCCAAGGTAGATGTCGCCGAGGGTTTTGCCATCCAGCACCAGCTCGCCAGACTTGAAGCCCGGCAGGTTAACCGCCAGCACCACGCCGCCGATCACGGTCGGGAACTGGAAAAGACCTTCTTGCTGTAATTTTTCGTCAGAAAGCGGCGCGTCAGAAGCACCAAAATCAACAGTGTTAGCAATGATTTGTTTCACGCCACCGGAGGAGCCGATACCCTGGTAGTTTACCTTGTTACCCGTTTCTTTCTGGTAGGTATCCGCCCATTTGGCATACACCGGCGCCGGGAATGTTGCGCCCGCGCCAGTCAGACTTGCTGCCGCGAATGCGGAAAAAGCGCTCAGAGATAAGGTCGCGGCGACAACAGTTGCGACGGTGGTACGCATAACTTTCATAATGTCTCCTGCTGGTGTTCGTAATTTATTGTTTCGTGGCTACGGTGAGCAAAGTAGGACAGTTTGGTGACAGATAAATGTACGAATTATGACAGTTTTATGACAGCGTCAGACCTGCAAGTTTTACGCAAATAAAGGTATTTTAATTCAACTAGTTAAATAGATTTATGACATCTGGATGAAAGAAAAATTTTCTTTTTATGACAGGGTAAAGGTAGGCCAAAATGAGGATTTGTCACAAACACGATTATCGTAACTGCTCCGTCGTTCACGATTTTTTTCTTCGTTTTACGGCGCGTTTTTCAGAGGGCCGCTGAAGTTCTTTGGTATGGACGCGACGCATTTTTATCGCCAGGCACCAGTGGACCAGCCTGAACATTTCCTGGCTGTTCATCATTCGCCAGGCCAGCCATATCAGCAGCGCGCCGCCGCCCCAGCATAACCAGAACCCCCACGAAAAAGGCCAGCGCGCCAGCCCGACGCACAGCGCAACTACGCTTAACGCCAGATGGAAAAACCAGCTGTACAGGAGCAATACCAGCCCGCTGCGACGCCCTTTTTCAACCATAAACGCAATGACCATCAGCAGTATCAGCCAGAGCACGCCGCCGAAAACCCAAAGCGGCGCAAAGGGCGGGCGCAGCGCAGCGACATTCAGCGCCGCGCTAAAGAGCATCAGGTAATTGCTGCCCACCAGCACATGATAAAACGAGGAGGTGCCGATAAAGCGGGCCTTTGGCAGCTCACGCTGCTGCGCCATTTTGAGCTTTAGCTGATGCAGCCGGCGGTGGGCGATATCGTCATCCACCTCTGCGCTGTAAGTGATGAGCTGATAAAAACGCGAACCGGTCAGAAAGGGCTTTAGCGACATAAAAATCCATTTCCGTGACGTTAAAAAAAGAGGCTGCCGGGCGGCAACCTCTTGAGAGCATAACACGGGCAGAAACGCGTTATTCCACCGTGACGGATTTCGCCAGGTTACGCGGCTGGTCAACATCGGTGCCTTTGATCAGCGCGACGTGATAGGCCAGCAGTTGCAGCGGAACCGTGTAGAAGATCGGCGCGATAACGTCTTCAACATGTGGCATCGGGATGATGTTCATGTTGTCGCTGCTGGTGAAACCGGCGTCCTGATCGGCGAAGACATACAGCACGCCGCCACGGGCGCGAACTTCTTCGATGTTGGACTTCAATTTTTCCAGCAGTTCGTTGTTCGGCGCCACCACGATAACCGGCATATCGGCGTCAATCAGCGCCAGCGGGCCATGCTTGAGCTCGCCCGCCGCATAGGCTTCGGCGTGGATGTAGGAGATCTCTTTAAGCTTCAGCGCGCCTTCCAGCGCGATCGGGTACTGATCGCCGCGGCCCAGGAACAGCGCGTGGTGCTTGTCGGAGAAATCTTCCGCCAGCGCTTCGATGCGTTTGTCCTGAGAGAGCATCTGCTCGATACGGCTCGGCAACGCCTGCAGGCCATGCACGATATCGTGCTCAATGGCGGCGTCAGCGCCTTTCAGGCGACCCAGCTTCGCCACCAGCATCAGCAACACGGTCAGCTGCGTGGTGAACGCTTTGGTGGACGCCACGCCGATTTCCGTACCGGCTTTGGTCATCAGCGCCAGCGACGACTCACGCACCAGCGAAGAGCCCGGTACGTTACAGATGGCCAGCGAACCAAGATAACCCAGCTCTTTGGACAGACGCAGCGCCGCGAGGGTATCGGCGGTTTCGCCGGACTGCGACAGCGTGATCATCAGGCTGTTGCGACGCACGGCGGATTTGCGATAGCGGAATTCCGAGGCGATTTCGACATCGCACGGCACGCCTGCCAGCGCTTCAAACCAGTAGCGGGAGACCATACCGGAGTTATACGAAGTGCCGCACGCGACAATCTGGATATGCTCAACCTGAGAGAGCAGTTCGTCGGCGTTCGGACCCAGCTCGCTTAAATCCACCTCGCCGTGGCTGATGCGCCCGGCCAGCGTGTTTTTAATCGCGTTCGGCTGTTCGTAGATCTCTTTTTGCATGTAGTGGCGGTAGATGCCTTTATCGCCGGCGTCATACTGCACGTTAGATTCGATTTCCGGGCGGGAAACGCTTTCGCCCTGGGTGTTGAAAATCGCGACGGAGCGGCGGGTCACTTCGGCGATATCTCCCTCTTCGAGGAAGATAAAGCGACGGGTGACCGGCAGCAGCGCCAGCTGATCGGAGGCGATAAAGTTCTCGCCCACGCCGAGACCAATCACCAGCGGGCTGCCGGAACGGGCCGCCAGCAGAACGCTCGGATCGCGGTTATCCATGATGACGGTGCCGTAAGCGCCGCGCAGCTGAGGAATGGCGCGCAGCACCGCTTCACGCAGCGTACCGCCTTGCTCCAGCTCCCAGTGCACCAGATGCGCGATCACTTCGGTGTCGGTTTCGGTGACGAATTCGTAGCCGCGCGTTTTCAGCAGTTCGCGCAGCGGTTCGTGGTTTTCGATAATGCCGTTATGCACCACGACGATATGTCCGGAGACATGCGGGTGCGCGTTGCCTTCTGACGGTTCGCCGTGGGTCGCCCAGCGGGTGTGCGCGATACCGGTGCCGCCGTGCAGCGGATGTTCTTCCGCCGCCTGCACCAGCATCTGCACTTTGCCCAAACGGCGCAGGCGGGTCATATGCCCTGCGCTGTCCACGACGGCGAGACCAGCGGAGTCATAGCCGCGGTACTCCAGACGACGCAAACCTTCGAGAAGGATTTCAGCAATATCACGTTGCGCTACAGCGCCAACAATTCCACACATAATTAATTTCCTGACAATGGCATTTCGCCATGCGTTGTCGCCGACCTGTATGTGCCCGTTTTCCGGGCTCCCCGAGCCTTGTAGAGAGTGGGGTTATCGTTTTGGTACTGCCTGTGGGCGGAAGATTATGTTATCCCCTCATCCCGCGTCTGCCGGAGACCTTAACGTTTATCCGGCTGACAAAAGCGTGTGGCGGGCAACCAAAGCGCGCCCGCCATCAGCGTTACTTATTTTTTCTTCACCGGGCGACGCCAGCCCTGCTTGTGCACCTGCGGCACGCGGGTGAGCACCAGCTCGTTTTCCGCGATGTTGCGCGTCACCGTTGTGCCTGCGGCGATGGTCGCGCCTTTCGCCACCGTGACCGGCGCGACTAATTGGGTATCGGAGCCAACAAACACATCGTCGCCAATGATGGTCTTGTGCTTGTTAGCGCCATCATAGTTGCAGGTGATGGTGCCCGCGCCGATGTTAACGTTATCGCCGATCTCCGCGTCGCCAAGATAAGTCAGGTGACCCGCTTTCGAGCCTTTACCCAGACGCGCTTTTTTCATCTCAACGAAGTTGCCGACATGCGCGCCTTCGAGAAGCTCCGCGCCCGGACGCAGACGCGCAAACGGCCCGATAGTACAGGCAGCGTCAAGACGAGCGTCTTCCACCACGCTGTAGGGGCTGACTTCGCAGTCGTCGCCGATGACGCTGTTTTTAATCACGCAGCCCGCGCCGATTTTGACGCGATTGCCCAGCACAACATCGCCTTCAATAATCACGTTAGCGTCGATCTCGACATCGCGCCCGTGTTTCAGGGCGCCGCGCAGATCAAAACGCGCCGGGTCACGCAGCATCACGCCCGCCAGCAGCAGTTTCTCGGCCTGCTCGGCCTGGTAAACGCGCTCAAGGCGCGCCAGCTGCAGGCGATTGTTCACGCCTTCCACTTCGCTTAAACGCTGCGGATGCACGGCGGCAATCTCACGGCCTTCGTTCCAGGCCATCGCGATGATGTCGGTGATGTAGTATTCGCCCTGGGCATTGTTATTGTCGAGCTTCGCCAGCCAGCGCTTCAGATCCGCGCCGTTGGCCACCAGGATGCCGGTGTTGATTTCGTTAATCTGCCGCTGCTCGTCGCTGGCATCTTTATGCTCAACGATCCCGGAGACTTTTCCGTTCTCACGGGTAATGCGGCCATAGCCGGTCGGGTCGTCGAGCTTCACGGTTAACAGGCCAATGCCGCCCTGCGGCTTCGCCGCGCAGAGCTGTTGCAGAGTCTCGACCGAGATCAGCGGAACGTCGCCGTAGAGCATCAGCACATCTTCATCATCGCTGAAGAACGGCGCCGCCTGCTGCATCGCATGGCCGGTGCCGAGCTGTTCTGCCTGTAATACCCAGTTGAGCGAGGCGTCTTTGAGGGTGCTTTGCAGCAGATCGCCGCCATGACCGTAAACCAGATGAACATGTTGCGCGCCGACATGCTTTGCGGCGTCAATCACGTGTTGCACCATCGGCTTCCCGGCCAGAGTGTGCAGCACTTTGGGAAGATCGGAGTACATGCGCGTGCCTTTGCCAGCGGCAAGGATCACAACGCTCATAGCATGGCTAGACATAGTCGTCCTGTCTTATGAAAGTGAATGAAGTAAAGCGATTTAGCGCCCGGAATTCTACATATTTTTCAGCATAAAACGGGGTGATGGCAAATCGCCGCTTTTAACATCTTTTACCATGTTATACCGGTGCGTAATGCACGCAGAAAGGCGCAAAAAGAGAGAGTAAACGCCTGCATCCACAGTATCATTCATAAAAACAATGAGATGCTGTTTTTTTGCGACTGGAATAAAGCGGCGAACACGCAGATAAACGTTCAACATTCGTCTTCAGCGAGCCTGATAAACAGCCATAAAAAAAGCCAGCCGGGTCGCCCAGGCTGGCTTTTTAACTTTCAAGCCGGTGTTACATCGCTTTTTTGGTCAACTCGATAACGCGCAGTTTGGCGATCGCCTTGGCCAGCTCAGCAGAAGCCTGAGCGTAGTCCACGTCACCGTGGGAGCTACGGATATGGTCTTCCGCTTTACGTTTCGCTTCCAGGGCTCGCGCTTCGTCGAGATCCTGGCCGCGAATCGCAGTGTCAGCCAGCACGGTTACGGTGCCCGGCTGCACTTCCAGCACGCCGCCGGAGAGATAGATATACTCTTCGTGGCCGTGCTGTTTCACGATGCGGATCATACCAGGCTTAATGGCGGTGAGCAGCGGTGCGTGGCCCGGGTAGATACCCAGCTCGCCTTCGCTACCCGTAACCTGGATTTTCTCGACCAGACCAGAGAACATTTGTTTCTCTGCGCTGACGACATCCAGGTGGTAAGTCATTGCCATATCACCCTCCGATTAAGGCGTTAAAGTTTTTTGGCTTTTTCCACGGCTTCATCAATGGAGCCAACCATGTAGAACGCCTGCTCCGGCAGGTGATCGTATTCACCTTCCATGATGCCTTTAAAGCCACGGATGGTGTCTTTCAGCGATACGTATTTGCCCGGCGCGCCGGTAAAGACTTCTGCCACGAAGAACGGCTGGGACAGGAAGCGCTGAATTTTACGAGCACGCGCAACGACCAGTTTGTCTTCTTCAGACAGCTCGTCCATACCGAGGATGGCGATGATGTCTTTCAGCTCCTGGTAACGCTGCAGGATGGACTGCACGCCGCGAGCGGTGTCGTAGTGCTCCTGGCCTACTACCAGCGGGTCCAGCTGACGGCTGGTGGAATCCAGCGGGTCAACGGCCGGGTAGATACCCAGGGACGCGATCTGACGGCTCAGTACCACGGTTGCGTCAAGGTGCGCAAAGGTGGTGGCTGGTGACGGGTCAGTCAAGTCATCCGCCGGTACGTATACCGCCTGTACGGAGGTGATAGAACCGGTTTTGGTGGAGGTGATACGCTCCTGCAGAACGCCCATCTCTTCCGCCAGGGTCGGCTGGTAACCTACCGCTGAAGGCATACGGCCCAGCAGCGCGGATACTTCAGTACCGGCCAGGGTGTAACGGTAGATGTTATCGACGAACAGCAGAACGTCACGACCTTCGTCACGGAATTTCTCAGCCATGGTCAGGCCGGTCAGCGCAACGCGCAGACGGTTTCCCGGCGGCTCGTTCATCTGGCCGTAAACCAGGGATACTTTATCCAGTACGTTAGAGTCGGTCATTTCGTGGTAGAAGTCGTTACCTTCACGGGTACGTTCGCCCACGCCCGCAAACACGGAGTAACCGGAGTGCTCGATCGCGATGTTACGGATCAGCTCCATCATGTTTACGGTTTTACCTACACCAGCACCACCGAACAGACCAACTTTACCGCCCTTCGCGAACGGACACATCAGGTCGATAACTTTGATGCCGGTTTCCAGCAGTTCCTGAGAGCTGGACAGCTCTTCATAGGACGGCGCCGCGCGGTGAATCGCCCAACGCTCTTCTTCGCCGATGTCGCCTTTCATGTCGATAGGCTGACCCAGGACGTTCATGATACGACCCAGCGTCGCTTTACCTACCGGCACTTCGATCGGGTGCTCAAGGTCTGCAACAGGCAGACCACGACGCAGACCGTCGGAAGAACCCATCGCGATGGTACGTACGATACCGCCGCCGAGCTGCTGCTGAACTTCCAGCACCAGTCGCTCATTACCATTCGTTACCTCAAGGGCATCGTACACTTTCGGTACAGCATCCTGAGGGAACTCGACGTCCACCACGGCGCCGATTACCTGGACAATCTTTCCAGTAGCCATCTTGAATCCTCTACGAAATAACCTGGTTAAACCGCGGCGGCCCCCGAGACGATCTCGGTGAGTTCCTGAGTAATGCTGGCCTGACGAGCTTTGTTGTATACCAACTGCAGCTCTTTAATCAGGCTGCCGCCATTATCGGTTGCGGCTTTCATCGCCACCATTCGTGCGGCCTGCTCGCTGGCCAGGTTTTCAACCACTCCCTGATAAACCTGCGATTCGACATAGCGACGCAGCAGGGTGTCCAGCAGCGCCTTCGGATCGGGTTCGTACAGGTAATCCCAGGATTTGTGCTTCAACTCATCGTCTTCTGATGCCGGCAGCGGCAGCAGTTGAGTGATGGTCGGAGCCTGAGACATGGTGTTAATAAATTTGTTGCTGACAACGTAAAGCTTGTCCAGACGGCCTTCATCATAAGCCTGCAACATCACTTTGACCGGGCCAATCAGATCGGACAGGGAAGGGTTGTCCCCCATGCCGGTGACCTGCGCCACAATGTTGCCGCCTACTGAATTGAAGAAAGAAACGCCTTTAGAGCCGATCATTGCGATATCGCTCTGAACGCCTTTATCGGACCATGCTTTCATATCCGCCAGCACTTTCTTGAACAGGTTAATGTTCAAGCCGCCGCACAGACCACGGTCAGTCGACACCACCAGGTAGCCCACGCGCTTAACGTCGCGTTCTTCCAGGTAAGGGTGTTTGTATTCCAGATTACCGGTAGCAAGGTGACCAATCACTTTGCGCATGGTATCTGCATAAGGACGGCTGGCCGCCATGCGATCCTGCGATTTACGCATTTTGGAAGCGGCGACCATTTCCATCGCTTTAGTGATCTTTTGCGTGTTCTGGACGCTTGCGATCTTACTACGTATCTCTTTTGCGCCGGCCATGAGCTTCTCCTCAATGCCTTGCGGCTTGCCTTACAGCAAGCCGCCAGACGTTACCAGGACTGGGTTGCTTTGAAGGAGTCGAGGAGGCTTTTCAGCTTGCCTTCGATCTCATCGTTATAGCCACCGTTCTGGTTAATCTCTTGCATCAGCGGAGCGTGATCACGGTCAGCGTAAGCCAGCAGAGCGGCTTCGAAGCTACCGATTTTCGCCAGTTCCACATCTTCGAGGTAACCGCGTTCCGCCGCGAACAGGACCAGGCCCTGCTGTGCAACGGACATCGGCGCGTACTGTTTCTGCTTGAGCAGTTCAGTGACTTTCTGGCCGTGGCTCAGCTGTTTACGGGTTGCTTCGTCCAGATCGGAGGCGAACTGAGAGAACGCCGCCAGTTCACGATACTGCGCCAGCGCGGTACGAATACCACCGGACAGTTTCTTGATGATCTTGGTCTGAGCAGCACCACCTACACGCGATACGGAGATACCCGGGTTAACTGCCGGACGAATACCGGAGTTAAACAGGTTGGTTTCCAGGAAGATCTGACCATCGGTAATAGAAATTACGTTGGTCGGAACGAACGCAGAAACGTCACCCGCCTGGGTTTCGATGATCGGCAGCGCAGTCAGGGAGCCGGTTTTACCTTTCACTTCACCTTTGGTGAAGTTCTCAACGTATTCCGCGTTAACGCGGGATGCGCGCTCCAGCAGACGGGAGTGGAGGTAGAACACGTCGCCCGGGAATGCTTCACGTCCTGGCGGACGACGGAGCAGCAGGGAAACCTGACGGTAAGCCACAGCCTGTTTAGACAGGTCATCGTATACGATCAGCGCGTCTTCGCCGCGGTCGCGGAAGTATTCGCCCATCGCGCAACCGGCGTACGGCGCCAGGTATTGCAGCGCAGCGGATTCAGAAGCCGTCGCGACGACAACGATGGTGTTAGACAGCGCACCGTGCTCTTCCAGTTTACGAACCACGTTAGAAATGGTGGACGCTTTCTGGCCGATAGCCACGTACACGCATTTGATGCCGGAGTCACGTTGGTTGATGATGGCGTCGATAGCCATCGCGGTTTTACCGGTCTGACGGTCGCCGATGATCAGTTCACGCTGACCACGACCGATTGGGATCATGGCGTCAACGGACTTATAACCGGTCTGTACAGGCTGGTCTACGGACTGACGATCGATAACGCCCGGTGCGATAACTTCGATTGGCGAGAAGCCATCGTGTTCAACCGGACCTTTACCATCGATCGGCGCGCCGAGGGTGTTAACCACACGGCCCAGCAGGCCACGGCCAACCGGCACTTCAAGAATACGGCCAGTACACTTCACCTTCATGCCTTCGGCGAGGTCAGCGTACGGACCCATAACCACTGCACCTACGGAGTCACGCTCCAGGTTCAGTGCGATAGCGTAACGGTTACCCGGCAGGGAAATCATCTCACCCTGCATACAATCGGCCAGGCCGTGGATGCGGATAACACCGTCGCTTACAGAAACAATAGTACCTTCGTTATGAGCTTCGCTCACAACATTG
Organism: Cronobacter sp. EKM101R; assembly: GCF_963888145.1. Taxonomy (NCBI): domain Bacteria; kingdom Pseudomonadati; phylum Pseudomonadota; class Gammaproteobacteria; order Enterobacterales; family Enterobacteriaceae; genus Cronobacter; species Cronobacter sp. EKM101R. Next base: position 21,955 of record NZ_CAWPHW010000004.1, on the reverse strand, counting down.
AACTGAGCAATGCGCTGCTTGATCAGTTCGCTGATTTCGGTGGAATTCAGTTGCATGCTCCAGTCCCCTTAAGACTGCAAGACGTCTGCGAGGCGCTCAAGACGGCCGCGCACGCTGCCGTCAATGACCGTATCACCCGAACGGATGATGACGCCCGCCATTACAGACTTATCAATTTTGCAATTCAGCTTCACTTTGCGTGACAGACGTTTTTCCATCGCGGCGCTGATCTTCGCAAGCTGTTCATCGCTCAGCGCGCTGGCAGAAGTCACTTCGACTTCAACGGTAGCCTCAAGGGCTGCGCGTAACTGAATGAACTGCTCAAGAACATCAGGAAGTACCTTCAGACGACCGTTTTCCGCCATCACCTTGATCAGGTTCTGGCCGTTGGCGTCTAACTGGTCACCACAGATTGCGATAAACGACTTAGCGAGCGTTTCTGGCGCCAGGGCGCCAGAGAGGAGCTCAGCCATCTGTTCGTTTTTGGCCACTTCAGCGGCAAACGCCAGCATATCCTGCCAGCGGTCAAGGCTTTGGTGTTCGACGGCAAAGTCAAAAGCTGCTTTGGCGTAGGGGCGAGCTACCGTTACAAATTCAGACATCAGCCCCTCCCTCCTTACAGTTCAGCGACCAGTTTATTCACGATGTCGCTGTTAGCAGCTTCATCCACGGAACGTTCAATGATCTTCTCGGCGCCAGCAACAGCCAGGATAGCAACCTGCTTGCGCAGCTCTTCACGGGCACGTTTACGCTCGGCTTCGATTTCGGCCTGGGCCTGCGCCACGATTTTGTTACGTTCCTGCTCTGCTTCAGCTTTCGCTTCGTCCAGGATCTGAGCGCGGCGTTTGTTCGCCTGCTCAATAATCACCTGGGCTTCCGCTTTCGCTTTTTTCAGCTGGTCGGTCGCGTTGGACTGTGCAAGCTCCAGATCCTTTTTAGCGCGTTCTGCAGAAGACAGACCGTCAGCAATTTCTTTCTGACGTTTTTCGATGGCAGCCATAATTGGCGGCCATACGTACTTCATACAGAACAGAACGAACAGGACAAACGCGATGGCCTGGCCGAGGATTGTTGCGTTAAGATTCACAGCACAATGCCTCTTATCTGGTTAATGTTCTGATATTGTCTGGAAATTCAGACAACTTCGTTTACTACGCGACGGCGAACATCACGTACAGACCCAGACCCACAGCGATCATCGGGATTGCATCCACCAGACCCATTACGATAAAGAACTGAGTACGCAGCAGAGGAATCAGATCAGGCTGGCGCGCAGCGCCTTCCAGGAATTTGCCCCCGAGGATGCCGATACCGATCGCAGCACCGATTGCCGCCAGACCCATCATCACAGCGGCAGCCATGTACAGCAGATCCATATTCAGGTTTTCCATGACAGTCTCCAGTTTGTTTCAGTTAAAACGCAGTAGTGTTGAGTAAAAAATCAATGCTCTTCAGATGCCATCGACAGATAGACAATCGTCAGAACCATGAAAATGAAGGCCTGCAACGTAATGATCAGGATGTGGAAAATGGCCCAAGGCACATTTAATAACCACTGTGACCACCACGGCAGAAGACCCGCAATCAGAATGAAAATCAGCTCACCGGCATACATGTTGCCGAACAGTCGCAGACCGAGAGAAACCGGTTTGGACAGCAGGCTCACACCTTCCAGGATCAGGTTGACCGGGATAAATACCGGGTGATTGAACGGCTGCAGCGTCAGCTCTTTAGTAAAGCCGCCAACGCCTTTCATTTTGATGCTGTAGAAAAGAATGAGGATAAACACACCAAGCGCCATGGAGAGGGTGATGTTCACGTCCGCAGACGGCACCACGCGCAGGGCAGGCAAACCAAATACGTGCTCGCCGATGTACGGCAGCAGGTCGATAGGCAGTAAATCCATCAGGTTCATGAGGAATACCCAGACGAAAATCGTCAGGGCCAGCGGCGCAATGAGCTTGCTTTTGCCGTGGTACATGTCTTGTACGCTACCATGCACAAAGCCGATAACCAGCTCTACCGCTGTCTGGAATTTGCCCGGCACGCCGCTGGTCGCATGTTTAGCGACTTTACGGAACAGAACCAGGAATAACAGGCCCAGCACCACTGAGAAAAACATCGAGTCGATGTTGAGCGTCCAGAAGGTGGCCGGGGGGTTATGCGGATCCACCAGCGAGAAGGTACGCAGGTCAATCTGAAGGTTATTCAGATGGTGGCCTATGTACTCCTGCGGCGTCGAGATTTCTCCTGCAGACATGATGCCTCTTACCCTTTGTTGTTAATTACAGCTGGCGCCAGTATCTGCACAACCAGCACCGAAACCCACGTCACGATCAGCGGTAAGAAAACCGCCTTGAAACACGCCAGCGCCACCACCAGCAGGGTAAAGGTCGCAACCACCTTGAACGCTTCGCCGAAGGCGAAAGACCAGGCCACGCGGCCTTTAGCGGGTGTATGCGCCTGATGACGCCAGGCAAAATTCATAAACAACACATTCGGCAGCCATACTGCCAACCCTCCGCATACAGCGGAGAAGCCCCAGAAAGGATCGTTGAGGCAAAACAGCAATCCTGCCACCAGAACCGCGATGAACTGGATGAGCAGAAGCTTGCGGGCCACTTTTTTGCTCATGAGCGACGCAGACATTTTTTGCCACTGCTCCCTTCGAGGTATGTCGCGTGTCGTATAAAACGTTCTTTGACGCTCTGAGTCAAGCCTCAAAAAGCGCTCAAATTATACGGGGCGAGCACGTGATTTCAAACTATAAGTAGCCAAAAGGTGAATAAATGTTTAAATAATTTTCAGAACGCGTTTTTTTCAAGTTTCTCTTAAACCTGAAAAGAAATGCAAAAACTGCAAATTGCGCGTAAACCTTGCGAATAAAGCGTGCACGAGATCACATTCTAAACAATTTATGCTCAAGGTTTGTCATATCCTTTAGGAATGCGCCTCTTATAACCATTTGAATTTAAATTGCTTTAAACCCTAAATTTTTTAAAACACCCCGAAACACGATTAATACCTTTCATTGACATCTACCGGAAACAATTTACGCCCCGTTATCATAGCGCCGCCTGAATATAGCACCCTTATATTTTCATAGGTGACTATTAAATTTTTAGCGCAAATGATGCTTCGTTATACTCAAGCTGCAACAAAGTTAACAAAAAGTGAAATAAGGGGTTGTTAATGCGGCACAGTTTTCTTTTTGGCCATGTGAAAGGCCCGCCCCTTATTTCTACTTTTTTTGATAAATATTAAGTTCTGTTTGCTTTAAGGATAACCAGATGGCGTTCGCCGTCGAGACGCGGAACCGACAGCCTGACGATTTCTTCAACAGCAAAGCCTTCAGACAGCGCACTTATCTCATCATCAGGACGCTGGCCTTTGAGGGCATAGAAACGCCCCTGCTCGCCCGGCAGATGATGACACCAGTTCACCATATCGGAGAGCGACGCGAACGCGCGGCTGATAACGCCATCGAACGGCGGCTCGGCGGGGAAGGCTTCAACACGGCTTTGTACCGGCGCGATATTGTCGAGCTTCAGCTCATGCTGCACCTGGCGCAAAAAGCGCACGCGCTTGCCAAGGCTATCCAGCAGCGTGAAATGGCTCTCCGGACGGACAATCGCCAGCGGAATCCCCGGCAGGCCCGGGCCAGTGCCGACATCGATAAAACGCGAACCCTTTAAATGCGGCTCTACCACGATGCTGTCCATGATGTGGCGCACCAGCATCTCGTTCGGGTCGCGTACGGAGGTGAGGTTGTAGGCCTTGTTCCACTTGTTCAGCATATCGACATAGGCCACCAGCTGCGCTTTCTGGTGTTCGGGCAGCGTAATCCCTGCGTCATCAAGCAGGCGGGACAGTGTATTCAGCACGGCGGTTTTTCCATATAAAAAGGGCCAGACAAGGCTGGCCCGAAGCGCGTTTTAACTCAGGCACTGCGGCGCAGTAGCCCCTGTTTTTTCAGCCAGACCAGCAGAATCGAGATAGCGGCAGGCGTGATCCCGGAGATACGGGACGCCTGGCCAATCGATGCCGGTTTATGATCGTTAAGTTTGGCGATCACCTCATTGGAGAGGCCATTCACCTGGCGATAATCCAGCGTCGCCGGCAGCAGCGTGCTTTCGTTACGCTGCTGTTTTTCTATCTCATCCTGCTGGCGGGCGATATAGCCTTCGTATTTCACCTGGATCTCAACCTGCTCTGCCGCCTGTACATCGTCCAGCGCCGGCGCGAAAGCCGACAACTTGGTCAACTGAGCATAGGTCATCTCCGGACGACGCAGCAGATCTTCACCGCTGGCTTCACGGGAGAGCGGCGCGGTAAGCACCGTGTTGATCTCTTCCACCGAGGCGGTAGACGGCGTCACCCAGGTGCTTCTCAGACGCTGGCGCTCACGTTCGATATTTTCCAGCTTCTCGTTGAAACGCGCCCAGCGCGCATCATCGACCAGCCCCATTTCGCGACCGGCTTCGGTCAGGCGTAAATCGGCGTTATCTTCACGCAGCATCAGACGATATTCCGCGCGAGAGGTAAACATGCGGTACGGCTCTTTGGTGCCGAGCGTGCAGAGGTCATCAACCAGCACGCCAAGATACGCCTGTGAGCGACCTGGCGCCCAGCCCTCTTTCTCCGCCGAATAACGGCCCGCGTTAAGGCCAGCCAGCAGGCCCTGGGCGGCGGCTTCTTCGTAACCGGTAGTGCCGTTGATCTGGCCTGCGAAGAACAGCCCCTGGATGTATTTGCTTTCGAGCGTCGGCTTCAGGTCGCGCGGATCGAAGAAATCGTACTCAATCGCGTAGCCCGGGCGAACAATCTTCGCGTTCTCCATCCCTTTCATGGAACGGACGATTTGCATCTGCACGTCGAACGGCAGGCTGGTGGAGATGCCGTTCGGGTAAATTTCGTTGCTGGTCAGCCCTTCGGGCTCCAGGAAAATCTGGTGCGCGTTGCGATCGGCGAAGCGCATTACTTTGTCTTCGATAGAAGGGCAGTAGCGCGGGCCGATCCCCTCAATCACGCCAGCGTACATGGGGCTGCGATCGAGGTTATTGCGGATCACGTCGTGGGTTTTCTCGTTAGTGTGCGTGACATAGCACGGCACCTGACGCGGATGTTGATCCGCGGATCCCATGAACGAGAAGACCGGCATCGGGTTATCGCCATGCTGCTGATCGAGCACGCTGAAATCGATGGTACGCGCGTCGATACGCGGCGGCGTTCCGGTTTTCAGGCGGCTGACGCGCAGCGGTAGTTCACGCAGGCGACGCGCCAGCGGTACGGAAGGCGGATCGCCCGCACGGCCGCCGCTGTAGTTATCAAGCCCGATATGAATTTTGCCGTCGAGGAATGTACCAACCGTGAGGACGACCGCTTTTGCGCGGAATTTCAGCCCCATCTGCGTGACGGCGCCCACCACACGATCGTTTTCCACGATCAGATCGTCAACGGCCTGCTGGAAGATCATCAGGTTCGGCTGGTTCTCCAGCGCAGTACGCACGGCCTGCTTGTACAGCACGCGATCCGCCTGAGCACGGGTAGCGCGAACCGCCGGGCCTTTGCTGGCGTTTAGTATCCTAAACTGAATACCCGCCTGGTCGATCGCTTTCGCCATAAGCCCGCCGAGGGCATCCACTTCCTTAACCAGATGTCCTTTACCAATACCGCCGATCGCCGGGTTGCAGGACATCTGTCCAAGCGTGTCGATATTGTGTGTCAAAAGCAGGGTCTGTTGACCCATGCGTGCAGCGGCCATTGCGGCCTCGGTACCTGCATGACCCCCGCCAATGATAATGACGTCAAAAGGATCCGGATAAAACATGTTGGTATGACCTCGCGGTTGTGCGAAAGAGGGTTAGCTAGCCCGGGGCGTGGATTCTACTCAACTTTAGCCTGGTGAGAAAGCGCCGGGATCGTTGGTATTAAAAAGAAGATCTTTTATTTAAAGGATCTGTTTTATTATGATCTCTTATTAGGATCGACATCCCTTGTGGATAACCCGGATCGCCCATTTGGGATCAAAAGGTTATCCGAGATCGCTTGCTGTGAATGATCGGTGATCCCAGACCGTATAAGCTGGGATCAGAAATGCGGGTTATGCACAACTCAAAAAGCGAACAACACTTATACCTTGGATAACTACGGGTTGATCCAAGCTTTTAAGCACATTTATCCACAGCTGAATGGCGATCTTTTCGCCGATCAGAGCAAATTTTTCCAGGATCCGAGCCACACTTCGGCCGGATCCTCCGGAATATCATGATCGAGAATGTTGATCTTAAGCGGTTCACCGACCCGTTTCGCACCACACGCGATCAATTGTGCGTCCAGCTTTTCTATCGCGCCGCAAAACGTATCGTATTCGCGACTCCCGATACCGATAGCGCCGTAGCGAACCTGGCTCAGATCGGGGCGCTGCTCTGCAAGCGCATCATATAAAGGTTGCAGATTGTCCGGCAGATCGCCTGCGCCATGCGTGGAGGTGATAATCAGCCAGGTGCCTTCAGGCTTAAGATCCTCAAGAAGCGGGCCATGCAGCGTTTCGGTGCTAAAACCGGCGTCTTCCAGCTTTTCAGCCAGGTGTTCCGCCACATATTCCGCGCCGCCAAGAGTGCTGCCACTGATCAGGGTAATGTCTGTCATGGATGTCCGCCTTGAATAAACGACGCGTATTGTACGCTGTGCAGGGGCTGGGATCTACCTGTGGATAATATGGGTATTAAAAAATCCGGTTATGGCCGGATGGTGCGCATGATCGGGTTCTGCAGGGAGATCAACGTCTCGGTGGACTGAATTTCATCAATTGTTTGGATCTTGTTGATAAGCACCTGCTGCAATGCATCTATCGATCGACACATTACCTTTATAAAGATGCTGTAGTGGCCCGTGGTGTAATAGGCTTCAGTCACTTCATCGAGACTTTCCAGCTTCTCAAGCGCGGCCGGGTAATCTTTCGCGCTCTTGAGAATGATGCCGATAAAGCAGCAGACGTCGTAACCGAGCTGTTTCGGGCTGATATCAATACGCGCGCCGGTAATGATCCCAGCCTGTTTCATCTTCTCCACGCGCACATGGATAGTGCCCGGGCTGACGCCGAACTGCTTGGCAAGTTCGGCATAGGCAGTACGCGCGTTGGCCATCAGCGCTTCCAGAATGCCGCGGTCCAGATTATCGATCTGATAATTTTCCATACGTTTTCCTTATGATTATTCAGTAATCGTCAGTTTCATGCCGTCTATATTATCGGATTAAAAGGCATACGGCCTTTTTTATTGATGATTATTGAAATGGTGGGCTTTTTTATTGCTTAATCGAAAGCAACAGAGGTACAGGAGCCCTAAAAAAATGAAAACCGCATACATCACACGCCAGCGTCAGATTAGCTTTGTGAAAGCCCATTTTTCCCGCCAGCTTGAGGAAAAGCTCGGTCTGCTTGAAGTGCAGGCGCCGATCCTGAGCCGCGTTGGCGACGGGACGCAGGATAACCTTTCCGGCTGTGAAAAAGCGGTGCAGGTCAACGTCAAAACGCTGCCGCAGGCGCAGTTTGAAGTGGTGCACTCGCTGGCGAAATGGAAGCGTAAAACGCTGGGCCAGCATGACTTCAGCGCTGGCGAAGGGCTCTACACCCATATGAAAGCGCTGCGTCCTGATGAAGACCGCCTCTCGCCGGTGCACTCGGTGTATGTGGATCAGTGGGACTGGGAGCGCGTGATGGGCGACGGCGAACGTCATCTCGGTACGCTGAAGCAGACCGTAGAGAGCATCTGGTCAGCGATTAAGGAAACCGAACTGGCGGCCGCGGAGCGCTTCGGGCTGACGCCGTTCCTGCCGGACGCCATTCACTTTGTGCACAGCGAAACGCTGCAACGCCGCTTCCCCGATCTGGATGCGAAAGGGCGCGAGCGCGCCATTGCGAAAGAGCTGGGAGCGGTCTTTCTGATTGGTATCGGCGGTAAGCTTGCCGACGGCAAACGCCATGATGTACGCGCGCCGGATTATGATGACTGGACCACACCGACCGAAAGCGGCTTTGCCGGTCTTAACGGCGATATCCTCGTCTGGAACCCGCTGCTCGAAGACGCGTTTGAGATCTCCTCCATGGGGATCCGCGTGGATGCCGACGCGCTTAAACGTCAGCTGGCGCTCACCGGCGATCAGGATCGTCTGGCGCTGGAGTGGCACCAGGCGCTGCTTAACGGCGAAATGCCGCAGACGATCGGCGGCGGGATCGGGCAGTCGCGTCTCACGATGCTATTGCTGCAACTGCCGCATATCGGTCAGGTGCAGTGCGGCGTCTGGCCGGAACAGGTTCAGTCCGCGGTCGCTGAGCTGCTGTAACGTCAGCGGCGTAAACGGCGCACCAGACGGCTGCGCATCCCGGTATCAAAGCGCCAGATATGATCGAAAATGCGCATGATGCCGGGTTTGCCATGCGCGGACATCGCCACCGCATGAAAGCGGTGCTGATGAACGCGCTGCAACTCCTTTACCTTGTTAACCACCTCATCCGGCAGCCGCTGGGCGATAAAATCGGACACCACCACCGCGTCGGCGTCGAACCACTCGCCGCCCTGAAGCTTTTCCGCTATCGCGCGAAAACAGCTCGCCAGATCGGTGCCGCCGCGAAAGCGCTGGCTCAGAAAGCGGATCGCCTGATCAATGCCGTCGCGGCCGCACAGCTCATAGCGCACCACTTCGCTGGAAAACAGCATAATGAAACAGCGGCGGTTATCGGCCAGCGCAATACGCATCAGCGCCAGGCAAAAGGCCTTGGCGCACTGCTCGTTAAAGCCGCCCATTGAGCCGGACGTATCCACGCAGACGATAAATGGCCCGCGCGGCTGTTCGTCATAATCCTGACGCGTCACCGGACGCTGCATGACTTTCTCGCGCCACGCGTCGCCCTGTAGCCGGTAGGTCAGTAGCTGCTTCTCCACCAGCCGCCGGTAAAACTCATATTCCAGCTCAGTGATGCCAAGCGTCGCCAGCTCCGGGGGCAGCAGACGCAGAATATCGTCGCTGCGCTGTAAGCCGTCGACCTGTTCCGGCACTGAAGCGGGCTCGCGCACCAGCGTGCGGAACGTTTCCAGCGGCGCCTCTTTTTTCGGCACCGATTTCGCTTCGCGCGAACGCCCAAGCTGTTCGGCAAGCTGCATCAGTTCCGGCTGATCGGCCAGGAAATCGCCATATTTCACGATGAGCTGGTAATCGCCGCGCCGCAGTTTGCCGTCGCTCATGTCCCACAGGCGACCGGCGGAATCTTCATTCTCCACCAGCACCTGCTCAAGCTGGCCGCTCAGGGTCATGCGCTCCTGAACCTCGCTCAGCAGCTGCTCGCGTTCTTCCTCCAGCAACTGCTGATTAAAAGAGGTCGCCTGTACGATAAGGCTCAGCCGCCAGCGCTGTAAAAAGAGCGTATGCAGGGCGGGCGTGAAATGGGGGTTGTCGGCGATAAGCCGCTGCGCCTGGTCGGCAAACGGCGAGCCGACGCGGCGCAGCAGCGCGCTGATTTGCGGCAGCTGAACGATAAACTGGCTGGTGGAGAGCAGCTGGCTTTTCTGATAGCCGATCACCTCTTCTTCCAGCTCCGGCGGGACGTGCGCCTCTTTCAGCCGGGTTTTAAGCTGTTCGCGCCAGCGCGGAATATCCTGGGTCAGCGCGTGCTTCAGGCGGGGAAATTTCTCGAAAAATACCGCCAGCTGCGGCGAGGCCAGCAGCGCAATGACGATCTCTTCTACCAGCTCGCCTTCGCTGATAGCCAGAATGAGGTTCAGCGAATCCGCTGTCAGCATTGGCGCGCCTGTTTAATCTGCTCGCCCACGTCCTGAAGGCTGGCCTCAATGCGTCCTAACCAGTCGCTTTCAACAAACAGGCATTTTTGCTGTTCGCTGAAGCGCGTATGTTGTTGGTGCCATTCGTTATCCAGCTCTTCCAGCTGCTGTTTGATTTCATCGGGTATCCCGTTGGTCGACGCGGCGCCAGGCAGCGCAAGGCGCGTACCCTGGAGGCTGACATCGCGCAGCACCAGATGCTGGCTTGCATCCACTTCCAGATTCAGCGCCTGGGCAAAGCCGATACCGTTCAGCTTGCCGCGGATCTCGCCGCCTTTTTGCAACCATGTCTCCAGCGCCTCGCGCGCAAACGCCACGTGAATGACGTCGATATCATGCAGCTTCAGCGGCTTTTGCAGCAACAGCGTCAGGGTGGGATCCGTGAGTGTGGCGGGCAGCTGATATTGCGGACGACGGCTGAACATACCGCTCTGCTTCTCAAGGCGCAGCGCCGTTTTATCACTGTGCTGCTGCTCTAACTGCATCCGGCGCTGGGTGATCGCGCCGAGACGGTTAAGCATCGCGTACTGGCCCCATGCATGAGAGGTCATCAGCTGCGCGATTTGCTGCTGCATCAGCGTCATGGCGCTGGCATCATGCCACAGGCAATCTTTCAGCAGGATGACATCGATGGGCGCCACCACATCGCGCCCGCTGAAAAAGGCGCTGGCCTGCAACAGGCGAATGGCTTTCTTCCAGCGGCGATCGGAAACATAGGGCGCGTTCGGCAGCGCGTCAAGCTGCTGGCGCAGGGTGAAAATCAGCTCGAATACCGCGTCCGGCAGTTTGACGTTGCCGATGCCGGTCTGCCACTGCTGATATTCCTCATCGCTCACCTGAAGTCCCGGCGGCACCGGGTTTTCATTTTCATCCTGCTGGCTTACCAGCATCGCGCGAAAGCTGTTTTTCTCCTGCACCCGGTCGAGCCACAGCCGTATCAGCATACGGTCATAGAGCGCCTCAAGGCTGCTGTCCGCTTCGGGCAGTTCGTTGGATGCCGTGACCAGCAGGCGCATCGGAATTTTTTCTTCATGCGCGCCGTTGCGAAAACGTCGTTCGTTGATAGCGGTCAGCAGAGTATTCAGGATGGCCGGGCCCGCTTTCCAGATTTCATCCAGAAACACGATTTCTGCTTCCGGCAGATAACCTGCGGTCAGACGTTCATAACGCCCTTCATCTTTTAAAGCCTGAATAGACAGCGGCCCGAAGACCTCCTCCGGCGTGGAGAAGCGCGTCATCAGGTATTCAAACGCGCGCGCGTGCTGAAACGCGAATTTCAGCCGCCGGGCTATCAGGCTTTTCGCAATGCCGGGCGGGCCGAGCAGGAACACGCTCTCGCCGCTCAGCGCCGCCAGCAGGCACATCCGGATAGCGTGGCTGCGTTCAAACAGCCCTTTTTCCAGCGCTGCGCTGAGACGTGAAATTCTTTCCGCCAATAAATTGGGTTGAGCCATAATAGTTACTCTGCATTCTGACTACGCCGCCTGGTTTCTGGTGCGAGTATAGACGTTTCATATTCATGCTGATAATGGATTGATGCCATTATCTATTTGGCTTGATTTGGGTAAAGACTCGGTGATTGAGGGGTACGATTTTTTAACGAATCGTGCATACTGTGCGCTTTTTGTGGGCCCAGGGACGAAGCGCACACGGGATTTCAACGAAGACTAGTCTATGAGCACTGAGAATAAGCAGTCGTTGCCTGCGATTACGCTGGCGGCTATCGGGGTGGTGTACGGCGATATCGGCACCAGTCCGCTTTATACATTACGAGAGTGTCTTTCCGGCCAGTTTGGGTTTGGCGTGGAGCGGGACGCCGTTTTTGGCTTTCTTTCTTTAATTTTCTGGCTGTTGGTTTTTGTTGTTTCCTTTAAATACCTGACCTTCGTAATGCGGGCCGATAACGCCGGCGAAGGCGGTATTCTGACGCTGATGTCGCTGGCCGGGCGCAATACCTCGGCGCGTATGACGTCGGTGCTGGTGATCCTCGGCCTTATCGGCGGCAGCTTCTTTTATGGCGAAGTAGTGATTACGCCCGCGATTTCAGTGATGTCAGCCATTGAAGGCCTGGAAATCGCCGCGCCGTCGCTCGACCCGTATATCGTTCCGCTCTCTATCGTCGTGTTGACGCTGCTGTTTATTATCCAGAAGCACGGCACCGGCATGGTGGGGAAACTCTTCGCGCCGATTATGCTCGTCTGGTTTTTGATTCTGGCGGTGCTGGGCGCGCGCGGCATTATGAACAACCCGGAAGTATTGCAGGCGCTGAACCCGGTCTGGGCCGTGCATTTCTTCCTGGAATATAAAGCGGTTTCCTTTGCGGCGCTGGGCGCCGTGGTGCTGTCTATTACCGGTGTTGAAGCGCTGTATGCTGATATGGGGCATTTCGGGAAGCTGCCGATCCGCGTGGCGTGGTTCTCGGTGGTGCTGCCGTCGCTGGTGCTGAACTATTTCGGCCAGGGCGCGCTGCTGCTGAAAACGCCGGAAGCGATTAAAAACCCCTTCTTCCTGCTGGCGCCGGACTGGGCGTTGATCCCGATGCTTATCCTGGCGACGCTCGCGACGGTGATCGCGTCACAGGCGGTGATTTCCGGCGTCTTCTCCCTGACCCGTCAGGCGGTGCGCCTGGGGTATCTGTCGCCGATGCGCATTATCCATACCTCAGAGATGGAATCGGGCCAGATTTATATCCCGGTGGTGAACTGGATGCTCTATTTCGCGGTGGTGATTGTCATCGTGAGCTTCGAGCACTCCAGTAACCTGGCGGCAGCTTACGGCATCGCGGTAACCGGCACGATGGTGCTGACGTCGATTCTGTTTGCGACCGCGGCGCGTAAAAACTGGCACTGGAACCGCATTCTGGTGGGGCTGATGGTGGTGGCGTTTCTGTGCGTCGATGTGCCGCTTTTCTCCGCGAACCTGGAGAAACTCTTCTCCGGCGGCTGGTTGCCGTTAAGTCTGGGTCTGGTGATGTTCATCATTATGACGACCTGGAAGAGCGAGCGCTTCCGCCTGCTGCGCCGGATGCACGAGCACGGCAATTCGCTGGACGCCATGATCACCTCGCTTGAGAAATCGCCGCCGGTCCGCGTGCCGGGCACCGCGGTGTATATGTCCCGCGCGCTGAACGTGATTCCGTTCGCGCTGCTGCATAACCTGAAGCACAACAAAGTACTGCATGAGCGCGTGATCCTGCTGACGCTGCGCACCGAAGACGCGCCTTACGTCCATAACGTGAAGCGCGTGACGCTCGAACAGCTGTCGCCGACATTCTGGCGCGTGGTGGCCAGCTATGGCTGGCGCGAGACGCCGAACGTGGAAGAGATATTCCATCGCTGCGGGCTGGAAGGCTTAAGCTGTCGGATGATGGAGACCTCCTTCTTCATGTCGCACGAGTCGCTTATTATTGGCGATAATCGCCCCTGGTATTTGCGTCTGCGCGGCAAGCTGTTCCTGCTCTTACAGCGCAACGCGCTACGCGCGCCAGACCAGTTTGAGATCCCGCCGAACCGCGTCATTGAACTGGGAACGCAGGTCGAGATTTAATCCTTAAGTTAAACGCCTTCCGGCCACCGGGAGGCGTTTTTTATTGGTGGTCGCGCTCTCTTTTTTCCCTCAGTTTTTCCTTAAGCGAAACGTTTCGATGGCGATCACAGTTTCGCAACGTCATGTTTGTTTATTGTTCATTCCGCCGGATAAACTCCTTGTTAGCGAAACGTTTCGCTGATGGAGCAAAAAATGAAAAAAGGCACCGTTCTTCATTCCGGCATTTCATCCGTCATCTCGCGTCTAGGCCACACTGACACCGTTGTGGTGTGCGACGCCGGGCTGCCGATTCCGTCCACGACTGAACGTATCGATCTCGCGCTGACCCAGGGCGTGCCGGGATTCTTACAGGTGGTTGATGTCGTGACGCGCGAAATGCAGGTCGAAGCGGCGATCCTCGCAGAAGAGATTAAACAGCATAATCCACAGCTCCACGAAACGTTGCTCGGGCAGATCGAGCGGCTGCAGCAGCACCAGGGAAATACCATCGCTGTTCACTATGTTTCACATGAACAGTTCAAACAAAAAACCGCGGACAGTCAGGCGGTCATTCGCAGCGGGGAGTGTTCCCCGTATGCGAATATCATTCTCTGTGCCGGCGTCACGTTCTGAGGCCGCCATGGAACCTTTACTCCAGCTCAAAGGCATTGATAAATCCTTCCCCGGCGTTAAAGCGCTTTCCGGCGCGACGCTGAATGTCTACGCCGGACGCGTAATGGCGCTGGTGGGGGAAAACGGCGCCGGTAAATCCACGCTGATGAAAGTACTGACCGGCATCTATACCCGCGACGCCGGTTCGCTGCTCTGGCTCGGCCAGGAGACAACCTTCAGCGGGCCGAAGGCCTCTCAGGAAGCCGGTATCGGTATCATCCATCAGGAACTGAACCTGATCCCGCAGCTTTCCATCGCGGAAAACATCTTTTTAGGGCGCGAATTTGTCAGCCATTTCGGCAAAATCGACTGGAAAAAGATGTATGCCGAAGCGGACAAACTGCTGGCGAAGCTCAACCTGCGCTTTAACAGCCGTCGGCTGGTGGGCGAGCTGTCGATAGGCGATCAGCAGATGGTGGAAATCGCCAAAGTGCTGAGTTTTGAATCGCGCGTCATCATTATGGATGAACCCACCGACGCCCTGACCGACACCGAGACCGAATCCCTGTTTCGCGCCATCCGCGAGCTGAAAGCGCAGGGCTGCGGGATTGTCTATATCTCCCACCGCATGAAAGAGATTTTTGACATCTGCGACGACGTGACGGTGATGCGCGACGGCCAGTTTATCGCCGAGCGTGAAGTCAGCTCTCTGACCGAAGAGACGCTTATCGAGATGATGGTGGGCCGCAAGCTTGAAGATCAGTATCCGCATATCGATAAAGCGCCGGGCGAAATCCGTCTGAAAGTCGACAACCTGAGCGGTCCTGGCGTGAACGGCGTGAGCTTTACGCTGCGTCAGGGGGAAATTCTGGGCGTGTCCGGGCTGATGGGCGCGGGCCGCACCGAACTGATGAAAGTGCTGTACGGCGCGCTGCCGCGCACCGGCGGCAGCGTCACGCTGGATAACCGCGAAGTAGTGACGCGCTCCCCGCAGGACGGGCTTGCCAACGGCATCGTCTATATCTCCGAAGACCGCAAGCGTGACGGGCTGGTGCTCGGCATGTCGGTGAAAGAAAACATGTCGCTGACCGCGCTGCGCTATTTCAGCCGTGACGTCGGCAGCCTGAAACATAAAGATGAGCAGCAGGCGGTGAGCGATTTTATTCGCCTCTTCAATGTTAAAACGCCGTCGATGGACCAGCCCATTGGGCTGCTGTCCGGCGGCAACCAGCAGAAAGTGGCGATCGCCCGCGGATTAATGACGCGCCCGAAAGTGCTGATCCTCGACGAGCCGACCCGTGGCGTGGACGTTGGCGCCAAAAAAGAGATTTATCAGCTCATTAACCAGTTCAAAGCCGAAGGGCTGAGCATCATTCTGGTCTCGTCTGAGATGCCGGAAGTACTGGGAATGAGCGATCGCATCATGGTGATGCATGAAGGGCATCTCGGCGGTGAATTCACACGCGAGCAGGCCACCCAGGAACTGCTGATGGCCGCGGCCGTCGGCAAGCTCAATCGCGTGACCCAGGAGTAAAAGACGTATGACTACCCAGACCGTTGCGACTCGTCGCTTTTTCACCAAAGCGTGGCTGATGGAGCAAAAGTCGCTGATAGCCCTGCTGGTGCTGATTGCGATTGTCTCCACCCTGAGCCCGAATTTCTTTACCGTTAACAATATGCTGAATATTCTCCAGCAGACCTCGGTGAACGCCATCATGGCGGTCGGGATGACGCTGGTGATCTTAACCTCGGGTATCGATCTGTCCGTCGGTTCCCTGCTGGCGTTAACCGGGGCGGTCGCCGCTTCGCTCGTCGGCATTGAGGTCAACGCGCTGGTGGCGGTCGCTGCCGCCCTCGCGCTTGGCGCGGCTATCGGCGCGGTGACCGGCGTGATTGTGGCGAAGGGCCGCGTTCAGGCGTTTATCGCCACGCTGGTTATGATGCTGCTGCTGCGTGGGGTGACGCTCGAATACACCAACGGCAGCCCGGTCAGCACCGGTTTTAACGATAATGCCGATCTGTTTGGCTGGTTCGGTATCGGCCGCCCGCTGGGCATCCCGACGCCGGTGTGGATCATGGCGCTGGTGTTCCTGGTGACCTGGTATGTGCTGCACCATACCCGCCTGGGCCGCTATATTTACGCGCTGGGCGGCAATGAAGCGGCGACGCGTCTGTCTGGCATCAGCGTTAACAAAATCAAAATCATCGTGTATTCGCTGTCGGGCTTGCTGGCGTCGCTGGCGGGCGTGATAGAAGTGGCGCGTCTCTCTTCGGCGCAGCCGCTGGCGGGCGCGGGCTATGAGCTGGACGCCATCGCGGCGGTCGTGCTTGGCGGCACCAGCCTTGCTGGCGGTAAAGGTCGCATTGTTGGGACGCTGATCGGCGCGCTGATCCTCGGTTTCCTGAATAATAGTCTGAATCTTTTAGGTGTTTCTCCCTATTACCAGATGATCGTCAAAGCAGTGGTCATTTTGCTGGCGGTGCTGGTGGATAACAAAAAGCAGTAACTCATTACTCAACAGGACATCTGATTATGAATATGAAAAAGCTGGCTACACTGGTTTCCGCCGTGGCGTTAAGCGCGACCGTCAGCGCCAACGCGATGGCGAAAGACACGATTGCTCTGGTGGTTTCAACGCTGAACAACCCCTTCTTCGTCTCGCTGAAAGATGGCGCGCAGAAAGAAGCGGAAAAACTGGGTTACGAACTGGTAGTGCTGGATTCCCAGAACAACCCGGCGAAAGAGCTGGCGAACGTGCAGGATCTGACCGTACGCGGCACCAAACTGGTACTGATTAACCCGACCGATTCCGACGCGGTGGGCAACGCCGTGAAGATGGCGAACCAGGCGAAAATCCCGGTGATCACGCTCGACCGTATGGCGGCGAAAGGTGATGTGGTTAGCCATATCGCGTCTGATAACATCGCGGGCGGTAAAATTGCCGGTAACTATATTGCGAAGCAGGCCGGTGACGGCGCGAAAGTGATCGAACTGCAGGGCATCGCAGGCACCTCTGCCGCTCGCGAACGCGGCGAAGGCTTTAAGCAGGCCGTAGAAGCGCACAAGCTGAACGTACTGGCCAGCCAGCCGGCGGATTTCGATCGCACCAAAGGTCTGAACGTCATGCAGAACCTGCTGACCGCGCATCCTGATGTGAAAGCCGTGTTTGCGCAGAACGACGAAATGGCGCTGGGCGCCCTGCGTGCGCTGCAAACCGCAGGCAAAACCGATGTGATGGTGGTTGGCTTCGACGGCACCGCTGACGGCGTGAAAGCGGTTCAGGATGGTAAGATGACCGCGACCGTGGCGCAGCAGCCGGAGCAGATCGGCGTTATCGGCGTACAGACCGCGGATAAAGTGCTGAAAGGCGAGAAAGTGCGCGCCCGTATCCCGGTCGATCTGAAGCTGGTTATCAAATAAAACCTTCATAAAGAAAAGCAGGGCAACGCGCCACAGGACGTGGCGCTTTTACAGGGATACACATCATGAAAAGCGCTGGCCATCTCGTCGTTCTCGGCAGTATCAATGCCGATCATATCCTTAATCTTGAAGTCTTCCCCGCGCCGGGCGAGACCGTGACCGGCAGCCAGTACCAGGTGACGTTCGGCGGTAAAGGCGCCAACCAGGCCGTCGCGGCCGGGCGCAGCGGCGCGGAGATCGCGTTTATCGCCTGTGTGGGCGAGGATGATATCGGCGAGCGCATTCGCCAGCAGCTTTCACGCGACAACATTGATGTCTCGCCTGTCAGCGCCGTTGCGGGAGAATCGACCGGCGTGGCGCTGATTTTCGTCAATGGCGAAGGTGAAAACGTCATCGGCATTCATGCTGGCGCGAACGCGGCATTAACGCCCGCGCGTGTTGACGATCAACGGGAGAACATCGCCAACGCCCGCGCGCTGCTGATGCAGCTGGAGTCGCCAGTGGAAAGCGTTATCGCCGCCGCGCGCATCGCGCATGAACATCAAACCACCGTTATTCTTAACCCGGCGCCTGCCCGCGCGCTTTCTGACGAGCTGCTGGCGCTGGTGGATATCATTACCCCCAATGAAACCGAAGCCGAAAAACTCACCGGCGTGAAGGTGTCGGATGACGACAGCGCGGCGCAGGCGGCGGCTGTGCTGCACCAGAAAGGCATTGAAACGGTCATTATTACGCTCGGCAGCCGCGGCGTATGGCTGAGCATCAACGGCGAGGGGCAACGCGTGCCCGGCTTTAGCGTGAAAGCCGTCGATACCATCGCCGCAGGCGATACCTTTAACGGCGCGCTGATGACGGCGCTGCTGGAAGGCACGCCGATGCTTAAGGCTATTCGCTTCGCCCATGCTGCTGCGGCAATCGCCGTGACGCGTCCTGGCGCGCAGCCTTCCGTTCCGTGGCGCGACGAGATTGACGCCTTCTTACAAGCGCAGGGGTAAGCCATCGTGGCGACAATGAAAGATGTCGCCCGCCTTGCGGGTGTCTCCACCTCCACCGTCTCGCACGTCATTAATAAAGACCGCTTCGTCAGCGAGGCGATCCGCCTGCGGGTGGAAGACGCCATCAGAACGCTGAATTACGCGCCGTCAGCGCTGGCGCGCAGCCTGAAGCTGAACCAGACCCGCACCATTGGCATGCTGATCACCGCAAGCTCAAACCCCTTTTTCTCCGAGCTGGTGCGCGGCGTGGAGCGTAGCTGTTTTGAGCGTGGCTATAGCCTGGTGTTGTGTAATACCGACGGCGATGAACAGCGCATGAACCGCAATCTGGAGACGCTGCTGCAAAAACGGGTCGACGGGCTGCTGTTGCTCTGCACCGAAACGCATCAGCCCTCTCCCGCCATTATGAAGCGCTATCCGGCTATTCCTACCGTGATGATGGACTGGTCGCCTTTCGACGGCGACAGCGATGTGATTCAGGATAACTCGCTGCTGGGCGGCGATATCGCCACGCGATATTTAATCGATAAAGGCTATACGCGCATTGCCTGTGTGACTGGCCCGCTGGATAAAACGCCTGCGCGCCTGCGCCTGGAAGGGTATCGCGCCGCGATGCAGCGCGCGGGCCTGCCAGTGGCGGAAGGTTATGAGGTGATCGGCGATTTTGAATTCGCGGGCGGCCTGCGGGCGATGCAGTCGCTGCTGGCGCTGCCCGAGCCGCCGCAGGCGGTATTTATGGGAAATGACGCTATGGCGGTCGGCGCCTATCAGGCGCTCTACCAGGCCGGGCTTCGCATTCCGCAGGATATCGCGCTGGTGGGTTACGACGATATTGAGCTGGCAAGCTATATGACGCCGCCGCTCACCACCATTCATCAGCCTAAAGATGAACTGGGCGAGCTGGCCATCGATGTGCTGATTCATCGTATGGCGCAGCCTGAGCTCCAGCAGCAGCGCTTGCAATTAACGCCGGTGCTGATGGTACGCGGATCCGCTTAGGCTTTATGGCGCTCTTTGATAAGGTTACGGCCATCTTTAGGGCGTAACAGCATAAAGACCAGCGACGACACCACGGTAATCACGCCCATCGTAATAAAGGTGTAGTGGAACTGCTCAACGGTGTTGGCGTTGTCGAACCCTTCATAGAAGCGCAGCACCGCAGCGCTGACTGCAACGCCAAGGCTTATCGACAGCTGCTGCGTCACTGCCAGCATACTGTTGCCGCCGCTGGCGCTTTCATCCGTCAGATCCGCAAGCGTAATGGTATTCATCGCGGTGAATTGCGTGGACATCGCAAGGCCCAGCACAAACAGCGGCAGGATCAGCAACCAGACCTGGTTATCCGGCGACTGCAGCGAGAACTGCGCAATCATCAGCCCGATAAACAGCGTGACGCCGACCAGCGTTTTTCGATAGCCAAACCAGCGCAATACCTGCGTTACGCCAGATTTCGCGATAATCGACCCGACCGCCGTGGGCGCCATCATGCAACCGGCGATAAACGCCGGATAGCCAAAGCCCACCTGCAGCATCAGCGGCATCAGAAACGGTACGCAGCCGGTACCGAGACGGGAGGCAATATTCCCGGCGATGCCGACGGAAAAGGTGCGCGTTTTAAACAGAGAGAGCGAAATGAGCGGCGCGCTGTGCCGGCGGGCGTGCCAGATATAACCCATCATCAGCAATAACCCACCGGCAATGACGGCGAGCGCCATCCAGGTAGCCACGATGCGTTCGCCAAACAGCTCCATTCCGCTGGAGAACAGCACCAGGCTCAGGCCGAACAGAAAGAAACCCGGCATATCAAAGCGGCGACGCGGCGTGGTGAAGTTCGGCATATATTTACGCGCATAGAACAGGCCCGCGACGCCAATCGGAATATTAATCAGGAAAATCCAGTGCCAGCTCGCCCAGGTGACCAGCACGCCGCCGAGCAGCGGCCCAAGAATGGGGCCGACCAGGCCTGGCATCGTCACAAAATTCAGCACCGGCAGAAGTTCGCTGCGCGGGTAGGCGCGCAGCAGCGCGAGACGCGCCACCGGCATCATCATGGCGCCGCCGATACCCTGCACAATACGGAAGATAACCAGTTCGCTTAGCGATCCGGACATGGCGCAGGCGAGCGAACCGAGGGTAAACAAGGAGACGGCGGTCATAAAGACGCGTCGGGTGCCGAAGCGGTCGGCCAGCCAGCCGCTGACGGGGATTAACATCGCGACAGTCAGGGTGTAGCTGATAATCGCGGACTGCATCGCCAGCGGCGAGCGGTTAAGACTTTGAGCGATAGCCGGCAGAGCGGTATTGAGAATGGTGGCATCCAGTGCCTGCATAAAAAAGGCCATCGCCGCTATCCACGGCAGGCCCGCCATACTGCGCGCTTTTTTAGTCATGCGGATCCTGTTGTTATATGTCCTGCGATGCGGTTGCCTGCAAAAGCGCCTGACAGGCGCGATACGCCTCTTCGCTTTGGGACGAGAGAATGGCGTCCGCGATCGCCTGATGAATGTCGGGCTTGATAACCTGGTTGTGCGTTATCGACGTGAAATAATTGTAATAGATGGAGCGAAACAGGCTGGCGAAAGCGGTCATAAAGGGATTGCCGCTCATTTCATAGATAAGCTCATGGTAGGCCATATCGGTTTCTATCCAGCGTTCGCGGTTAAACGCGACCTGGAGCGCAGCCATCTCATCGAGCGTGTTTCTGAATCGCTGCTTTTGCTCATCGGTACCGTTTAGCGCGGCCAGCGCGCAGGCCTGAGGCTCAAGACTGTGGCGCATTACCAGAAAATGATTAACCACGGTCGTGAACGTTTCGATGCCCATCCACCACGTCAGCAACTCTTTATCCAGGAAGTTCCACTGGCTCTGGGGCAGCACGCGCGTGCCGATACGCGGGCGCGGTAAAACCAGCCCTTTGGCGGTCAGCGTTTTAACGGCTTCTCTTACCGCCGTGCGGCTGACGCCGAACTGTTCGCCCAGCTCCATCTCGCCAGGTAAAATCTCGCCTGGCTTAAACTCTCCTTTAAGGATGCGTTGCGCCAGCTTTTCGGCCAGGACATAAGAAAGGTTCTTTTGGGCGGCCTGTTGATGCGCCAGTAACGACATAATGGCAATTCCTTCAGCTGTACATCGCGCAGTAGTATGCCACCGCAGGGCATGATCTGATGTAAAAAACAGCAAATAACAGGCTATATGGCGGTTTTACGTGATATATGGTGAAAAAAAACGCGCTTAGAAAGTTTTTTTAAATTTCCTCTTGTCAGCGGAGAAGAACTCCCTATAATGCGCCTCCACTGACACGGCACAACGGCGAATGAGCCGGCCCGTCAGGCAGACGAAAGCGAAAATAAACGCTTGACTCTGAAAGAGGAAAGCGTAATATACGCCACCTCGCGACAGCAGGCCGAAAGGCGCGTCGCACCGCTCTTTAACAATTTATCAGACAATCTGTGTGGGCACTCGGGGCACTGATATCTTAACGTCCTCGGACGATAAATGAATATCAAGTCTCAAGTGAACAACAGTTAATTCATTACGAACTAACAGTTTAATTCTTTGAGCAT
>NZ_CAWPHW010000003.1:0-156795 GCF_963888145.1 Cronobacter sp. EKM101R | reverse complement strand
CGCGTCTTCGCCATTGATAGCGCGGTAACAGTCTGAAAAGCTCGCGATAATTCATCGTGCCGTCATGCAAACACTATACTTATCAGCCTTGGACCATCGCTAAATGAGGAACCACTGATGAGCACAATCAAGACGCAGGACGGCACGCAGATCTATTACAAAGACTGGGGCGCAGGCAAACCGGTGCTGTTCAGCCACGGCTGGCCGCTGGATGCGGACATGTGGGACAGCCAGATGAATTTTCTGGCGGAGCGCGGCTACCGCGTGATTGCGTTTGACCGTCGCGGCTTCGGGCGTTCCGATCAGCCGTGGAACGGCTATAACTACGACACCTTTGCTTCTGACATTAACGACCTCATTCAGGCGCTGGATCTCCAGGACGTAACGCTGGTGGGCTTCTCCATGGGCGGCGGCGATGTGGCGCGCTATATCGGCAAATACGGAACCTCACGCATTGCGGCGCTGGTGCTGCTGGGCGCCGTGACGCCGGTGTTCGGTAAAATCGGCGATTACAGCCAGGGCGTGGATCTTTCCGTCTTTGACGGTATTCGCGACGGCCTGCGCAAAGATCGCGCGCAGTTTATCAGTGATTTCGCCGCGACGTTCTACGGCACCAACGCAGGCCAGACGGTGTCGGAAGGCGTGCTGACCCAGACGCTGAATATCGCGCTGCTGGCCTCGCTGAAAGGGACTATCGACTGCGTCACCGCGTTCTCGGAAACCGACTTCCGCGGCGACCTGCAAAAAGTGGATGTGCCGACGCTTGTGATCCACGGCAGCAACGATCAGGTCGTGCCGTTTGAATCCACCGGTAAAGTGGCGGCAGAGATGATCGCTAATGCTGAACTGAAAGTGTACGACAACGGCCCGCACGGCTTTGCCGTCACGCATCAGGACCAGCTGAACGACGATCTGCTGGCGTTCCTGAAATCCCTCTAAAGGGCTTCTCCGCTGGCCGGATTTTCCGGCCAGCGCATCAACCCGGCATTACGCCTGTCCGGTCGCGTCCTTACCCACCAGCACGGTAGTGAGCACGAAGGAAATCACCAGCGCCATGGCGACACCCGACAGGGCAAAGATGAAATACGGGCCGATATAGGCGGGCAGACTGAAAATGCTCGACAAAATGTACCCGTAAAGCCGCACGCCAAAGAAAGCGATAAAGGCCGAGGCCAGCGAGCTTGCGATCGTGGCCGAGATAAAGGCTTTTTTATAGCGCGTCAGTACGCCAAACAGCGCGGGTTCGGTAATGCCGAGCAGTGCGGAAATCGCCGCTGACAGCGTGACGGTTTTCTCCTGGCGGTCTTTACTCAGACGCCAGATGGCAAACGTCGAACCGGCAATCGCCATGTTGGCCATAAACATCATCGGCATCAGCATGTCGTAGCCGCGATCGCTGAAGTTTTGCAGCGCTATCGGCGTCATGGCGTGATGCATGCCGGTCAGAACGGCAACCGGACGAATGGCGCCGACAATCAACCCGGCAAAACTCGCCGAGATGCTGAACAACCCTTCAATAAACAGCGCCAGCCCTTTGCCTAACCAGATCCCAATCGGGCCTATCACCACCAGCGCCGCCAGCGCGCCGATAAACAGGGTCAGGGTGGGCGTAAACACGGTTTTCAGCACGTCAGGCATAATGCTGTCGACCCAGCGATGGATATAGCTCAGGGCCAGGATCGAGAAAATCACCGGGATGACGCTCGCCGAATAGTTAAACACCGACACCGGGATGGCATTGAGCAGCCAGAGCGCGCTGACCGCGCCTTCCTGATGCGCCGCCAGCGCTTTGGCGGCATCAATCAGCGACGGGTACATCAGACACGCCGCGACGGCTGCCGCCAGGTACTCATTGACCTTAAAGATTTTGGCGGCGGAAACGGCGAGGAAAAATGGCAGGAAGTAAAATACGCCGCTCGCGATCAGATCGATGATCATCACCGTATCGCTTTTGGCGGACACAACTTTCAGGGCGATTAACCCGGCCAGCAAGCCCTTGATCATACCGGCGCCGGCGATGGCGGGCACGATGGGGCCGAATACCCCGGAGACGGTATCCATAAAGAGCGAAATCAGGCCCTTGCGCCCTTTGGCGGGTGCCGTGGCGGCGGCCGGGTTATCGCCAAGCGCGGCGAGCATCTGTTCGTACCAGCTGTTGACCTTTGGGCCGATGATGACCTGGAACTGATCGCTCTGGAGCTGCGCGCCCAGCACGCCGGGCAGCTTTTTTATCGCCGTCTGATCGACTTTTTCATCATCAACTAAATCGAAGCGCAGCCGCGTCATACAGTGCCAGACTTTATTAATATTCCCCTGGCCGCCCACCAGACGAATAATATTATTGATGGCTTCTTGCGTCCCCATAAAGACTCCTGCCGTATGTTGTTGTCGTTTTAATGGTCCTCTGAAGAATAATTAAACCCCACCAACAAAACAAACCAATAAAAGTTGATGTTGCTCACACCTTTCCTGTGTAAAAGGGTTTTGGTGGCGCATTGAGTAAAATTGGTATGGTTTATTAATGACTTTAAGGCGGAATAACTGACCAAAATAAATAGTCAAAAAAAGGGTTTACCCGTCAATATTTTTAGGGTCATGATATTCCCATTACGTATTCCCACAGCGCTGTAAAGGAGTTATTTCGTGACGCCTGTGATAATCAAAAATGTCGAATGTTTTATTACCCGTCCGGACAGACATAATCTGGTGACGGTACGTGTAACGACCGACCAGGGCGTGACGGGGCACGGTTGCGCGACGTTCCAGCAACGGCCGCTGGCCGTTAAAACGCTGGTGGAGGAGTATTTACAGCCGCTGCTGACGGGTCGCGATGCGAATAACATTGAAGATCTGTGGCAGATGATGAACGTTAACGCCTACTGGCGTAACGGCCCGGTGATGAACAACGCGATGTCGGGCGTCGATATGGCGCTATGGGATATTAAAAGCCAGCTCGCCGGTATGCCGCTGTATCAACTTTTTGGCGGCAAATCCCGTGACGCCATCCCGGCGTACAGCCATGCCAGCGGCGACACGCTGGAAGCGCTCTTCGCGTCAGTGGATGCGCTCATCGAAAAAGGCTATCGCCATATCCGCTGTCAGCTCGGTTTTTACGGCGGCACGGCTTCTGACCTTCATGCGCCGGAAAACCCCACGCCTGGCGCCTGGTTCGATCAGCAGGAATATATGAGCAATACCGTCGATATGTTCCGCGCGCTGCGTGAGAAATATGGCTGGACGCTACATATTCTGCATGACGTTCACGAGCGCCTGTTCCCGCAGCAGGCTGTACAGCTCGCCAAACAGCTGGAGCCTTACCAGCCCTATTTTATTGAGGATATTCTGCCGCCCCAGCAGAGCGCCTGGCTGGAACAGGTGCGCCAGCACAGCTGCGTGCCGCTGGCGATGGGCGAACTCTTTAATAACCCGAGCGAATGGCACGATCTGATTGTTAACCGCCGTATCGACTTTATCCGCTGCCATGTCTCGCAAATCGGCGGGATCACCCCGGCGCTGAAGCTGGCGCATCTGTGTCAGGCGTTCGGCGTGCGCCTCGCCTGGCATGGCCCTGGCGATATGGCGCCGGTTGGCGTGGCGGTGAACACGCATTTAAATATTCATCTGCATAACGCGGCCATTCAGGAGTTCATTCCCCGCTCGGCCATGACGGACAAGATTTTCCCGGGCGCGCCTGAGGTGAAAGACGGCTTTATCTATCCGCCGGTGAATGCCGGCATTGGCGTGGGATTCAACGAGACGCTGGCGCGGGCGCATCCGGTGGTGTATCGCCCGCATGAATGGACGCAAAGCCGCCTGCCGGACGGCACCCTTCACACACCCTGATTCTGGCGGCGGGTTAAGGTGTCATGGTTATAGGGAATGACGTAAGTGCAGGTATAATTGATATCAATAATATCGCTCACCTCAAAGACGCGCCCGCCCTCCAGAATGCCGCGATTATTAATGTGCATCGCCGGGCTGCCTTTCTTGCAGCCCAGTAATACCGCCTGTTCGCGGCTCACGCTTACTGCGCGGTAGGTGGTCAGCATGTGGGAAATCGTCAGCCCTTTGCCCAGCACATATTGCTGAATGGAATGCTCAATCGCCTGCTGATTCAGGTCAGGAAAGTCCGCGACCGGCAGACTGGAAATTTCCAGCTGCACCGGCGCGTCATCGACATAGCGCAGACGGCAAAAATGCCAGATAAAACTCTCCTCACTGATACCAAAAATCTGCTGCGCCGCTTTGTCCGGGCGCTTTTTGTGCAGGCTAAGCATGCGATAGCGGATTTGATCGAAGCGCTTTTCGGTAATCGAGTTGTATACCAGCGGGTTATTGCGCGCCTGCTCGTTGATCCAGGCGCCTGAGCCCTGAACAATCCGCACGACGCCAATGCTCACCAGTTTTTCCAGCGCCTGGCGAATGGTAAAACGCGAGACGCCATACTCTTCAGCTAACTGTCTTTCCGGCGACAGTTTTCGCGGGCCCGGCGTGGTGTCCTGGTAGATTTTGCTGAGCAGATCCTGGGTCACAAACTCTTTTTTATTCATTACCTTTACCTGCATAACATCGGCGGGCGTCGCAGGGGGTAAGAGTATCACCGGATGGCGTTATTTTCAGTCTGCCGTAAGAAAGTCTGTGGCGTGAATCGCTGTGGGTTCGCGCAAGGGAGGGGGCTGCCTGGAAGCAAAACCAGAAAAGCCATTCCACGCCAGCAGGGCAGGGAATGGCTTTAAGTTCAGGCGTTATCAGCCATATTTACGCGCGAAGTTTTCATCGGTATCGCATAAATAGATGATAAATTCGACAAACGCGATAATCGAAGGAATAAAGGTCCAGCAGAAGATGAGGTAAAGTAAGCCCTGGCCGATTTTACCTAAATAGAATTTATGGGCTCCGAAACCGCCCAGGAAAAAAGCGAGTAACGCGGCGCTGATTCTGTTTTTATTCCCGCCAATCAACTGCGTCGCGCCACACTGCGGGCAGGCTCTGGCCGATTCATGAATTTCTTTCCCGCACCCGCGGCAAAACACCATCGACATTTTGGTATCCTTATTGTCGTTATAGATTTCTACGAAACTATTGCTGTTCAGCGCAATAATACGCGTTTAGTGCATTAAGGGATAACCCCAAATAAGGTACTTAATGGCATTTATTCAGCGCGTCAGGAGAAAAGATCCATCCATGTTACTGGAAAGACTCATTACGCTCGAACAAAGCCTGCATGGCGAACAGCGACGCGATCGCGACTGGCTTGAGCACATCCTTCACCCGCATTTTTGCGAGGTGACACGCTCCGGCGTACTGGCCAGTCGGGATGAGACGATCGACGCGCTGACACGAGAGACCGGCACAGCGTGTATTGTGAGTAACGATTTTACGTTACTGTCGGTAAACGCTGACAGCGCTATCCTGCGCTACCGCACCTGTGATCCCGAAGGCCAGCGTCTGTCATGGCGCGCATCGCATTGGGTACATGTGGGGGAAGACCGCTGGCAGCTTATTTTTCATCAGGGAACGCCTGCTGTCTGATCCGTTATCTGTAATGTTACCGTTAACGGTGTGAGTACTTGCTCCATACTGTTAAATTATTGTCACCAGGCGCGCGCCTGGCCCTCCAGAAACGGCGGGCAGTACCGATAACCCCTGAAGCAACGTTGGTTATTTCCGGGGAACCGTTTCGTGACTCTCAGGCAGTTTATTTCTTACCGTCTTGGGTTGAGCACTTCGCTTGGCCGAAGCCTGGCTGTCTTACTTCTGTTCCTCCTGGTGGGCGGGATCGGCACGAACGTACTGGTGTTTATGCACTCCTGGGACGATGAGATAGCACAGGCGGCAAACAAGGCCGTCAACCTCTCGGTCGCCCAGGTGCGTCAGGCGGAAGACACCTTTATGGCGGTCGGCCAGACGCTTGATGACGTGCGCACTACGGTCGGCGCAGGCCAGGCCTCGACTTACCACAACTATCTGGTGCGGCTGAAAGCGCGCCAGCCGCTGCTCGACGGGCTCTATTTCTATAATGCGCAGGGAATGATTAAAGGCTCATCTTCCGGCATTACAGGCATTCCGGAAGACATTACGCACAAGGATTTTTTCCGCTTTCATGATGAAAATCGCCAGACCGGCATTCATATCGGGCGTGTGATTAAAAGCCTGGCGTCGGATGAACTGGTGATCCCGGTGTCGGTGCGGGTCAACGATCTCAGCGGCGGTTTTGCGGGCGTGGTGCTCGCCACCGTTAAGCTTGAGTACTTCCAGCGCTTTTACAGTTATTTTGAACTCGGCCCGCGCGATATGCTGGCGCTGCTGTTGACCGATGGCTCGGTACTCTGCGTGCGCCCTTACGATAAAGCAAAAATCGACATGAATATTTCCGGCAGCCCGCTGTTTACCCGCGAGCTTATCCGGGCCGATCGCGGAACCGGCACCTGGGTGGCGTCGCTGGATCACATCGAAAGAGTTTTTGGCTTTGCCCGCACGGAAAAACTGCCGCTGGTGGTGGTCGCCGGTTACGATCGCGCGGAAGTGCGTATGCACTGGCTGCGCAATAATCTGCCGGGCCTGCTCTCCAACTTTATGCTGCTGCTGGGGTTTCTGGTGTTCAGTTCCGTGGTGTTTCGCAAGGTACGCAGCAGCATTCGCGATCAGCAGGAGCTTAAACAGCTGCGTGACGAACTCCTGAAAGCCAACCAGACCTTTAAATCGATGGCGATGGCCGACAGCCTGACGGGGCTTGCCAACCGCCGTAAATTCGACACCACGCTTGCGAAAGTGCTGGCGGATTCCGCCACGTCAGGAAGCCCGGTATCGCTGATTATGCTCGATATCGATTTCTTCAAGCGCTACAACGACAGCCGCGGCCATGCCGCTGGCGACGCCTGTCTGCGGCTTATCGGTAATACCCTGCAAATGGTAACGCTGCGTACCTGCGATCTGGTGGCGCGTTACGGCGGGGAGGAGTTCGCGATAGTGCTGCCGGAGACGACCGGCGAAGAGGCGCTGGCACTGGCGCAGCGGGCGGTCAGCATGATCCGGGATAAACATCTGCCGCACCCGTCGACGGATCTGCCGGAGCAGGTCGTGACCGTCAGCGCCGGTTGCCATACGGTCAGGGGCAATGGGCGTGAAGACGCATTCAGCGTACTTATCCGCGGTGCCGACACCGCGCTCTATCTGGCGAAGAATCGCGGGCGTAATCAGGCGTTTCGCCTGCCAAATACTATCGCCACCGGCAATGACAAATCTATCTATGCCGCCTGATGTGCGGCTGCGCTCAGGCAGACGGTGGGGATAAGGAGTGACGCAACACCGTCAGGACAGCCTCCTCTGACGGTGCGTCATTTTTTATGAGCCACCTTATCCGATCCAGTTTCAGTGCCCTGACAGGCGCTTTTACGGACGGATTATTGTGGTGGGCTACCATTAAGATTGCGCTGAATTAGCGGAGCGGTATTTTTGCTGGCAACTAATAGCATTGTTAATATTTCATTTTCTAATGAACAGCGGATTTAAGATAAATCGCAGGTTCGCCGTTTCCTTGAGGTTAATGACAGGATAAAAGTAGTTTGTTTTATAACGTATTCTTTGAAAGCCAACGCAGCGTCAGAGAGTATGATAATTTTTCGTTATTACAGTTAATAAATGTCATTTCGCGTTTTCGCTAAGTATTCGCCAGATTTTTTGTGAGCTATGCCACATTCAATTTTCTTCATGATTAATACTCCGGCAATAAAAATGAAACAAATACAGGATATACGCGGAAATAATTCGAATGAGATTCGTCTTAATTTCCGGAGCGGTATTGTTTAGCCTTTTGAATAAATTTACAGTGAAACCGAATTATTTGCCTCCGGGCTCTGCTTATTCTCACCTGCTATCTGATAACAAGGAGTATTACATGGCTATTGATATGTTCCTGAAAGTGGAAGGCGTTACTGGCGAATCTAAAGATGCC
Organism: Cronobacter sp. EKM101R; assembly: GCF_963888145.1. NCBI lineage: Bacteria > Pseudomonadati > Pseudomonadota > Gammaproteobacteria > Enterobacterales > Enterobacteriaceae > Cronobacter > Cronobacter sp. EKM101R. The sequence goes on along the minus strand of NZ_CAWPHW010000003.1, from coordinate 148,841 downwards.
AACCATGCCAGCTGGATCGATGTGCTTTCTTTTAACTGGGGCGCAGCGCAGCCGGGCAATATGGCTGTGGGCGGCGGTGGCGGTGCCGGTAAAGTTAACTTTCAGGATTTAGCCGTGCAGGCCATTGTGGATAAAGGCACACCCGCCATTCTGAAATTCTGCGCCAGCGGTAAGCACGTTAATAAAGTTGAGCTTTCTGTCTGTAAGGCCGGTGGGCAGCAGGTGGAATACTCGAAAATCGTTCTTGAAGATGTGCTGGTAACCCGCACTGAATTTACCGGCGTCGGCCAGACCGATACTGTGCTGGTGAATTACTACTTCCAGGCGGCGAAAGTGAATTTCCATTACTGGGAACAGTCAAACCAGGGCACCAAAGGCGCTGAAACGAAAGCCGGTTGGGATATCAAACAGAATAAAGAACTCTGATAAAAAAGGAGTGGCAAGATGGCAGAAATTAACTCCATGATAAATGCCCTTCTTTCCGACCGTTCGCACTTTACTGAGCAAGAAATACATACCATCATCGATTTCGTTAATGAACTCGATGATGACACGCTGTATCAGTTTGAAAATGCTGAAGAGCGCAGCGTAATGTATACCTATGAACAATTACTGGCCAGCTCCCGACCTGTGGGAATCAATAACGGCGGGCGCGATCTGGAAATGGGATTACTCAATTCCGGGCCGAATACTACCATCCAGAATAACCGTCAGTTTTTCGACCGGTATAATACCCGCGTTCCTGGCATGGGCGGGCGCGGAGGCAGCATTTATAATGATGCCACCAAAATCGCCTATGATTATGCCGGTAAAGTTATCGCCGGGGTTGGCGGGCTGCTCGGCGTTTCCGCTGCGGCAACCGCGACGGTGACAGCCGGTAGCGCCGCAGCAAACGCGGCTTCTACAATTGCGGCCCGTACGGCATTACTGAGTGCCGGCGGCGTTTTCGGCGTCGTGGGCGGCGCGCTGGTCATCCTGCGTAACACCATGGCGGAGCGACAGACGGCGAATAACAAACGCTTTCTGGAAACCGTAAAAAAAGCCGTGAAAGTACGTAATAAAGTGAATAAATTTTTTGAGGACACCAATAACAAGGTGGTGAAAGATCCGGCGAAGGCGAAAACACAGCTTGATTCCGGTCTTGCCTCACACCCGGCCCGCTTTGCAGCAGGCCCTGGTGGCTCGACGGTTTACGCCGATTTGTCGCCGGTCGAAAAGCTCATCACTGAGGATTTCGCGACGCAGCACTATGATATCCGCTCAAAAGTGGTTATCAGCCGTGGCAACCCGTGGCACATCACGCTCAATACGCTGCGCGGCGGCACTAAGCAGTTTTCTCAGGAAGAGATGACCGTTCTGCAGAATATCGCAAGCCGGTTGTAAACGTGCGGCATGCGACGGGCAACCGTCGCTGTTGCTCTCTTTTTTCGGCGATCCCGGCCAGGCCCGCATGCTTCCGTTATCTCCTCAGGCTCATCATGATGAATCATCACCGGCGCAACATATGGCGCCGCCCCATCACGCCGAACGCTACCCGCCGTGCTTAACGGTTTCTTTGCGCATATCCTGACGATACCCGCCACAGCGAGGGTGATTTTTTTACAACATTTTTATACGAGGGGAGGTTTAATAAGAGGATCTGTCAGTAGAATGTTTTGAGGCCTGGTTTTGCTACCGCACGCTCCTGCAAATTCTTCACGTCCCGCCATTGTCATCCATCTGTGTGGTTTTCTGGTGTTGCTCTACAGCTTTTCGATGCTGCCGCCGATGCTCGTCGCGCTGTTTTGTAAGGAGCGCAGTTACTTTTCCTTTCTGGTGACTTTTGTCACTTTCTTTGTGCCAGGCTGCGCCGCATGGCTTGCCACACGCCGCCAGATAGCGCCGCTGAAAACCCACGACGGTTTTCTGATAATTGTTTTGTTCTGGATACTGTTTTCCCTAATCAGCGCGATGCCGTTCTGGCTCGATAACGCGCTCGGCCTGAACGCCGCGCAGGCGCTTTTTGAAGGCGTATCCGGGATAACGACGACGGGCGCCACCATCATTAATGATGTGAGCGGGCTTCCGAAGGCTTATCTTTACTACCGCGCGCAACTCAACTTTATCGGTGGTCTGGGCGTTATTGTCCTCGCGGTCGCCGTGCTGCCGCTGCTCGGGATAGGCGGCATGAAACTGTATCAGTCGGAGATGCCCGGCCCGTTTAAGGAAGAGCGCTTAACGCCGCGTCTTGCAGATACGTCGCGCACGCTCTGGCTGACCTATGTCTTGCTGGGAGCCGCCTGCGCAGCCGCTTACCGGATAGCGGGTATGCCGTGGTTTGACGCGCTGTGCCACGGGCTTTCTACGGTCTCTCTCGGCGGGTTCTCCACGCGCAATGAAAGCATTGGCTTTTATGACAGTTATCCGGTCGAGCTGGTGGCGGGGCTGTTTTCACTGCTATCCGCGGTAAATTTTACCGTCTGGTTCGTCGCCTTTACCCGGCGAACCTTAAAACCCTTTCGCCGCAACGCCGAACTGCACTTTTTTCTTCTGGTCACGCTGATTATCGTGCTGCTGACCGCCTGGCAGGTCTGGCATAAGGGGATGTACGACCTGACGGGCAGCCTGGTTCATGCCTTCTTTCTGGCAAGCTCAATGATTACCGACAACGGCCTTGCGACGTCAGACTATGCGAGCTGGCCTGCGCACACTATCGTCATGCTGTTGCTGGCGAGCTTTTTTGGCGGCTGTGTGGGCTCAACCTGCGGGGGCATTAAAGCGTTGCGCTTTCTGATCCTGTTTAAACAAAGCCGTAATGAGGTACATCAGCTGGCGCATCCGCGGGCGATCCTCAGCCTGCATGTCGGTCAGAGCGTCGTGAATGAGCGTGTGCTGCGCTCGGTATGCAGCTTTTTCTTTCTCTACATGCTGGTCAGCATTCTGTTTATCTGGGCGCTGACCTCAATGGGATATGATCTGTTAAGCGCCTTCGGCACGGTAGCCGCCTGCATCAATAATATGGGGCTTGGGTTCGGCGTGACGGCGGCGAGCTTCGACACGCTCAATGACGGCGCGAAATACCTGATGTGTCTGGCGATGATTCTGGGGCGGCTTGAGATCTATCCGTTCCTGATCCTGCTCTCGCGGTTTTTCTGGCGCGCCTGAGCCCGGCGGTCAACGGCTCCTCCTGAAAAAGAGCCGTTGATTAAGGTTCAACTGCATCAGGGCGCAGGTGGAATGACAATCTCGCCATCTTCTTTGGTAAACGGGCCTTGCTGGGGATCGGGCAGAAGGGCCAGCACCGCTTCTGAGGGACGACACAGCCGGGTGCCAAGCGGCGTCACTACGATCGGACGATTAATCAGTATCGGGTGCGCCAGCATTGCGTCCAGCAACTGCGCATCACTGATTTTCTCATCGTCCAGCCCGAGCGCCTGATACGGCTCGACATTTTTACGCAGCAACGCCCGCACGCTAATGCCCATCCGGGTAATCAGCATCTTGAGCTCGTCGCGCGTTGGCGGCGTGTCCAGATAAAGAATAATGGTCGGCTCTACGCCGCTGTTGCGAATAAGGCCAAGCGTGTTGCGCGAGGTGCCGCAGGCCGGGTTATGGTAAATCGTAATCGGGGTCATCAGGGTTCTCCGTCAGGGCGCGTTTTGCCGCGCCCTGGACCAGGTTAAAAAGAGAGACGCAGGGCGAGGGCGGCAAGCGTTACCAGCAGCACCGGCAACGTCATGACAATACCGACCCGGAAGTAATAGCCCCAGCTCATCGCAATATTTTTCTGCGCCAGTACATGCAACCAGAGCAGCGTGGCGAGGCTGCCGATTGGCGTTATCTTCGGGCCTAAATCGCAGCCGATGATATTCGCGTAAATCATGGCGTCCTTAACGACGCCCGTGGCGGCGCTGCCGTCGATGGAGAGCGCGCCGACCAGCACCGTTGGCATATTATTCATTACGGAGGAGAGCGCGGCGGTCAGAACGCCCGTCCCGAGCGTCGCGCCCCAGATCCCGTGCTGCGCGAAGACGTTAAGCAGGGTGGAGAGATAACCGGTCAGCCCGGCGTTGCGCAGGCCATACACCACCAGATACATGCCCAGCGAGAAAATGACGATTTGCCACGGCGCGCCTTTCAGCACTTTGCGCGTATCGATAACGTCTCCCTGACGCGCGACCAGCCAGAGCACTGCCGCCGCCACGGCGGCGACCAGACTCACCGGCACGCCGAGCGGCTCCAGCGCGAAAAAGCCCACCAGCAACAACACCAGAACCAGCCAGCCGGTTATGAAGGTGCGCCGATCGCGGATTGCCGTCTGCGGCGCGCTAATTTTCTCACGATCGTATGTCGCCGGAATGGCTTTGCGGAAAAACAGGTGCAGCATCACCAGTGAAGCCGCTACCGAGGCGAGGTTTACCGGCACCATCACGGCGGCGTAATCGCTGAAGCCGAGCGAGAAAAAATCCGCCGTCACGATATTCACCAGATTCGAGACCATCAACGGCAGGCTGGCGGTATCGGCGATAAAACCTGCCGCGATCACAAACGCCAGCGTCGCGCCGCGGCTGAAGCCGAGCGCCAGCAGCATCGCGATAACAATGGGCGTGAGGATCAGCGCCGCGCCGTCATTAGCGAACAGCGCCGCCACCATGGCGCCCAGTAAAATTATCAAGGTAAACAGCCGGGCCCCTTTACCGTTGCCCCCGCGCGCCACATGCAGCGCCGCCCAGCGGAAGAAACCGCACTCATCCAGCAGCAGACTAATGATAATCACGGCGATAAACGTCGCAGTGGCGTTCCAGACAATATTCCACACCACGGGAATATCGCTGATGTGCACCACGCCGGTGAGCAGCGCCAGCGCCGCGCCCGCCGATGCGCTCCAGCCGATGCCGAGCCCTTTCGGCTGCCAGATAACCAGAACCAGGGTCAGGATAAAAATCGCACCCGCCAGAAACATACCACTCTCCTTGACTGAACAAACACGGCTTTTGCGCCGAAGTAAGGCCTGACAAATATGATAATTCATATATGTAAATGGAAATTTTTTAGCCGCAATGTCTGCCGTTTGACAGGCTTTGCGCGACCAGAGACGCAATGGCCTCCCGCTGGCATAAAAACGCCTGCTCGATCACAGCGGCAGCCCAGGCGGGCATGTGCGGCGAAAGCCGGTAGTGGATCCATTTGCCGTCGCGGCGATCGCTTAAAAGACCGCTGTCGCGCAGCAACGCCAGATGGCGGGAGATTTTGGGCTGGGAGAGGTTTAACGTGGCCGAAAGCTCGCAAACGCACAGCTCGCCCTGCGCGCGCAGCAGCAGCGCCAGATGCAGCCGGGTGTCGTCAGCAAGCAGTTTAAACAGCTGTAGCGGTGTAAGCGACGTCATATAGCCCTCCATAAATCGTGGAGGGCAGTGTGGATCGCTCAACGCGTGGCGTCAACATCATATTCGATTTAACGAATATGTATGGCGGATTAGTGATAGTTTCGCTGCGCCAGCACCGTCTGCAACTGCGCGCGCGCCTCGCCCTGCAGGCTCAGCAGCGGCTCCGGCAGGCAGGGCGCCGCGACGCGCCCGGACAGCTCCGCGGCCGCCGCAATGACCCGCAAACTGCCGTGACGGCGGAACAAGGTCCAGAGCGGTTCAAATGCCCCGTTGAGCGCGGCGGCCTGCGCCTCGTCACCCGCGAGCGCGGCGTCGGTCAACGCGCGGATGTCGCGCGGCCAGAGCCCGGCGGTGACCGAACAGAACATATCGGCGCCCGCCAGCAGCGCATCGGCGGCCTGATGATCGCCACTGATGCCAAGGGTGACGGTGGCGGGGATCTCGCGGCGCAACGCGGCGATTTTCGCTGCCGCCCCGGCGGCATCGCTGAACGGGCTGAGTTTCATCGAGCCGATGTTAGGCAAGCGCGCCACGGCGCACAGTAAGTCCTGGGTAAAGGTGAAGCCTGTAGTGGCGGGATTATCATAAATACACAGCGGCACCGAGACGGCACGCGCGACACGCTCATAGAGCCGGTATGCCTCTTCCTGGCTGAGCGGCTGATAGGAGAGCGGCGAGAGCAGCAGCCCGCGCGCGCCGGCGCGCTGGGCGTCATCGGCGAGAGCCAGCATCTCTTCCAGACGCAGCGCGCCAATGCTGGTCATAACCGGAATATCGCCTGCCGCGCCTGTGGACAGCGCCGTGAGGCGGGCGCGTTGCTCACGGGAGAGGTAGGCATAGCTGCCGGTAGAGCCGAGCGGGGCGATGACATTCACCCGCGCCGCCGCCAGATTTTCAATCAGCGACACAAAAGTTTTTTCATCTGGCTTGCCGTTAACGAGCGGCGTCAGCGGAAAAGCGGCGAGACTCTTAAACATAAGGCTTCCTTATTCAGTTAATCACTGGCGCGCGAATTTCTTTGAGCACGCCACACAGAGGATCACCCCCAGCGTCACGGCCAGCATCAGCGGACTGACGTGTTCATTCAACAGCGTCGCGGCGAGCGCGAGGCCGAGAAACGGCTGTAACAGCTGAAGTTGTCCGACAGCGGCTATCCCGCCTGCGGCCAGTCCGCGGTACCAGAATATAAAACCTATCAGCATACTAAAGAGCGATACATAGCCCAGCGAAATCCAGGCCGCAGGCGCCACCGCGCTGAACGTGGCGGGGCGCGTCAGCCAGGCGGCGCCCAGCATCAGCGGCAGCGCGAGGATCAGCGCCCAGCCGATCACCTGCCAGCCGCCGAGCTGACGCGACAGCGCCGCGCCTTCCGCATAGCCTAAACCGCACAGCGCCACGGCGGCCAGCATCAGCAGGTCGCCCCGTAACGAGACGCGCACCTCGCCGGTGAGGGCGAAGCCCGCCACCAGCAGGCTCCCCATGACGGAGAAGATCCAGAACGCCGGGCGAGGGCGTTCGCCGCCGCGCAGGACGCCGAAGAGCGCCGTCGCCAGCGGCAACAGACCGATAAACACCATCGAATGCGCCGAGGTCACGTGTTGTAGCGCCAGCGCGGTCAGCAAGGGAAAGCCCACCACCACGCCTGCGCAAACGACGGCAAGCGACACCGCCTGCCGCGCCGTCGGGCGCGTTTCCCGGCGCAGCATCATCAGCAGCAGCGCCAGCCCGCCGGCGAGGGTGGCGCGGGCGAACGTCAGAAAAAACGGCGAGAAATCCAGCACAGCGACGCGCGTGGCGGGCAGCGAACCGCTGAAAATGACAACGCCCAGCAGGCCATTCAGCCAGCCTGCCCACGGGCCCGGACGGGACGGATTTTCCATTTCACTCTCCTGATAAACCGCTCACATTGACGACCGCCAGTGTAGGGCGCTAGATTCAGGACAATCAAAAAATTGTCATGGATACATTGCCGTGAAAGCGCGCTACAAAGTTCTCGTCGATCGCTACGCTGCGGCTATCCGCAGCGGTGAGTTAACCGCAGGCGTTCAACTGCCGACGCACCGGCGGCTGGCGGCGGAGCACCATGTCTCGCTCGCCACGGCGACGCGCGTTTACGCCGAGCTGGAGGCGATGGGGCTGGTGAGCGGCGAAACGGGGCGGGGCACGTTTGTGCGGGATATCGCGCTGCCGCCGGGGCTGGGTATCGATCAGCACGCTGTGGCAGCGGATGCGCTGGATCTGAGTTTTAACTATCCCGCGCTGCCGGGACAGGCTGAACGGCTGCGGGACGCGTTGCGCCAGCTGGCTTCGGCCGGGGATATCGACGCGCTGCTGCGCTATCAGCCCCACGCCGGGCGGGCGAAAGACCGGGAGACTATCGCCGCGTATCTGGCGGGCGCCGGGCTGAATACCGCTCCTGAGAACGTGCTGGTCGTGAACGGCGCGCAGCATGGCCTCGCCGTGACGGTAATGAGCCTGCTGCGGCCCGGCGATGTCGTGGCGGTGGACGCGCTCACCTACCCTGGTTTTAAAGTGGCCGCGCAGCTGTGTCATTCTGAGCTGGTGGCGGTGCCCTGTACCCCGCAGGGGCCCGATCTGGCGGCATTGCGGGCGCTCTGTGAGAAGCGTCGCGTGCGGGCGGTGTACACGATGCCGACGCTGCATAATCCGCTCGGCTGGGTAATGACGCCGCGCCAGCGACGGGCGCTGGTGGCGATCGCCCGGCAATACGATCTGTTACTCATCGAAGACGCGCCTTACGCCTGGCTGGTGAAACCCGCACCGGTGCCGCTCGCGGCGCTGGCGCCGGAGAGAACGGTGTATGTCACGGGGTTTTCAAAGAATATCGCGACGGGCCTGCGCGTGGGGGCGGTGGTCTGCCCGCCGCGTTTTCAGAGCCTCTTCGAGCGTACCATCCGCGCCACCGCCTGGAATACGCCTGCGCTGATGACGACGCTGGTATGCCACTGGCTGCGTGACGGCACGGCGAACCGGTTTGAAGTGCTGAAGCGCCGCGATGCGCGGGCGCGCCAGCGTATCGCCCGGGAGGCGCTGGCGCCGCTTGAGATCATGAGCCACCCGTCCTCTTATTTTCTCTGGCTGCCGCTGCGGGAAGGCGTGCGGGCCGAGCAGGTGGCGCAAAAACTGCTGCAGAAAAAGATTTCGGTGTCCACCGCCGAGCCGTTCAGCGCCTCGCTCCATACGCCCCACGCGATACGTCTCGCGCTCGGCTCTTTACCGCTGGAGACCCTGCGCAAGGCGCTCGACACGATCCGCGAGACGATACTGTATGAGGAGAATCTGTAGCAAAGGCCCCTGTTTCGCTTACGTATGCCGTAACCGCAGCGTATACATTTCGCTCACGCAGGTAACGGCTGTACGTCTTCATCCTCCAGCCCATCCACGATCAACAGCGGCCTGCCCTGCGAGCAGCGTTCAACCCTGGCCCGCACGCCATATACGCTTGCGAGAGACGCTGGCGTAATCACGTCCCCCGGCTCGCCGCATGCGATGAGTTGCCCCGCTTTCATCATCATTACGTGCCCGGCATGCCGCAATGCGATGTTGAGATCGTGCACCACCACTACCGTCACCATATTCCGGCGACGGGTTTCCCGTGCCACCACGTCCATGACCTGAAACTGATGATTGAGATCCAGCGCGCTTAATGGCTCGTCGAGCAGGAGAAGCGATGGCTCCCGGATCAGCGATTGCGCCAGCCCCACCAGCTGTTTTTGCCCACCGGAGAGTTGATCCAGATAACGCAGCGCAAGGTGACAGATGCCTAATGTCTCCAGCAGCGCCAGCGCGCAGGCCTCTTCATCGCGCGCATTCCCCGCCCCGGAGGCGCGCCGGGCGGCCAGCAGGGATTCCAGTACGTGCAAATGCACGCCCTGCGGCAGCGATTGCGGCATCAGGACAACTTTTTGCGCGCGTCGGGCGAAGGGCAGGGCGAGTAGCGGTTCGCCGTCAAGACTGACCGTGCCGCGCGCCGGGTTCAGGCCCGCCAGCGCGTGCAACAGCGTCGATTTACCACAGCCGTTCGGCCCGGTCAGCACGGTGATTTTCCCGCGTGGCAGTAGCGGCGCGCTCAGATTATCAATGACCTCGCGCCTGCCGTATCCCGCTTTCAGATTCTCTATTTTTAGCCCTGTCATTACAGCCGTCCCCGGTAGCGCAGAATTATGCTCAAAAAGAAGGGTACCCCCACCAGCGAAGTGACAATCCCCACCGGGATCACGACACCCGGCAGAAGGTTTTTGGAGGCAATCGAGGCGAGAGAGAGAATAAGTCCGCCCAGCAAGGCGCTGATCGGCAGATAAAAACGATGATCTTCACCGGCCGCTAATCGCGCGATATGCGGCGCCACGAGGCCGATAAATCCGACTGGCCCGACGAAGGCCACCGACAGCGCCGAGAGCAAACTAATACGCAGCAGCGAGGCGAGTCGCAGGCGGCGGACGTCAATACCGAAACTGGCCGCGCGCGTTTCACCCAGACGCAGGGCGGTGAGCTGCCAGCTGCTGCGCAGCGACAGCGGGAGGACGATAATCAGCGCCAGCGCCAGCAGCCCGAGCTTCAGCCATGAAGCGCGCGCCAGACTGCCCATCGTCCAGAACACTAACCCCTGCAGCGTATCTTCGGTCGCGACAAACTGCATCATGGAGACCAGGGCGTTAAAGGTGAACACCAGCGCAATGCCAAACAGCACGACGCTGGAATGACTGACCCGCGTCCAGCGTGTCACGCCGTCCAGCAGCAGCGCTGAAAACAACGCGAAGATGAACGCGTTGGCTGGCACAATCCAGGCCTCGCTGATGCCAGGAAGGGAGATCCCCGCGACTATCGCCAGCGCGGCGCCAAAGGCGGCCGCTGACGATACGCCCAGCGTGAATGGACTGGCGAGCGGATTGTTGAGAATGGTCTGCATCTCGGCGCCCGCCAGCCCCAGCGCCATGCCGACCAGCAGCGCCATCAGCGCATAGGGCAGACGGATTTCCCGCACAATCACCCTTACGCCGGGGCTCACCTGGCCTGGGTCAACAATACCCTGCCAGAGCTGGTGCAGCCCAATGCCGGAAGGGCCGAAAGCCATATCGGACACCAGTGCGGCCGCAATAGCCAGGACAATCATTACCGCCAGCATAACGCGACGACGCACCAGCTTCCGGTAGCGGCGTGAAACCGATGCGGCGTCCGGGTAACGCAGTTCAGTCGCCGACATCATGACTCCGGCGGCGTCAGGATCGCGGCAATCTGCGCGTCACTCAGTTTAAGATCGAAAAAATCGCGGTAGAACGTGCGTGTTTCGCTGATCATATCGACATCCGCGAAGCGTTCCGGATAAAGCGTTTTCGCCAGCCAGAGAAACTGTAACGCCTCTTCGCTGGTCTCCCGGCACCACCAGAACATCCCTTTGGGATTGGTATAGACGCGGTGATGAATGACGGCGTCCACGCCTGCCCACTGCGGCGAGGTGAGGATTTCGTCGGCATCGCGTCTGTTCATGGCGACAATGACGGCCGGATTAGCCGCTATGATGCGCTCAAGCGATACCTCGCCTGCGCTGTTTTTCTTCACGCCGAACCACTTCTCCGCCACGTTATTTGCGCCAGCCAGATCCATCCAGTCCTGGTTCAGCGACGGGCGGCCCGTTGTGGTCAGCGGGTTACCCATACTGTGATACACCGTGACGCGCTGGTTTTCGGGTAAATCGCGCAGTCGCGTTCGCACCAGCGTCGCGTTACGGTCAAAGTAACGCTGATATCGATGCGCTTTCGCCTGCGCGTCCGGCCCGAGCGCGTCGGCGGTCTGCTGGACGCGGGCGGTCAGCGCCTGCATGGAATTGGCCTCGAATGCCAGCACGCGAACGCCCGCCTGGGACAACATTTCCGGTTGCGGCACGTGCATATTTTTCGCCACCATCAGCAGTTCTGTGCCGAGGGCGATAATCTGCTCCGGGTTGATCTCATGGCTACTGCTCATGCTGACAACGGGCACGTGGTCGATATGCGGCAGGCTCTGACGAAACAGCGGGATCTGCTTTGCTACCTGTGACGTGCCTACAATGTTATCGCCATACCCCAGCATGGCAATGATGGTGTTTTGTGCGGGCCACGGCGAGGCGATGCGGGTATCGTTATGGCCAGCGCCTTCCAGCGGACCGGCGCTGGCGAGGCTGCTGACGACAAGCGCCAGCGCCGGAAAGAGTCGGGTTAATTTCATTCGCATCGCCCTCAGAAATCAAACGTCACGGAGGCGCGGACTTCCCGACCGCCGCCGAGGAAGGCGCTTGGCGAACCGCCATCGCCATCCGTGCCAGAAGGGAAAATCGACGCCCAGTAATGCTCGTTAGTCACGTTATTGACCGTCAGACGAAGTGTGGTGGGAAGGTTGTGGATGCGGGTGGTGTAACGCGTACCGAGATCCAGCGTGGTATAGCTATCCGCCCATGACGTATTGGTATCATTGGCGGCACGCTTGCCCGTGTAATGAAGACTGGCGCTGTATACCCACTGCGGCAGCGACGGCAGACTGTATTCGGCCAGCAGGTTAGCCTGGACTTTCGGTACGCCGACCACGCGTTTGCCGCTGGTGGCGGCAGATGCCGTATCTTTTAACGTCGGATCGAGGAACGTCACGCCGCTGTAAATGTTCAGATCCTGCCAGAGATGACCGGCGGCCGTCAGCTCCAGACCGTCATTCACCTGCTCCCCTTGCTCCCGATAGATATTGTCTTCACCCACATAGGCGAAAGGGCGTTTAAGACGGAACACGGCCGCGCCCAGGTTCATATCACCGAGATCGGCTTTCAGACCGGCCTCATACTGCTGGCTGCGGTAGGGGTCCAGCGTCTGGCCTTCGTTTTTGACGCCTGCGCCTGTGGGCGCCGTCCCGCCCTGTTCCAGCGAATCGGCGTAGCTGATATAGGCCATCAGCGCGGGCGTGATGTTATACATCAGCGCCGCGCTCGGGCTCAGACCATCCTGATTCACTTCGCTGGTTTTTTCCCCCTGTTTCGTGAAGTTTTTCGTCTGTAACCAGCTCTGGCTTAACCAGAACATCGCGGACCATTTGGGCGAGAACGTCATCGTATCGCCGAGGGTAATACTCTGCTGGGTATTCTCACTGGATTTGTAGCGGGCACCGTCCGTATTGATACGTCCGTTACCCGGCTCGCTCATCCGGGACGGGTCATACATGCTGGTGGTGCCAAGGTTATAGCGCTGACTGGCACCCTTAGCGCCATAGATAGACCAGACATAGCCCGTCGTGGAGAGCGCCAGATCGTGGCCGACGGAACCGGTATCGAGGTGACCGTTAAGCGTCATGGTATTGCTGAGCACGCGAAAGCGACCCGCCGCGCTGGAATCGCTCAACGAGCGCTTAATATCGCCGCGGTTATTTACAATGGTGCTGGAAACGGAACGCATAGCGCGATCCGCCTGCTGCCAGCCAACACCTGCCGTCAGCGACCATTCATCATTGATGTAATGAATAAGACGGGTACTCACGGTATCGGTAGTGAGATCGTTTCCGGCCGTGTCGAGCGCGAGGTTCTTATTTTTCGGGTTCGGCGCATCAGGCAGTTTTATGCCAGATCCATAGCTGAACCCGCCAGGATACCCTTTTTGCAAAAATTCATAATGGCTGGCGTCGAGTTGTATCTGAGTGCCGGGCTGAAGATTCCAGTCGAAGGCAACAGACACCAGTTTGCGGCGCAGTGTGCTATCAGCCACATTGCCTTCGCCTTCTTCATTCAGCAGGTTGATGCGGTAACCATACTTTTTCTCATCATCGACATGCCCGCCTATATCCACATGCCCATTTACCGCGCCGCGGCTTTGGTAGCCGAGGGTGACGCGCCTGAGCGTTTCCTGCGTAGGGCGTTTGGCGACAAAATTGAACTGGCCCGCCGGGCTCGCTGGCCCATAGAGCGCGCCAGTCAGGCTGTTTACCACATCGAGGCGCTCCAGCATTTCCACCGGAAAGGCGGTGGTGGAAACGATATTAAGCCCATCGAGACGGCTGTTGGCGACTACGCTACCCTGCATACCGCGGCTTTGCGGGCGACCGACGTCCATACCGCCGCGTGCCTGCATCTGCGTGCTGGGTGAGTATTTCAGCAGCTCGCTGACACTTTTCGCTTGCTGATTGTCAATCATGGCTTGCGACACCGTGGTCGTGGAGTAAGGCGTATCGATCCAGGCCCGGTTGCCTGCAGGGCCTATCTCAATGTCATTGGTCTTAAAACCGGCCCCAGCGACAGATTCAGGAGGGGTTTTGGCCTGCCCTGTGACGACGATTTGCTCTTCAGCCGGTTTATCCACTGCCGTAGCGCACTGCGCCGTAAACGGTGCCAGTACAGGCACCACCATTGCCATTTTAATTGTGTTGTTCATTAAATAATCATCGTTATGTAAATTGTTATATTACGATCGGCATGATAGTCCAAAGTTGATATGGATCACAGGCATTCATGAAATGAATACTCGTAACCCTTTGTAGTTAAAGGTTTAGTGACGGAGCGGGACAGTCATCTCAGGAAAGTATTACAGCAGCGAAGGGGGCGGGGCATCACTGAGGGCCACCCGCGAAGGTGGCCCTTTTGATTACTTACAGGCTACCAGATCGGCCATCTGTTCGGGGTTAGGCAAACCGACGATCTGCTGGAGCAGCTTGTCTTTGTTCAGATAGTAAATCGCGGGCGTACCGTTCGCGCCCAGTTGCGCCATCAGTTGCTGGTTGTACTGGATCTGCTTGAACGCGGCGGGCGAGGTTTTCTCCGGCAGCGCCGGTTTGACCTTACCGGCTGAGCTTTCAAGGTCCTGCCAGGTCTTTTGCGGATCGTCTGAGGCCAGCACCGCCGCGGCATAGCGCCCGCTGTCCGGGCGGATCACGCCCACCAGCAGGGTTTTCAGGCTAATGCTTTTATCCTTGAGGTACGGCTGCGCCTGCTCCCAGAACTTGTGGCAATAAGGGCAGAAGGGGTCTGCGAAGACCACCACCTTGCACGCGGCCTGGTCACTGCCTTCCTGAATACCTTTCGCCTGATCCAGCGTTTTCCACATTTCGCGGCCCGCCGGGATGTACAGCTCGTCGTTAATGAGCTTTTCGCTGAGATTATTCCCCTGCTCGTCATACATATAGCCAGCGATAACATGCTTTTTATCCGGCGTCAGATAAAGCGCCACGCCGGTATCCTGATATTTCCCAAGCCAGGCCTGGACACCGCCGGGCGCGCTAAAGGGTTTGATAATCGTAATGCCCTGTTTCTCCATCTGTTTTACCGGCTCTGGTAAATCGTCAGTCTGCGCCTGCGCATGGAAAGCGGCGAGCAGAGCGCCCGCCATCAGCATCTTTTTCATTGGTTATCCTTATTTATCGCCTGAGAGGTGGCCGCGCCGGCGTTATCCAGCGTGGTAAGCAGTTCAGTTTTATTCAGTAGCGAGGAGAGCACCTCGCCATCGGGTGTCGTGGGGCCGAAAACGGCATTAAACGGAATGCCGCTTGCGCCGTGACGGCTGAGAAAGCGTTCAATCTCCGCCGAGGGTTTGCTCCAGTTACCCTGTAACAGCACAACGTCACTCTGCTGCAGCGCGTTTACAACGTCAGGGCGGTGCAGCACCATCACTTCATTGACCTTACAGTTCAGACACCAGTCTGCGGTGATATCCACCAGCACGCGTTTATGCCCGGCAAGCGCGTCATCCAGCGCCGCCTGGCTGAAGGGTTGCCAGTCAAGCGGCCCTTCGCTGCGCCCGTGTGGCGCGGGAGCCAGAAACGCGTATAGCCCGGCGCCGAACACCACGCCGAAGGCCAGCGTTCGCAGGTTCTCCCGGTGGCGCGGGAGCGTGACTGCGCAGCGCCAGAGGAATAACGCCACCATCAGTCCGCCCGCGAGCAGTACGTACCGCGCGCCCCATTCTTTTACCAGCAGCGACATCAGCCAGAGACTGGAGCCGAGCATCATTATGACCAGCACCAGACGCAGTTTACCCATCCACGGGCCGGGTCGCGGCAGCCAGCGCGCCACGCCGGGCATCAGGCTGACGAGCAGCCACGGCAGGCTCATTCCGATGCCGAGCGCAAGAAAAATCAGCCATAGCTGGGGCAGCGGCGCCGCCAGCGCAAAGGCGACGGCGGTACCGAGAAAGGGCGCGGTGCAGGGCGTCGCCAGCAGCGTCGCGAAGGCGCCTTCCAGAAAACTGCCGCCCATGCCCTGACCGCCTGCCGTGGCGAGCCGCGTGGTCATCGCGGCGGGCAGCCGGATCTCCACCACCCCTGCGAGGCTGAAGCAAAAAAGCCAGGTGACCACCGCCATGGTGGCGATAAACCCGGCATGCTGGAACTGAAAGCCCCAGCCCGTCCACGCGCCCGACAGCCGCAATGCGCTCATGACCGCCGCCAGGGCCAGGAAGGAGAAAATAATCCCGGCGGTGGTGGCCAGGAAACGCAGGCGGGTCTGGCGGCGATCCGCCTGCGCCAGCGTCATCAGCGACGCGAGTTTCATCCCCAGAACCGGCAGCACGCAGGGCATCAGGTTCAGGATCAGCCCGCCGAGCAGCGCCACCGCGACGGCCTGCCAGAACAGCGGCTCGCCGTCGGGTCTCGCGGTGATTTGCTGACTGGTGACACCGTTGCCGAGGACCATCGACACCGCCTGAAGACGGCTGGCATCCACAGGTTCGCCCCGATCGTCCAGCACGGTGAACCGCGCAGTGAGCGTGTCGCCGGACGTTTCCAGTTGCGGAACGGAAAGCGACACGCCGTCGGGGTTATCGGCAAAAAGCGCTGGTTGCGGCCAGCCATCCGGCGATGTCGCCGTCAGGCTGAGCGTCGAACCGTGAGCGGAGACGTCTGTTATCGCAATATCGCCAGTCGCTGGCGGAACCGTCGCCATCGCCGCCTTCCAGTCAGCGTCAAAACCGGGCGACGGGCCATCGGCCAGATTGATATCCAGCGGGAAGGTATTCACCACGCAAAGGTTGCTGCACAGCGAGAGCGTCAGCGTGCCGCGCAGGCGCGCTTTTTCTGTGGTGGTGATGTCGAGCGGGAAGGTCACGCGGTCATGATAGCCCACCGAGCTGAACCCGGCGGCGTCAAACCTCACCGGCTGCGGCCAGTGCCAGGTAGTCCGGGCCTGCGACGACCAGTCGATAACCGGCCGAAACCCGCCGTCGCCAGGCGTGCGCCAGTAGGTTTTCCACCCTTTATCAAGGGTGATATCCAGCAGTACGCGCACATTGCCGTCGGTGGGCGCGTCGCTGCGTACCTGAATATGGGCATGGGAAGACTGCGCCGGTGGCAGCCAGCCGTTGTCGGCGGCGCAGGCCGCAGACATGCTGAGAGCCAGAAGCCAGAGGCTTCTGAAAAGCATTTTCATCTATTTTCTCCGTGAATAATTAACTGAACAGGACGAACCCGGTCAGTCATTCACGGAAAACGCAGTTTTTCAGATGTATTCGTCGTAGTGGAGGGCGGGGGATCGCATCCGGCAGAGCGCGGACGTTGAGAGTGATCAGGATGGCAAGAAGGATGACCAGCAGGCCGGGCAACAGAATGATGGTGTCGAAGTGGAGCGGCTGTGCGGCAAGCAGCGAATGCGCGCTGAGTTCGCACGGAGAGAGCGACGGCGTGGTCGCCTCCGGGCCGCTGTTTTGCGTGGTGAGACTGAGCGCGGCGGCTTTAACCTGCATATGGTGCAGAATGCTGGCGCGCTGGGTCAGGCAAATCAGCATCACGCAACAGGCAATGACCAAAAGCAGTATTGCTTTCAGTTGCCGGTTTCTGGTGTAAGCGGAGCCTGAGGTCGTTATCATCGGCAAAAGAATAGTGAGCGCCCTGTTATCGGGCAAGCGCAGTTTTGTAAATAGATGATGACAATTCGCGCCACACACTCAGCGGGGCACTAAAAATCTGCACGAAGACAAACTCAGCCACGATCGTCTTTTGGCCCCAGAAAGTAGAACGCGAAGGGAAGCGAGATAATAAACGAGAACGGCACGCTGTAAATCAGCACCCAGGCGCCCTGCATGATAAACATCGAAGAACTCCACTGTTCCATCGGCATGTTGTACTGCTCTTCAACCCCCTCAAACGTGACACGTGAGACGACCGTCAGTACGGTGATGAACACAATCACCAGGGCTGTCAGAAATTTTTTCCCGTCAGGGGTACGCAGTTTTTCCAGCATGATGCTCTCCAGAGTGGTGTTCCCCGCGTTTCGTTTGCGTGCGTGAAGTCATGCGCCTGCCTGGAAGCGGGAATGAAATGTGGCGCAAGTGTATCGTAAATGGCGGGCAAATGTTACGGTCTGAAGGGATATGTGGCGGCACGAGGGAGACTTTTAATGGTGCGTGCAATCTATCTTATGTTAAATATACGGTGGCTGCGCAGGCTATGAACACCCTTCCTGGTAAGTTTGATGCCCGACTGGCTTATTGATATTCAAATACCACCGACCGTTTGTGAAAGCGAGTTGCACTGATTCAGCGGCATTACTGCAGGAGAGGAATACCTCTCCTGCCCTTTACTTAACGTGTTCTGCTAACCCGCATTACGCCAGAAATAGTTTTATATTCCGGCACGTCGGGATCAGGCGACCACGGCTTCTGCGATGGAAACGTAGCATCCTGTTGTAATAACACGACTAAGCTTCAGCCCTGCACTTGCCAGCAGTGTGCGTAACGACGCTTCACTGCGTGTCTGTCCGCCGTCGAAACTTGCCAGGAGTAAGAGATCTATTTCATTACCGCCATGCCAGTGGTTCCCTTCAGGAATAATGGGTTCCATTATTAGCAGTTTCGATTTCTCATGCATGGCTTTCCGGCAGTTGAGCAGGATATTTCTGGCCTGCTCATCGGGCCAGTCCATGGTGATATATTTTAATAAGTAAAAATCTGCAGAAGGACAGGCTTCAAAAAAACTGCCTGGTTGTATTCGCCAGCGCGTATCATCACCAAGTTCACCCAGCCGGTGTCTGGCCAGAATATCAGGCCGATCGAAAAGGATGCCGTGCAGTGTCGGATTACGCCGTAAAATGGCCAGCAATAACCCGCCCATTCCTCCCGCTATGTCTACAACCGTTGCATTTTCAGGAAAAGGATAGCTTTCCGATAAAAACCGATTTTCCACCGCTGACATGGATGACATACCGGTATGGAAATCGTAGCCTTCTCTTTGATTTCCTTTATCTGCCCAGTATTCATAGAAAGACATGCCGTACAGGTTTTTAAAGGAGGACGTGCTGCGCAGGCTCTCTGTCAGGTTGCCGGATGGCGACCAGAACGTTTCATCGGTCAGCATTAACACAGCCGCACGCAGTGAATAAGGATGATCCGAACAAAGGTACTCCGCTGCAGGGGTGAGGGAGAACCGGCCATCAGGAGCGGCTTCGAAAATATGTTTCGAAGCGAGCATACGCAGAAGACGATACAATCTGGCTCCGTCCACCTTCAGTTCTGTAGCGAGTTCCTCAGCGGTTTTCGCGCGTTCTTTCAGTTGGTCTGCTACTCCAGTTTCGGCGGCAGCACGCAGCGCGGCCTGAAAGGTAAACCCCATCGCCTGTTCCAGCAAATATGTTGCGGGATCATTTTTTTGACATTTATCTGTAGTTTCTAACATTTTGATATTGACTCCTCTGATTCATTATTTATGCATATGAAAAATAAGTATTCAGAAAGGCGCAATATAATATATTTTATTAACGCTTCAGCATCGACGCGGAAAGTTCTCCCCGCCACGCATGAAACAGAGATATATATTTATCCCCACGTTGTGTAATTTTTTCAGCTTTTGCCTGAAATATAATACCTCGACGAAATGATTAGGGTTAATATCATTAACTTTCATTCTGTTTATAATTCAGCGCCACAATCAAGTGTGGCTTCTCTTTAGTTAAAGTCAAATGGCGTTCTGTTTATCTACGCCATTGTTGCAAAAAATCAAAAAATTGATTCGGGGAATAAGATTTTTGTCATCCCAGAGACTCATAGCTGATTTAAAACCCACTTATCCAGCTATGGTAAGCCCGGCGGAAAGGGTTTAGGGTTAATGATGGATCTGGCTATAAAAACCAGACCATTCAATCGATAAGAACAGGATGTGGCGAAACGGCATTTTTATCGTGTTTTGAAGCAATCTGGCCTGACATAAACTTTACCTGTCAAAAAAATATCTGTACTGGTAGATTAAAAAAGCCAGTCACTATAAATCAGAGAAGGAAAAACCATGCCAGTCTCCTGTGGAAAAATGATTACAGAAGCTGACATCCAGCGCCTGGAAAAAAGATACCGCATCAGCTTGCCTGAAGAGTATAAAACGTTCCTTCTGTTAAATAATGGCTTTGTGGTAAAAAGCCCGGATTACTGTAATTTAACGTATCGCGGTGTCGATGAGGGCGCTATTGCGTTTAATGCCCTGTTTGGGATGCAAGCGAAAAACGATTATTATGATGTCATTTATAATAACGATGAGCTATTAAGCGAACTGGATTTTATCGACAGCAAATTAATCATCGGCGACGATCCGGGCGGTAATTATTTTTTGCTGCTGAATGGGGAACACCAGAAAGGCCTGTTTTACTGGGACAGAACGCATCTGCATGCGGAAGATACCCTTCAACAGTTTGAAATACCTGAGCAAGATGAGTGCGGAAATCTTTACAGGCTAAGCGACACGTTTACTGCATTTTTTGAAATGATTTCCGAACAAACGCTTGCGCACGGAATGCACGTCAATCGTGACCTGTAACATCCCTGACTAACGCCGCCGCGCCATTTTCCGCGCCAGCGCGCAGCCATAAATGATACTATCTTACTCATAACGCCCTGTCCCGGCAGGCATTAACACCACCATCAGGAACGCCCTATGAGTAATGATATCCCGATCAAGTTTTATGACATCGCTGACGAGTACGCGACGGAAACGGCGTTGCCGGTAAGCGACGCGGATCGCGATCGCCTGGCGCACTACTTTCAGCTGCTGATCACCCGTTTAATGAATAACGAAGAGATCAGCGAGGAAGCGCAGCACGAGATGGCGAGCGAAGCGGGCATCGCCGAAGCGCATATCGATGAGATTGCGAACTTCCTGAACCAGTGGGGCAACGAGTAACGCTCCTGTGCCACTCAGTTTCAGCGAAAAAAACGGCCCCTGTGCGGGGCCGTTTTGCATTACCGTTTTTAACTACACAAAGTGGATGTGCTTCTTGCCGTGATGCGGCGAAATTTCAATGCGCGCCTCTACTTTAAATACCTCGCGAAGCATCGCCTCCGTCAGCACGTCATCCGGCGTCCCGCTCGCCACCACCTGCCCGCTCTGCATCACAATCAGCGCATCGCAGAACATCGCGGCGTGGTTGAGATCGTGCAGTGCCACAATGCTTGTCACCGGCAGCTCGCTGATGAGGCGCATCAGGTGCATCTGATGATGAATATCGAGATGGTTGGTCGGTTCATCCAGCAAAATCTCGCCGGGCGACTGCGCCAGCGCGCGGGCGATGTGTACGCGCTGCCGCTCGCCACCGGAAAGATGCTGCCACCCTTCGTCGCGGCGATCGAACATGTCCACGCGCTCCAGCGCCTGGCGCACGATCTCGTCATCCTGATGCGTCCAGGGCGAAAGCGGCGAATGGTGCGGAATACGCCCCAGCTTCACCACGTCGCGCACCCGAATATTGGCGTCCGTCATCGCGTGTTGTTCCACGAACGCCACGCGCTGCGCCAGCTTTTTCCTGGACAACCGCGCGATGTCGCCCTCGTCCAGCAGCACCCTGCCCGCATCCGGGCGGCGGAGCCCGGCCAGAATGCGCAGCAGCGACGATTTCCCGGAGCCGTTCGGGCCGAGCAGGCCGAGCGTCTGCCCGGTCGGCACGCTCAGCGACACATTATTTACGATGCGCTTTTTGCCCGCCGACCAGCTGATGTTTTCCGCGCGGATGCTCATGAGAATCTCCTTGAGCGATACAGGATCACCGCAAAGAACGGTACGCCGACCAGCGCGGTCACCACGCCTACCGGCAGGCTCTGCGGCGCTATCAGCGTGCGCGAGGCGATATCCGCCAGCACCATCAGGTTAGCGCCCATCATCGCGCAGGCAATCAGTAACCGGCGATGCAGCGGCCCGAAGAAATAGCGCATCACGTGCGGCACCACCAACCCGACAAAGCCAATCGAACCCGCCATACTGACGATGGCCGCCGTCATCAGCGCCGTCACCGCGAAGAGGATCAGGCGCACGTAACCGACCGGAATGCCGAGCGACGCCGCGGCGTCATCGCCAAAGGTAAAGGCGTCCAGGGCTTTGGCGTGCCACAGACAGACTGCCAGCCCAAGGACAACGACCGCCAGCACCAGCTGAAACTCCGGCCAGCGCACGCCGCTGAAGCTGCCGAGCAGCCAGAACATGACATCGCGCGCCTGCTGGGCGCTGGCGGCGGTACTGATGGTATAGGCGGTGATGGCGTTGAAAAGCTGAGAGGCGGCGACGCCTGCCAGAATGGTGCGTTCATTGCCGCCGCGCGCGCCGTTGGTCAGGAGGGCGACGAACGCAAACGCGGCGAACGCGCCGGTAAACGCGCCCGCGGAGAGCGACACCGCCCCGCTGCCGATGCCGAGCACCACGACCGACACCGCGCCGGTCGACGCCCCGGCGGAAACGCCGAGCACGTACGGTTCCGCCAGCGCGTTTTTCAGCAGGCTTTGCAGCACCGCGCCGCAAAAGGCCAGACCCGCGCCGCTACACGCGGCCACCAGCGCCCGGCTGAGACGGAAATCCCAGATGACCGTCTCATGGATGCGGTTGAGCGGAACGGCTGTCAGCCCGAGTTTATTGGTCACCGCCGCAAAGGTGGTTTGCAGAGGAATGGAGAGCTCGCCGATGCCCACGCTCAGCGCGATCACCAGCGCGAGCACAACCACAGAGAGCGCCAGCCATATCAGCGCCGGCCAGCGTCGGGTGACGGTTAAAGAGACTTCCGCCATCAGTTCAGCCCGAGCTTCTCAAGCTGCGCCGCCACCTGCTCCGCGCCGTAGAGCGTGCGGATGGTCGGGTTCATCGCCTGGCCATCCATCACCAGGATATGGCCCTTTTTCACGGCGTCGAGCTGGCAGACCGCCGGATCGCTTTTCAAAAACTGGATTTTCGCGTCGGCGTTATCCAGCGCCCAGCGGTTGCGGTCGAGGCTTGAAACAACAATCACATCCGGGTTGGCGGCGATGATGCTCTCCCAGCTCAGCGTCGGCCACTCGCTTTCAGAAGTTATCGCGTTATGACCGCCCAGCAGATGCGCGATGTAGCCTGAGGCGCTGTTTTTGCCGCCAACGTAGGCGTCTGCCGACGGCGACGCGCTGGAGAACCAGAAGAGATACGAGAGGTTCTTATGATTTTGGCCGAATTTCGCTTTCAGAGCCGCTTCGCGGGCTTTGAAATCTTTCGTTAACGCTTCGCCGCGCGCCTCGACGTTAAAAATCTTCGCCAGATCGTCTATCTCTTTATACAGCAGCGTCATATCCCACAGCTGTTTACGGCTGCCGTAGATATCGCGGGTATCTTTGGTGGTGACGCACATACCCGGCGAGAGATAACTGTTCACACCCACCGCTGCGAAATCTTCACGTTTCGCCACTTTGCTGTCGGGGCCCAGCAGCAGCGGGAGCTGTGCGGCGACAAAATCCGGATTCTGCGCGAGGATCGACTCCAGCGTCGGGATCTCGACCGTCAGCAGTTTGACTTTTTCATTCTGTTTCGCGAGCTGCGGCAGGACTTTGGTGGGCCAGAACGCGCTGGCGGCCATTTTGTCTTCCAGACCGAGCAGCAGCATGATCTCTGCGGTGTTCTGCCCGAGCGCCACCACGCGCTCCGGCGCCTGGGTGAAAGTGACTTTCATCCCGCAGTTATCCAGAGTCAGGGGGTATTGCGTGGCCAGAACGGGGGCCGAGGCGGCGCAGAGCAGGCCGAGCGCCAGCGCGGTTTTGACTAAAGCATTCATCAACATCAACCTTAACGTGTTTTTATCGCCGCGTGCCGCACGGAAATGATTACGGGCCGGACAAATTAGAATTTGTATTATGTAAATGAAAATCATTCTTAAGAGGAGGTCTTATACCGGGGCAGTTACGCGAAGTCAATATCGTCTCGCCGTCGGTTTTCGTCAGGCAAAAGTTGCCACAGGCGGCGCAAATATGTTTTAAGAGAGCCCTCACTTTTTCTGAACAGTTATGCGGTCTTCATGTCCACTTACGCACCCTCTGCCGCGAGGCACACTTCTCCTTATCTGCTCTCCGCCAGCCAGCTGGTGTTTAACATCGGTTTTTACGCGGTGGTGCCGTTTCTGGCTATCTATCTGCGCGACGACATGCTGCTCTCCGGTGGGCTTATCGGCGCCATCATCGGGCTGCGCACGTTTTCGCAACAGGGCATGTTCCTGCTGGGCGGCGCGCTTTCCGACCGTTACGGCGCGCGCGCCATTATTCTGTGCGGCTGCGTGGTGCGCATTATGGGCTATCTGTTGCTGGCGCTGGGCGGCTCGCTGTGGGCCGTGGTGCTCGGCGCGTGTCTGACGGGCGTCGGCGGCGCGCTGTTTTCGCCGTCGATTGAATCGCTGCTGGCGCAGGCCGGTACGCGCAGCGAGGCGGAAGGCAAACGCAGCCGCGCCGAGTGGTTCGCGCTGTTTGCCGTTTGCGGCGAGCTGGGCGCGGTGCTGGGCCCGGTGCTTGGCTCGCTGATGGCCGGTTTTGGTTTTAAAACGATGGCGCTGGCGGGCGCGGGCGTGTTTATCGTCGCGCTGGCGGCGCTCTTTGTACTGCTGCCCCGCACGCCGCACCGCGATGGGCCGCTGCACATCGCGCCCTGGTGGCAGACCTTTCATCAGCCGCGCTTTATGGCGTTTATCCTCGCCTACAGCGCCTATCTTTTCAGTTACAACCAGCTGTACCTGGCGCTGCCGGTGGAGCTGCGCCGCTCCGGCAGCAGCGATGCCGCGCTCGGGCCGCTGTTTATTCTCGCGTCGCTGTTGATTATCACGCTGCAACTGCCGCTCGCGCGCGTCTCGCGCCGTTTCGGGGCCGCGCGCATGTTGCCGCTGGGTTTCGGACTGCTGGCGGCCTCGTTTGTCAGCGTGGCGCTGTTTGCCCCGCTCCCGCCCTTCGCCGGCTGGCTGCGGATGCTGCCCGCGGCGTGTATGGTGACGCTCCTGACGCTGGGGCAGATGATTATCGTCCCGGTGGGTATGGATCTCGTCCCCCGCTTTGCCGCGGGCCGTAATCTGGGCGCGCACTACGGCGCGCTGGCCTCGATGGGCGGCGTGGCGGTGCTGGCCGGGAATTTCCTGCTGGGCGGCACGCTCGATAACGCGCTGACGCCGGGCGCGCAGGCAGCGGTGCCGTGGCTCCTGCTGGCGGTGTTCCCGCTGTGCAGCGCGCTGGCGATGGCGGTGTTATGTCGCTTTTACGCGCCAAAGGGGTAAGACGCGTCGTCTGGTTATTAAATGCCCATAGCCGCGCTGGCTCACGTTTTTCAGGAGGATATATTGAGCTGGTGAATAAAAGTGCTAAGGTGAAATGACTGGATTGTCACTGCTATGGCAGGCAAAACCTGATTTCTGGCGCTCGCCGGAGGTCAGGTTTTTTTGTTTCCGGGGTTCGGATGAAGATCGCCAAAATTCTTAATAACAATGCCGTGTTTGTGCTGGACGCGCAGGGGCGCGAGCAGGTCGTGATGGGCCGCGGCCTGGCCTTTCAGAAGCGCACTGGCGACGAGCTCGACGCCACGCGCATTGAAAAGGTGTTCGCGCTGCAAAGTGATGAACTGGTGCGCCGCCTCGGGGAGTTGCTGGGCCAGATCCCGCTGGAGGTGATGACCACCTGCGATCGCATTATCGCGCTGGCCGCTGAACGGCTCGGCCGGTTGCAGGACAGTCTCTATGTGACGCTGACCGACCACTGCCACTACGCCATTGAACGCCAGAAAAAAGGCCTGGCGATAAAAAACGTGCTGCTGTGGGAGATAAAGCGGCTTTACCCAAAGGAGTATGCGCTGGGTCAGGAGGCGCGGGCCATGATAGCCCGGCGGCTCGATGTGGAACTGCCCGAGGATGAAGCAGGATTTATCGCGCTGCACCTCGTGACGGCGCAGCTCAACAGCGAAATGCCCGAGGTAATGCACGTCACCCGTGTGATGCAGGAGATCCTGCAACTGGTGAAGTATCAGCTTCAGCTGGAATACGATGAGGAGTCGCTGAGCTATCAGCGCTTCGTCACGCATCTGAAGTTTTTCGCGCAGCGGATGCTCACCCGCACTGTGGTGGCGGATGACGATCTCTCGCTGCATTCGGCCGTCAGGGATAACTACCCGCAGGCCTGGCGCTGCGCGGAGAAGATTTCCGGGTATCTCAGTAAAAGCTACCAGCGCGAGCTAACAACGGAAGAGATGATGTTCCTGGCGATACATATCGAGCGGGTAAGAAAAGAAGGGCGTTAAGCCCGGGCCTGTGGGCCATATAAAAAGGATTGTGACTGCTTCGGCAGGCAAAACCTGAGCGCGGCACCCGGTAAACGGGCGCTGTTCTCGGGTTTTTTTATGTCTAAAACTCAGTTAACGCATTGAAGGAAAACGGAATGGACTATCAGGCATTAGCACAGGATATTCTCGCCCGGGTGGGCGGCAAGGAGAATATCAGCAGCGTCATCCATTGCGCCACGCGCCTGCGCTTCAGGCTTAAAGATAACGGCAAGGCTGATGCGCAGGGCCTGAAAGCGCATCCGGGCGTTATCATGGTGGTGGAGAGTGGCGGTCAGTTCCAGGTGGTGATCGGCAATCATGTTCACGACGTCTGGCTGGCGGTCTGCCGCGAGGCGGACATTGCAGAAGATGCCGCGCCGGCGGCTGATGATGCGCCGCGCGGCAGTCTGCTGGCGCGCCTTATCGATATTGTCTCCGGTATCTTTACGCCATTTATCGGCGTGCTGGCGGCCTCGGGGATCCTGAAAGGGTTTCTGGCGATCGCGGTGGTCTGCGGCTGGCTCAACACCAGTAACGCCACCTACAAAATCTGGTTTGCCGCGAGCGACGCGCTGTTCTTTTTCTTTCCGCTGGTGCTGGGCTACACCGCCGGGAAAAAATTCGGCGGCAATCCGTTTATCACTATGACCATCGGCGGCGCGCTGACGCACCCGACAATGATTGCCGCTTTCCAGGCGAGCCAGCAGCCGGGCGCGCTGACAGAGACGTTTCTCGGCGTGCCGGTCATCTGGTTCAACTACAGCGCTTCAGTGATCCCGATTATTTTCGCCGCCTGGGTGAGCTGCTGGCTGGAGAAACAGGGCAACCGGCTCTTGCCCGCTGCGGTTAAAAATTTCTTCACCCCCCTGCTCTGCCTTGGCGTCACCGTGCCGCTCACCTTTTTGATTATCGGCCCGATCGCCACCTGGCTCAGCCAGATGCTGGCGAACGGCTACCAGTTTATCTATGCCTTCGCGCCGTGGCTGGCGGGCGCGGCGGCGGGCGCTTTGTGGCAGGTGTGCGTGATTTTCGGGCTGCACTGGGGGCTGGTGCCGCTGATGGTCAATAACCTGGCGGTGCTCGGGCAGGATTCGCTGTTGCCAATGCTGCTGCCGGCGATTATGGGCCAGGTGGGCGCGGCGCTCGCCATCTTTTTGCGCAGCCGCGACGCACGGCAGAAAACGCTGGCCGGGTCGTCCGTCACCGCCGGGATTTTCGGTATTACTGAGCCTGCGGTCTATGGCGTGAACCTGCCGCTGCGCCGGCCGTTTATTTTCGGCTGCGTGGCGGGCGCGGTCGGCGGCGCGATTGTCGGTTTCAGCCACAGCCACGTTTACTCGTTCGGGTTCGCCAGCGTCTTTACCCTGGCGCAGATGATCCCGCCGGGCGGCGTGGATGCGACGCTCTGGGGCGGCGTGCTCGGCACGCTGACGGCGCTGGTGCTCGCCTGCGGATTAACGCTCGTCGCCGGGCTGCCGGGGCGTACAGAAGAGGCCGCCAGCGCTTCGGAAGACGCGCCGCAGAATGCCGCGCTGGCGCCGCTCAGCGGCACGGTGCTGGCGCTCGCCGACGTGCCGGATCCGACGTTCGCCAGCGGTCTGCTGGGCGCGGGCGCCGCGATAATTCCTTCCGATAACCAGGTGCGCGCGCCGTTCGCGGGCAGCGTGGCGTCGCTGTTTGAGACGCGCCACGCCATTGGTTTACAGGGCGATAATGGCATGGAGCTGTTGATCCATGTCGGCATCGACACCGTGAAGCTGGAGGGCAAACTATTTACCTCGCATGTGCGCGTGGGCGACCGTGTGCAACCCGGCGACGTGTTGATCACCTTCGATCGTCAGGCCATCCTGGATGCAGGCTATGATTTAACCACCCCGATTATTATCAGCAACAGCGACAGCTACCGCGCGGTCACCACGGTGGCGGCCACGGCCGTCAGTGCTGGCATGCCGCTGCTGGCCGCTGAACCGGCTTAATCAAAGGAGAACACCATGAAAACTTTCCCGGACGGCTTTCTGTGGGGCGGCGCGGTTGCCGCAAACCAGGTGGAAGGCGCTTATCTTACGGATGGAAAAGGGCTTTCCACCTCTGACGTGCAGCCCCAGGGCATCCTGGGCCCGGTGGTTGAGCGCGAGCCTGGCGACAGCGGCATCAAAGATGTGGCGATCGATTTTTACCATCGCTACCCGGACGATATCGCGCTGTTTGCCGAAATGGGCTTCAGCTGCCTGCGAGTTTCCATCGGCTGGACTCGCATCTTCCCGAACGGCGACGAGCACGAGCCCAACGAAGCGGGGCTGGCGTTCTACGATAAACTTTTTGACGAACTGGCGGCGCATAACATTACGCCACTGGTGACGTTGTCACATTATGAGATGCCCTGGGGGCTTGTTAAACAGCACGGCGGCTGGGGAAATCGCGAGACGATCGGTTTCTTCGAACGTTACGCGCGTACCGTGTTTACCCGCTATCAGAGCAAGGTTAAATTGTGGCTGACCTTTAACGAAATTAATATGTCGCTGCATGCGCCGATGACCGGCGTCGGCCTGTCGGAAGATAGCACCCAGGCGCAGATTTATCAGGCTATCCACCATCAACTGGTGGCCAGCGCGCTGGCGGTAAAGGCGTGCCACGAGATAATCCCGGACGCGAAAATCGGCAATATGCTACTCGGCGGCCTGATGTATCCGCTCTCCTGCAAGCCGGACGATGTCTTCGCGGCACTGCAGGAGAACCGCACCTGGCAGTTCTTCGGCGATATCCAGTGCCGCGGCGCCTACCCCGGCTACATGCTGCGTTATTTCCGCGACAACGGTATCTCGCTCGATATCACTGATGAAGACCGCGCGGCGCTGCGCTCGACGGTCGATTTCATCTCCTTCAGCTACTACATGACCGGCTGCGTGACGACTGACGAAGCGCTGAACCAGCAGGCGCGCGGCAACATCCTGAATATGGTGCCGAACCCGCATCTGCAAAGCTCTGAGTGGGGCTGGCAAATTGACCCTGTCGGGCTGCGCACGCTGCTGAACGTGCTCTGGGATCGCTATCAGAAGCCGCTGTTTATCGTCGAGAACGGTCTTGGCGCGAAAGACCGCGTGGAGGCTGACGGCGCCATTAATGACGACTACCGCATCAATTACCTGAACGATCATCTGGTGCAGGTGCGGGAGGCGATTGAGGACGGCGTGGACGTTTTAGGCTATACCAGCTGGGGGCCGATTGATCTGGTGAGCGCCTCGAAAGCCGAGCTGTCGAAACGCTACGGCTTCATTTACGTGGACCGTCATGACGACGGCAGCGGCACCCTCGCCCGTATGCGTAAGAAAAGCTTCTACTGGTACAAAGACGTGATTACCAGCAATGGCGCCTCGCTGCGCTGAGACCTGTGGAACCGTGGCGGGCTGTTGCGCTCGTCGCGGTTTTTTTGTTTTCTGGCGCGGATTTTTTTAGCAGCAGGTTAAAAAACAGCAGAATAATATTAGAAACGCTTAAGAATTTTCTTGGTTTATGAAACCGGTCTCAGCGCGGAAATCAATTAATTTCATTATTTTTCCTTCTCCCGACGCGCTTACATTTACTGATGCTTTCCTGACAATATCTTCATAATTGTTTAAATAAGCGCAAGAAAAAGCAGCCAAAATAAGCGGTAAAACGCCGTTTTAAATAAACATAATAAAAATACAGAAATAAAATGCGCCAGCTATTTAACCAGAGTGGTTAAAATAACATCATTTAACTTCATGAATTTATAGCTGTTTTTCGGGGAGAGCGGAAGCGTTCTCGGCCCTGACAACGCTTCCGGGAGATGTGTTTAACGGCGCTTGCCACCGCGCGAGGGCAGCGTGCGCGATTTCACCATAACCGTATGCTTATAAAAGGCATAGGCGATGATGACAACCAAAAAGACGATCAATGCTATGGTCATATTGACGATAACCTTCCTGATGGTATGACTATTTTAATAATGACGGTATATCATACATGAATCTATATTACAGATGCATCTTTATTATTTTGAAGCCCGTTTAATCTGCGTTTAATAATATTCTGTTCTGCAATTCGTCATCAATAGGCCCTGTAACCTGCAAGGTTTTATTCTGAGGCCATCAACGCGCACATTCATGGGGGTAAAATTTCGCCTGCCGCTCCACGCTACCACAACCGCCAGGTTCGCATGTCATAGCAAAAATGGATGACGTCTCGTTTCTGCTTTCTCCTCTTCTTTCCCGCCGCGCTGACAATAAAAGATGCTACTTATTAAAATGTACCTTTGAAAAAGTAGCTTTACCGTCAGGCGAGCTTCAGGGGATAATCCTGTGACTTTTTACGAGATGCTGGCTTCTTTTTGCGCGGATGTTATGGGGTGATGATGACCGGACTGCCTGACGACCCTCTGCTGCCTGGCCCTTTTTCGGAGGCAGGCTTCAGCGATCCGCGGCCGCTTTCCGTAAGTGGCGAGGCGCGGCCGCTTAACCCGGCGATGGCGTACCTTATCAGCCTGCCTTCTGCGGCGAGCCGCCAGACCATGCGATCGTTTTTGCAAATTGTGGCCGGGATGCTTGGCGCCGGCGCATTGCAGCGCTGCCCGTGGGGCAGTCTGCGTCGCCACCATGTGCAGGGGCTGCTGGAAATGCTCTCGGCATCCGGGCGTGCGCCCGCCACGATCAACACCTATCTTTCCGCGCTGAAAGGCACCGCCCGCGAGGCCTGGATGATGAAGCTGATGGACACCGACAGCTATCAGCAGATCCTTGCCGTACGTGCGGTGCGCGGTAGTCGTCTCGCTCGTGGGCGAGCGCTCACTACGGAAGAGGTCCGCGCGCTGTTTGCTTTCTGTGAGCAGGATAAAAGCTGTAAAGGCCCGCGCGATGCGGCGATGCTGGCGGTGATGCTCGGCTGCGGGTTACGCCGCGCGGAAGTGGTCGGGCTGGATTATGAGAGTATCCTGGAGCCGGATCAGGCGCTGCGGGTGCTCGGCAAAGGCAATAAAGAGCGGCTGGCGTTTATGCCGGATACCGTCTGGCAGCGGCTCCGGCACTGGACCGATACCGTGCGCGGCGAGCACCCCGGCCCCCTGTTCACCCGCATTCGCGCTGGTGACGACGTCACGTCTGAACGTCTGACCCCGCAGGCGGTATACCATATTCTGACCGAACGCCGCACGCAGTGTGGCATTGATGACTGCGCGCCGCACGATCTTCGCCGCACGTTCGCCTCCATGATGCTCGATAACGGCGAAGATCTGATAACAGTACGCGACGCAATGGGCCATGCGAGCGTCACGACGACGCAAAAATATGACCGCCGCGGCGATGCCCGCCTGCGCCGCGCGGCGAGTAAAATTCGGCTTTAAGAGAGACGGGCTATATAAGGTGTTGATGTCGCCTTACGGCGCAATCTCCCGGCCGCGATAATCGATAAACCGGCACTCGAGCTTATCCAGCGCGGCATTGATGACGTCTTTCAGCCCTGCTGCGCTCTCGTCCACCGTCACTGGCGCGCGCTCGCCGCCCATATCGGTCTGAACCCAGCCTGGATGTAGTAACAGCACGCTGCGTTTTCCCGGCAGCGCTTCTGTCACGGCAAACGAGCGCGCCAGCGAGTTCAGCGCGCTCTTACTGGCGCGGTACAGCGCCATATCGCCGGTATCGTTATTCGTAAAGCTTGCCGTATTGGATGACATAAAAGCGATGACGCCGCCTTCGCGGATCTGCGGCAGCATCGCCTGCGCCAGGCGCACCGGCGCGATGGCGTTGGTCAGGAATAACGAAGCTATCTCATCTTCCGTGACTTGCGAGACGCTCTGATGATCGGGGCCAAAAATACCGGCGTTAATGACCAGAGCGTCGAAGGTTATCGCGCTGAGCGTTTCCTTAAGGTGGGTACAGCTCGCCGGGTCGGTCATATCCACGATTTGCGTCGTGATCCGCGGGTGCGTATCGTCGTTCTTTTTTTCGCGCACGGTCGCAATCACATCGGCGCCCGCATTAGCGAATGCTGTGGCAAGACCGCGTCCAATCCCGCGCGACGCGCCAATAATCAGTACATGCTGTACAGTCATGGTGTTTCCTCTTCAGATACTCATCCTTATGTCATATTAGCAGGGAGATTAACGGCTTACGCATTCGCCATGCAGGATCCACGCAGAAACAGCATCAAGTGCGCCGGGAGCATAAGCATGTTGTCCTGTCAGCAGAAACAGTCCCTGAATCCACGCAGGCCATTGCGACGGGAGCTGGTAGTCGTACCAGCGGCTTTTTAGCAATCCATGCGTTGCCCCCTCGATCATGCGGATACAGCGGGGCGTTGCCTCTGGCAGCGTGGCGGCCCATATCGCCAGTGTCTCGCCGGGGTTGACGTTCCGGTCATCGGCGCCCATCAGCACCATTACGGGCATCTGCATTTGCGCAATATCCTCCCGTGCATCGGCAAGCGCGTTGCGGCGCTCGAAATCGTCCCGGTTGCAGCGGCCCTTACAGGATTGGGCGACCTTCTGCGGTGTGTAACGCAGATCAAAATCACGCCTGTCTTCATGGACTGCCTGCGCGATCTGAGACTGCGAACGCCCGGCTTTGCGAAGCCGTGCTTCCAGAAAATAACTGCCCTGATCGCGCCAGTTAATGGCGCCGCCTACGATCGCGGCGAAATCGGCATGCGACTGCATGGCGGCCTGCGGCACAACCCAGCCTGCCTGTGAAAACCCTAAAAAGCCAAATCGGCTCTGTAGCAGCTCCGGCTGTTTTTTAAGTGTCTTAAGCGCAACAGTGGCTTCATCACTGCGATCGCGCATCGTCTGTGCCAGCCAGTTACCGCGGCTTTCACCCACGCCAGGTTTATCCCAGGAGTAGACGGCGATGCCTTTCGCAAGCAGATCATTAACCAGAGGCAGATACCCGCCCTGCGACCAGCGATCCTGCGCCCCATCGCCATGAATCAGCAGCACCACCGGCGGGTTGCTCACCCCGGCCGGGAGCGTCAGCGTGCCCTCTAAAATGTCTCCATGGTGCGTAAATGTGATCACGCGGGAGTGAGGAAGGCTATTCGCATCGAAAACGGTGAGGCGCCACATGATAATCATGACGAGAGCAAGAAAAAGGCCGATGGTGATGATTATCGCGTTGCGCATGCGATGAAAACTCCTGTTAACGCTGACTCAGCGCCAGCATGGCCCTGAGTGAAGCGACAAATTTAGCATTCTCGCGCCTCTGACACTCTCTACCTGTATTAGGGAGAGCTGGTGTCATCAGCAGCACGCCCTTTTCATTTGTATCTTTTGTCTCATTTCACTGCGCCGCGGTTCGTATAAATTTTTAGCGTGGCGAAACTTGCCGCCAGGAGTTATGTCAAATCAGTAACAAGATGTTCACGCTTTATCATTACTCTACCGGTTGCGTCAGAACGGAGCAGAAAAGGGCGAAAGATGAGAAAAATACCGCGGGTTATTCACCAGGTTTACACTGCCGGTTGGCAGCGTTTGCCGGAAGAAATCCGGGCGCTGACTGAACAACTACGCAATCTTAACCCGGATTATGAGTATCGCTTCTATGATGAGCCGGCGATTCTTGCCTGGATCGAAACGCATTTTGGCGAGGATATGCTGGCGCTGTACCAGCGAATTAACCCTGAATATGGCGCGGCGCGGGCCGATCTGTTCCGTTATCTGGTGATTTACCAGGAAGGCGGTGTCTATCTTGATGTAAAAAGCTTTTGTTCACGTCCGCTTGATGAGGTTATCCCAGCCGATTGCGAACTGATGCTTTTCCACTGGGATAACCAGCCTGGCGGACAGGATCATAAAAAAGGTCTGCACAAAGAACTCGCGGAACTGCCGCATGGAGAATACCAGCAGTGGAATGTCATTGCGGCGCCTCGTTCGCCGTGGCTGCGTGAAGTCATTGATGAAGTGACGAGCCGGATAAAAAATTATCAACCCGCAACATATGGGATTGGTATGAAAGGCGTGCTGAGCACGACCGGGCCTATCGCTTTTACCCTTGCTATCCGCCGTATCCCGTTCAGCAAACATGTTCATGTTGTCCGCGATCACCGCACCGTTGGTCTGAAATATTGCGGCGTGGACAGCTCTGTCCTTAAGCGTTTTAAAAAAAGCGCGTATGCCCGTCTTAAGACCCCTGTCGTCACGCTGAGCGAACGCGATCACGCGCGTTATCAACTGTGGCTGTTCTTTGTATTTCCCTTTAAGCGGCTTCATAAAAATATCGTTAATGAAACCGACATTGCACTAAAAAAAACCAGCAGGCTCCTGGGTGACAGACGTGTAAATCGCGCGCCAAAAGGCAGGAAGGGCTGGGTCGGCGCGTTTCGCCGCACCGGTAAGCGGCTTGGTTTACTGGTCGCAGCGGTGCTGGCGCTGACTGGCCTGCATGCCGGATACGAACAGCTCACCGGCAATTTTCATGAAGTGATTGAAGGTGAGCTGTACCGCTCTGCGCAACCAGACGCAACGGATATCGCTGAATACAGCGAGCGGTATCATATCCGCACTATCCTTAATCTTCGTGATGAGCCACGCGGCGACTGGTATGAGCAGGAAAAGGCCTCAGCTGACGTTCACGGTATTCAACTGGTGGATTACCCGCTGAGTTCCAGCAAAGAAATCAGCGTCAGGGAGGCGGAAAAACTGGCGGAGCTGATGAAAACGCTGCCGCGGCCCCTCCTGATTCACTGCGATCATGGCGCTAACCGCACCGGGCTGGTTTCTGCAATCTATCTGGATGCTGTCGCCCAGACCAGCGATCTCATCGCGCAATTGCAGCTAAGCCCGTGGTATGGCCATTTCCCGATTCCTGTTATGGGCCGTTACGCCATGTACAGTTCCTACAAGCGATTCCAGATAATGAGCCCATACTGAAGGGCTCCGTTATTCCGCACGACGATAGACCCCTGCGCCCCAGTAGCCTTTATCCGGTTTGCGGATTTCACGCCAGCCCTGACGGAGAAGTATACGGGCAATCAAACGATTCATGATGCCATGCCCCATCAGCAGCACCGGGCTTTCCGCATTACCGGCAAGCGTTGCCAGATTTTCTGCGGCTTTCACCGCTCGCTGTTTTGCGCCTTGCAGTGTTTCAGCGTGACCCGATACCCCGCACAGCCATAGCACACGAAAAATCCCGCTCCAGGCCAAAGGCGACAGACGCAGCCCGCCTACGCCATAAACGGGCAGTTCAGCCTCCCGGTATAACGCATCGGTGTGCATCGGCTCACAACCGAGCGCTTTTAGTGAAGAAAGCGAGCGGGGTAAATCACTACTGATGACAATGCCTGCTCTGTCAGCTAACGCACGACTTGTCTCAGGCGGTAAGTCGTTTCCCGTTCCGGCCAGATCATAACGCGTAATCCATTCTGGCATATCACGGGCCAGAAGCGAGTCCGGGCTCGTTAAAGCAGGCCTGCCGTGGCGCATGAGGATGATTTCCATCATTAAGTACCTTTACCCATCGGTTGGTTTCCATAAATTATCTGCTTAAGTATCTACTCAAGCGATCTTAAAACATTCTTCAGGCCGAATACCCCCCCAAATTTAAGAAGTGACTTAAATTCATAATGTTGTAGAATGTGACAGGATCGCGAAATTTTTTACAAAATTTAATAAGATTTATATTCATAAGTAAGGCGTTTCTTTCACATGGAATTATCTTTAATGAACCCGTCAAAAAGCCTCTCATATCAGGACGCTTATCGAGGGGATATAGACGGACTTCGTGCTGTCGCGGTTGTCCTTGTTATCTTGTTCCATGCCGGGATTTCTTATTTTCCGTCTGGTTTTATTGGTGTTGATATTTTCTTCACTATTTCTGGTTATTTGATTACCGGAAAAGTAGTCCGTGATATTGAGAATAAGAAATTCTCATTCGCTAATTTTGTTGCAGGCCGGTTATGGCGATTACAGCCTGCATTCATTACAGTACTGATCGCGACAATACTTATCGCTTCATACTGTTATATCCCTGCTGACTATCAGGTATTTACTAAAAGCGCCAAATATACTTCGCTATTTCTGTCGAATCAGTTTTTTGATAAGCAAAGCGCTACGTATGCTTCTCCGGATGCTGATGCATTTCTGCTAATCCACACATGGTCATTGGCTATCGAATGGCAGTGGTATTTTTTCTTTGCGCTGATAGCCACATTACTTGTCGTGTTTACCCGTAAAGATGACGCGGATAAAACCGGGAGAAGGGTGCTTCTGGGGTGGCTTGCGTTGACGGTGTTCGCTTCGCTGGCGATGATAATGTCTAATCTGTTAACGCATGGACAGCATTATTACTCGCTGGGAATGCGTGCGTTTGAGTTTCTGATCGGCGGCAGCGCTTCGCTACTTCAGCCAAAGCTAAAACTTACCGGGAAAACGCAGCAGAACCTTGTGGCTGTCGTGGCGCTCGCGTTGATACTATGGATCGCAGCCAGAGATATTTCGGTGGATTTTTATCCGAACGAATATACCCTTTTGGTTTGCCTTGCGACGGCGATGATATTTTTTTGCCGTGGCGCTTTCGTGAATGGGATGCTGACGTTTGCCCCGATTAACTATCTGGGGAAAATATCTTATTCTCTGTATTTATGGCACTGGCCAGTTTTCGCGACTCTGCACTATCTGGGTTATCCCCTCAAGGGTGAGACGCTCTGTATGGCGCTTGGCTTGACGCTGGTGCTGGCTATCCTCTGTTATCATGGTATCGAAAATCGATTCAGACGTGTTCGTCTCTCGGCATGGAAAACGATCGCCATTCTCGTTGTTGCCCCGATAGTGATATCCATGGTGTTATACTCACTGTCCGAAAAATATAACGGATTGCCTCAGCGCTTTAATGCCGAATATAACCGTGCATTTAATTTGCAGTACGATGCCTATCTTCATGCGAAGCGTCGCGAGGATTGCCACAGCGGTAAACAGAACCTGTCTGTTTGTCATTTTGGCGATGAAGATAGTAAGAAAACGGCATTTTTAATGGGCGATTCAAATGCTAATCATTTTTGGGGATTCTTTGATGTCGTAGCGAAAGATGCCCATGTGAAAATGTATTCGCTGACAACATCGTCCTGTCTGGCATTGCCGGGTATCTACCAGTACGACTGGTGGAAATTCAAAGGGATAAAGTACCAGACGTGTCATGACAATACGGAAAAGTACTATGAGTACATTCGTAAAAACCATTATGACTATGTGATCCTCGGTCATGTATGGTCACGCTATGCGCAAGGCCCGCATCTGATTAATGCTGATGGCGATGCGCGAAACGAAGCGTTAACGCAACAACGTTATGAAATTGCGTTGCGTAACGCGCTTAAAATTATTACCGCATCGGGTGCTAAACCTGTCGTGATGTTCACCATTGCTCAGATGCCCGAGAATTATGAAACCTGTATCAACCGGCACGTGATCCATCGTTATGCCTATGATGCTAATGAATGCGATGCGCAGGATCCGAAAAGCCCTGAAATAGCGTGGACGTTAGATTTGATGAAGAGAATGAAAAATGAATTCCCTTCGTTATCCTTTATCGATGCTAAATCTGCGCAATGTATCAGCGACACCTGTGTAACTAACATCGATGGAGTGACCATCTACCGGGATGCAGGTCATCTGACTGATTACGCCTCTTATCGCTTTGGTGAGATTTACCTTAAGGCGTTCGGTAATCCGTTAAAATAATGTTCTCATTCTGCTCATAAAAAAGCCGCTTATGCGGCTTTTTTATTTCCAGTCTATGCTGTTCGATTTTATGGTCGAGGACATGCTGGATGTCCGGTAACCGTCCACAAAAAAGCCCGGAGCACTGAGTTATCAATGCACCGGGCGTAGTTTAACCGGCGACAGCGTGACAGGCTTTTACTTCGCCCGGCGTAGCGATCGCGGCTTTTAATCAGAAGCTCTGCCAGTCGTTATCAGATACCGCGGCGGCGGCAGGTACCGGTCGCAGCGTTTTGATAGGCGTAACCGGAGCGGCGGCCTGACGCGCCGCGCTTTTCGCGTGGCTGTTCGCCGCAATGGTAAACGCGCCGACCAGCTGATTCAGGGATGCGGCCTGTTCCATCAGTGACTGTGAGGCCGCCGATGCTTGCTCAACCAGCGCGGCGTTCTGCTGGGTCACGTCGTCCATCTGATTGACGGCCAGATGAACCTGGTTAATACCCTGAGACTGCTCCTGCGCGGCCACAGAGATCTCATCGACAATATCCGTCACCTGACGCACAGCTTCGTTCATTTTGCCGATATTCTGGCCAACGCCTTCCGCCTGCGCTGAACCCGCCTCGACGTACTGCATCGAGTTCTCAATCAGCTCTTTAATTTCACGCGCGGACGATGATGAACGCTGCGCCAGCGTGCGAACTTCACCGGCCACCACGGCAAAGCCTCTGCCCTGCTCGCCGGCGCGGGCGGCTTCCACCGCCGCGTTGAGCGCCAGGATGTTGGTCTGGAAAGCGATGCCTTCGATAAGCGCGATGATATCGGTAATTTTCGCTGAACTGTCGCGAATATTGCCCATCGTGCTCAACATGGTATTGACGCGTGACTGGCTGTCTTCAGAGATATCACGCGCGTTTTTCGCAAGCTGGCTGGCAAGCTGGGTGTTTTCCGCAGTCTGACGCACGGTTTCGCTGAGCTCAGACATGCTGGCTGCGGTCTGCTCCAGCGAGGCGGCCTGCTCTTCCGTACGCGACGAGAGATCTTCGTTGCCGGCTGAAATCTGCCCGGACGCGGAACTTACCGACTGTGCAGACGCTTCCACCGCGGCGAGCGAGGAAGCGACATTCGCCGCCAGCGTGTTGTACGCTTTCGCCGTCAGTCCAATCTCGTCCTTGCGGGAGTCGTCGGCGCGCAGGGTCAGATCCAGGCGCTCACTGGAAGCTTCCAGCGTCTGGCGCATGCTGTTGAGCTGGTTGCGAATTGAGAAAATGGTCTTCAGCGTGAAAAAGCCGAGGATAATGATGACGACAGTTGAGGTGCCAATCAGGCCCCACAGCGTCTGACTATAGGAGCGATCGTTTTCCTGACGCAGCGTTTTGCCTACTGCTTCATTAACTCCCAGCTGTTTCTGATACAGGGCGATGAGCTGACGCGCCGCGCCGCCGACGCCGTTATCCTCACGCAATGCCGCCAGCGCGGTGGCGTTGTCGTGCGTACGGGAGCTTTCAAGGAACGCCGGTAGACGAGACTGTAGCGTCTGAATCATCGCACTGGCATCTTCAGAGATCTGCTTGTCTTCCTCGCTCGAAATTTCGTTCTGCAGGTAGTACTGATTCAGCGTAGTGATACGGTTGATAACGGTATCGATCTCTTTTTCGATCTGCGACTGGCGGGTAGCCTCTGTCGCGCTCTGGTGGCGATAAAGCCAGATAATCAATGTATTACTGCCATCAATCATTTTGCCGATATCAAGCACCGACGGAAGCGTGTTTTCCTGGACGTACTGAAACCTTGCCTGAAAATTGCTGACGACCACCACCGACGTGATCACCATAGCGATCAGCGCGGCTGAGAGAAGTGAGAACGTCAGCATAAGACGTTGTGTAATGGACATGAAGTGTTTCCTCGGGTGCCTCTTTTCGCTGTATGGAGCCAGTGCTTAAATCAAACCGGCAAAACGAATATCGGCAACCAGGGAGCCAATAATTAGCCCACGCCGCGCGCTTTTTCGTATCCTGCTGATTCCCAAAAATATTAAATTTATTTAAGTGAGCGCGGGGTATCCTGCGGCACGTCTTCATGGGCGCTTTTACAGCAATGGTCTTATGAGTTTGCTCTATGGTTTATATCGGAAGGCGTAAATGCGTTACGCCGAAACGCTGGTTGTTACCGTGATTTCCGGAACAGAGAGGGATGTAATGATCATATTGTGTAAAGCCTGCGGCACGTCTTACCAGGTGAGTGGCTCCCGGCCACAGCGGTGCGACATTTGCGACGATGAGCGGCAATTTGTGCCAGTGACGGGCCAGCAGTGGGTAGAGGCCGACACCCTTCTCGCCTCCCATTCGTGTAAGTGGAAGCAGCATACTCCCGATCTTTTCAGCATCCAGACGGTGCCGGACTTTGCCATTGGCCAGCGTGCGTTTCTGCTGCGCACGCCGCAAGGCAATATCCTCTGGGACTGCATCGCCACGCTGGATGAGGCGACCAAAACGCTGGTTACCGCGCTCGGCGGGCTGATGGCTGTCGCCATTTCGCATCCGCACTTTTACACCACCATGCAGGACTGGGCGGCCGCCTTCGACGCGCCGGTTTACCTGCATGCCAGCGACCGGGAGTGGATCATGCGAGGCAGCCCGCATATCCAGCTCTGGGAAGGTGACAACCTGACGCTTACGGATGATGTGAGTGTGATAAATCTGGGCGGGCACTTTACGGGCGGCTGTGTGCTGCATGA
Source organism: Cronobacter sp. EKM101R (assembly GCF_963888145.1). NCBI lineage: Bacteria > Pseudomonadati > Pseudomonadota > Gammaproteobacteria > Enterobacterales > Enterobacteriaceae > Cronobacter > Cronobacter sp. EKM101R. The sequence goes on along the minus strand of NZ_CAWPHW010000003.1, from coordinate 108,580 downwards.
CGCGCGCGGCGACGGCCTGCTGCTGACCGGCGACATTTTGCAGGTGACGCCGGGCGCAAATGGCGTCTCGTTTATGTGGAGTTACCCGAATATGCTGCCGCTGCCTGCCACGACTGTCAGCGCGATGACCAGGAAGCTGGACAGCGTGAAATTCTCTAGGCTGTACGGCGCGTTTGAAGGCCGTGAAATCACGGCCAGCGCCAGCGAGATAGTGCGTCGTTCCGCCGAAAAATATGTGGCGTGCCTGAACAACGCGGGCTAACGCGGCCCGTGTTTTTTCGCAAGCGGCCTGTCAGTCAGGCGCGCTCATACGCGACCCGGCCATCGACATAAGTGCGGTATATCGCGCGATCGTCACCGAGCGTCATCATCACGAATAACTTATCAAACAGGGTCACAGAATTGTCATAGCGCAGCTGCTGAAGCGGTGTTGAGGTGGGTTCCAGGACCACAAAATCGGCCTCTTTGCCGGGCGTAAAATTGCCGATAAGGTCGTCGAGCCCGAGCGCCCTCGCGCCGCCCAGTGTCGCGAGATAGAACGCTTCATAAGCGGACAAGGGATACCCCTGCAATTGCCCGACCTTGTAAGCTTCGTTCAGCGTTTGCAGCATGTTGAAGGTCGTGCCGGCGCCGATGTCCGTCCCCATGCCTACTTTCACTTTTTTATGCCACGCTTTGGGCAGATTAAACAGCCCGCTGCCAAGGTAGAGATTAGAGGTAGGGCAGAAAGCAATACTGGATCCGGTTTCGCTCAGGCGGTCCCACTCGTTTTCTTCCAGATGAACGCAGTGGGCAAAGACGCAGCGTTGGCCGGTTAAACCGTACTGATGATAGACATCGAGATAGCCGTCATGCTCAGGATAAAGCGCTTTCACCCAGGCAATTTCATCTTTATTTTCTGATAAATGCGTCTGAAACCAGGTGTCCGGGTACTCTTCTCGCAGGCGCTGCGCCATCGCCATCTGTTCCGGTGACGAGGTGGGGGCGAAACGCGGCGTGATGGCATAGAGCAGGCGCTGCTTTTTGTGCCAGCGCGCAATTAACGCTTTGCTCTCTTCATAACTGCGTTGCGGATCATCCAGCAGATACTCTGGCGCGTTGCGATCCATCATTACCTTACCGGCAATGAGGCGCATATTAATCTGACTTGCCGCTTCAAACAGCGCATCCACTGATTGCTGATGCACCGAACCAAAAACCAGCGCCGTCGTGGTGCCGTTACGTAATAGCTGTTTGATGAAAAAAGCCGACATTTCGCGCGTATATTCCAGATCTTCGTAGCGTCGCTCGGCGGGAAACGTGTATTTATTCAGCCAGTCCAGCAGCTGCTCGCCATACGCCCCCACTATTTCGCTTTGCGGATAATGAATATGGGTATCGACAAAACCCGGCACCACCAGCTTTCCCCGATAATCGCGCACCCGAACCGCCGCCGGGATTTGTTGTTTTCCTGCTTCCCATTCACCAAACCATTCGATTTTCCCGTGTCGAATCAGCAGTAACCCATCCTCAATAAACCGCAGCGCCGGGGCTATCTCCACCGGGTTTTCAACGACGCGGGTGAAATCGATAAAACTGCCGCGTACCGCTTTTAAGGTCTGTTCTGCTGACATAGTGAACTCCTGCGTAATGTTCTGTTTCTTCGTAAGGTCTCTTATGCCCGGATCTCATGTACTGCTCGTAGTATAGGACGCTATGCCCGCAGGCTTTTGAGACGGCGCCATGGCACAGGCGGTTAACCCACCATATTCATCCTGCCAGACCAAACGCCCTGACAGCGAAGAGTACGTGCGCCTGCACCTTCGGAGTGGGGCTGACGCAGTCAGACCGTATCTCCGGCCTGCGGGTCCGCAGGAGCCGCCTGGCGGTGTAGTTACAACATACATTAATACGAATCAGGTTTACCCGCCCTTCGGGCGGGCACGGGCGGCCCGGCAATGGGTGGTTGCGGGCTCTGTGGTTTCAGGAACGAATCTGACGCCGCAACTGTGGGCGGAAGCGACACAGGCGCTTCAGAACGGCGCGTATGGTTTCAGTGGCTATTCAATCCGCCATTATTGTATGTTGTAACTATCAACAAGGCGTTTATTGTATGCTTTTACTGGTAATGGTGACTGACAACGTTGATATTGTATTGCCGTGAGTAAACGTAAAAAGTAACGCCACCGCTACGCCAACAGGAGACGCTACGTGATTGTTTATACTTATCCTAAGAGCCGTTCGCTCAGAGTGCTTTGGACGCTTGAAGAACTGGGCGTGCCGTATGAGTCCATTAAAGCCGATATTCTTTGCGACACACCGGAGGTCCCGTCGCCGCATCCGCGCGGTAAAGTCCCGTTTTTGACAGATGGCGACATTTCCATCTGCGAGACCCTGGCCATCTGCACCTGGCTTTGCGAAAAACAGCCTGCCACCGCGCTCTTTCCCGCCGATCCCGCCCGACGTGCCGCGATAAACGGCTGGATCAGTTTCGCCTTAACGGATCTGGAATCGCCGGTATGGAATTTACTTAAACAGATGATTTTTGTGCCGGAAGCGCAGCGGTCCGCCGCACTGACACATTACTTCAAAACCGAAGCTGCAAAAGCAGTGGCGATGGTGGATTTAGCGGACAACGCGCCGTGGATAGCAGGCGATGATTTTACGCTGGCCGATATTTTTATGTCGCATACGCTTTTCTGGGCAAAACTGGGCGGCATTACGCTTGGCGAGACGCTCGAAAATTACGTGAATCGTGCCTTTTCCCGTCCTGCGTTTACCCAGGCCCAGCAGCGAAATAACCAATGATGACAGCCAGCCGGTATGGTTATCGACGCTGCCGCATCTACCCTCACCGGCCGTAAAACCCGTCCAGATAAGTCTGCGCCAAATCGTCACCCAGCATCCGTTTTTCGCGCGGGCTGGTGTTGTCATCGAGGAACTGGCCGCGATGATTGGCAAATTCACTGGTGGTCTGCATACCGCAGGCATCGTCGCGGTAAGCTTTAGCCTGACGCTCTGCCCAAGCGGCATCGCGCCCCTGCGCTTTATCAGTTTTGCCCTGATTATAGACGCTGGTAAACGCGGGCAGAAACGCGGCGATGCTGCCCGCGGTATCCACTCTTAAATTCGCGTCGTGCGATTCCATTCCCTGCAGCACATAGTGCCGCGCATGTATTTCCGGCGACGTTCTGGTCGCGCATCCCGCTAATACCGCGGCCACAGCCACGACTATCACTCCGTAACGCGTCATAGATTTCATCCTGAAAAGTTATCGTTCTGCCGAATTAAGGCGGGCAGATGTGGCCTGTGCATCATCACCGCTGTGAATGGAGCGCAGAAATTTTACCCCTCGACATTCAGGGTTAATACATACCAGATCAGGGGATTGCACGGGCATCGCTGGCGTGCATTACACTGTGGAAATCAAAGTAAAAAGCCGCACAAGGCGAACCCTGTGCGGCGAGTCTGGGGCGTTTCTTCGTCAGGCCGTCTGCTGGTGCGTACTGAAGAACGCCAGCGCGGTTTCCAGCGCTTTCGCCTGCTCTTCGAGCGACATCGCCGCCGCGGAAACCTGCTGCACCAGCGAGGCGTTCTGCTGGGTCACGCTGTCCATCTGGTTCACCGCCACGCTTATCTGATCCACCCCGCGGGTCTGTTCATCCAGCGCCCGTACGATTTCGTTAATCGCCAGGTGCACGCTGCTCACCGCGTCGATGATTTGTTTCATCGTGGAGCCCGTTTCATTGACCAGCGTCACGCCCTGCCCGACGCGGCCGGTCGATTCCGTGATCAGCTGAGAGATCTCTTTCGCCGCGTTCGCGCTGCGGCTGGCGAGCGTGCGCACTTCACCGGCAACGACCGCGAAGCCGCGCCCCTGTTCACCGGCACGTGCCGCTTCCACCGCGGCGTTCAGCGCCAGGATGTTGGTCTGGAAGGCGATGCTGTCGATGATGCTGGTGATATCGCTGATTTTCTGCGAGCTCTCATCCACCTGCGACATCACATGCACCACGCGATCCACCAGGGCCTCGCCTGCGCCCGCGATATTCTTCGCGTGTTCCGTCAGCACAATCGCACGTCCGGCGCTCTCGGCGTTGTTTTTCACGGTCGCGGAAATCTCTTCCATGCTGGCGGCCGTCTCAACAATCGCCGCCGCCTGCTCTTCGGTGCGGGACGCCAGATCGGTATTGCCCGCAGCGATTTCACTGCTCCCGGCGCGCACAGAGTGGCTGGCATCGCTGATATCGCCGACGATCTCACGCAGTCGCGACTGCATCGTACTCAACGCATAAAAGATGCTCCAGGTATCGCCCTGCTGCACCGGAATGACATTATTCAGGTTGCCATGCGCGACGGAGAGCGCAATTTCAGAGGCTTCCAGCGGCTCGCCGCCTACCGGGCGCGCCACTTTGCGGGTGAAGACCAGCGCCACCACCAGGCTCACGACGGCAATACTCAGCACCATCAGAATGAGGGCATTGATCAGCCCCTGCCAGGCTTCGGCCATGACGACGCTCACCGGCGTAACCACCGCAAGCTTCCACGGCGTGCCGCTGTTGCCCACATCAATGGTGTTCCAGGTGATAAACGCCGGTTCGTTAAGCACCGGATCGTTATAGCGAATTACCTCGCGGCCCGTCACGGTGCCTTTATAAGGCTTGCCGATGGTCGCTTTATCCGGCGCGGAGATCACTTTGTTGTCTGCTGACAGCAGCAGCGCATAGCCGACGCCATCCCACGGTTTGATTGCTCCCACCATCTTTTGCAGCGTGTCGAGCGAGAAATCCGACGTCACCGAACCCTGGAATTTGCCGTCGCGCATAATCGGCGCGGCGATCGAGGTGAGCATGACGTCCACGCCGTTATACGGGTAGATATAGGGTTCGATGATGACATCTTTCTGCCGCTGGCGCGGAAGCACATAATAATCGCCGCTGCCGGGCGTTTCATAATCCACCAGATTATGCAGCGCCGGGTTGCCTGCGCTGTCGCGGTCTACATAACGCGCGTAGCGTCCCTTCGGATCCTGGCCTGCCTGACCGGCAAATGTGGCGTCGCTTGCGTCAAACGCGTCAGGTTCAAAGGTCAGTGACATTGATAAGAAATCATCATGGGCGCGCAGAAAGCTGACTAACAACTGCTCCAGCCCTTTACGATCCTTAAGCCCGGATTCATGCAGCGCCCAGGCGCTGATGCCGACATCGCGCGCGGCAATCAGGGCCGTATCGAGGCGACGGCTTACCTGTAAGGTTTCCGTTTGCGCGATTTGCTGCAGGTGTTTTTTCGCGACATATTCCTGCTGCGACATCGATTGCCAGAGCAATAAACCGATCGTGATGCCAAAACCTGCGGTTATCGTAATGAAAATGGATAACAGCATCAGCGTTTTGGTCTTAAGCTTTCTTCCCGACGAGAGCTTACTGGTCATTATTTTCTCCCAAACACCGCCAGAAAGGCAGGATATATCTGCTAACTATCGGCAATTATCCAGGAAGCCTTATACGTTCCCTTAATTAAATTTTCTTACTGCAAACGAAGCGGGATAAGCGAAACGGGTAAAGGTAGTCATATCAAAGAGAAAGGCGCGAATGCAGAAATCTAATGCAAAAAAAGAGGGCCGCCCGACATCGTGGCAGCCCGTAAACAGAATAATGGCGAATGGCCCCTTTTCCTGATGATGCTATCGTAGCGTCTGAACCTTAAGGCAAACTTAAGAGATGAGTTTAATCTTAAATTTTTTGTGACGATGGCATCATTACGTGTCAAAAAAGCCAGAAAAACTCACCGCCGCGATCAGGCCTCCGTAAATTCCAGCTTCGCTTTGACGCGCTCCAGCGACTGCAGATAATCGATATTCTCAATAAGCTGATGTAATTCCCGCGTTTCGCCGCCAGACTCCGCCAGTGCATCTTCAATAAAAGGCGAATGCCCGAAACGTTGCAGGATCACATTTTTCTTTTGCATGTCATTCAGCGAGCAGAGCGTTATAAACCGGAAGCGTTTTTTATACGTAGCGTCATTTTTCAGGGTATCCGTCGCCTCGCACGGTGCGGAAATAATGCACCGGAACGACGACATCAGATACGGCTTAAGAGAGAGAAGAACGCGCATCCCTGCCGATAGCTGGTCATTTTCTGCGGTGAACGCGTGCGTACCGTCGAGATACAGAATGACTTTATGGCGCTCGGCCAGCTCAACCGCCAGCGCCAGTTTTTTTTCTACCTCTTCCTGACTGGTATTACCTGCATACAGCGAGACCATATTTATTTCCGCCAGATGGCAGCCAGGCTGGATCTGTAACAGATAGCGGGAAAGATTGCGGACAAAACAGGATTTCCCGACGCCCTCATTGCCGGAGACGACCAGACTATTGGTATTTCGGCATGACAGAATCGCCAGCGCCGAGAGGATTTCTGATTCCCGATACATCACGTCCGGAATATTTCCGCTGGCGAGCAGCCCCATCAGATCGCTGGCATGAATGCCATGCTCTTTTAACAGAGAATAAAACGCCTTCCGGTCATGTTGCGGCTCAATGGTGAACAAATTGTTAGGTGGTGTCATTTTATTTTCCTTAAGCGTGTAATTACAAAAGTAATAATCTCGCCCTGATTCATTTCTGAAAAGGCGTTGAATACCGCTGCGGTTAAATGGGTAACAAAATAATAATGGCGCCGGTTAACGGGCACGACTTATCCCCACGCCGGAGACCATTCCACCAGCGTTTGCGTACCTTTTGCGCATTACCGTTTTACGAGCGTCTCGTTGAATACCCCATTGTGTGTCTGACTCTCCCGCCAGCATTTCAAAGGTCAAGAAAGGCCAGCTCATATCATCAGGAGAATTGGATAGTTAAGCGATGCTAAAACTTAATTAAGTGTGAAGATAGGCAAAAATCTTAAAGGCGTCAACTGCCGAAATAATTATCGATAAATAAGTTATTCCTTATATCGTGAATTGGCGAATTAAGATTTTCCTCAGTATGAATTACGGAAATAAAAAGGTAAGTTGTCCGGTTATTTTTTATGGGGGCAGGTAAAATTTTATGTCGCAAACGGGTGTCGATACGGATGGAAATCATTAAAAAACCCCGCCAACGCGGGGTTTGTGAAAGAAAAGAAGACGGGCGGTTTCAGAACGTACTGTAAAGCAGCGCAGAAACCGTAAGCAGGCCGCCAGCGGCGACCACGACCGCCGTCGGGCCACGCAGCGATCGCAGCGCGTCACGGGTATAGATCAGGTACGTCGGGATCAGAAACAGGAAGATGGCGGTCAGCGGCCCGCAGACGGTTTCGATAAGCGTGATAACGTCCGGGTTGAGGTCAACCACGCCGAATGTCACGACAAACATCGCCAGGAACGCGAGCGTCTTCGCACGCGTTTTTATACCGGTGCGCTCGGCAATCAGCGCCGTCATGGTTTCCGCCACAGGCAGGCATACGCCGAGAAACGATTTCGTCATCCCTACGATGGCGATAAACGGCGCGAGGATAAACAGCAGATCGAGACCGCCCTGGCGCTGCATTACCGAGAGCATATTGAGGTTTTCCGCTTTCGCTCTGGCGAACGTCGCCGGTGAGTTTGCCAGCAGGCAACTCAGCACGAAGAACACAATGCTGAAAATAATCAGCGCATACGCCACGCGCACCACCCGTACCGACTTCACTTCGCCGCCATGCCCGCTTTCACGATAGTACGACGCCAGCGGCGCAATCAACGGCGCGGAGCAGAGCGCGAAGGAGATGAGCGGCAAGGTCAGCCAGATATTTTTCAACGCGTCGCCCATGGGCTCGCCTGCCGGAATGAGCGGCATACTGAAATTCGCCAGGCTCCAGGCGGGGATCTGGAGCACCGCTATCAGCAGAAGCGATAACGCAAACGGCAGCGCCAGCGCGCCCATCATGCTGACGACTTTATCGCGCCCTTTGCTGAGCGCCAGAAACAGCCCCGCCACGACGACAAACGCCAGCAGCGCGCGATTTACCGGCGCGAAGTGCATGCGATTCACCAGGTAATCCGAGATAGCATTCACCAGCGAGATGGCATACACCAGCGTGACCGGGAAATGCGCGACGCAGAAGAAAATCCGGATCGCCGCCCTCCCCTTCGGGCCGAAAAACGCGCCGAACAGCGGCAGCGTGCCGTCATCGGTCTGTTTATCGCGCATAAATACGCGGCAAATCAGCACATGCGGCACCAGCGAAAGCGGAATGCCCAGTACCAGCAGAAGAAGAAAAACCAGCGGGCCGCGCGTGCCGATTTCAACAGGAAGAAACAGCGTGCCCGCGCCGACGGTAGCGCCGTAAACGCCCAGCATCCAGAGCGTGTCTCTGAATGTCCAGTGGCTACGGGCCGGCAGGCCGCTGTCCGTGGGGGTTGATATTGTCATTGTTTATATTTCAGCTTAATGGATTAAGAATGTACCGAAGCCGTTTCGCAGGCCGGTTAAGAAAAAACGCACAGGGCGCAAACAGGGGCTGAATGATATAGAAATCGGGCGCTGAATTCGAAGTTCGCAGGTGATAAAACGTAAATAAACGCAACGGCGCGCGCGGTAATAACAAAGGGGCACATGCCCCTTTATCGGTTGATAACTCAGAACCACTGGCCGAATTTGCGGATATACAGCCGTTTCATGCCCTGCACGACGACGCAGTAGGCGAAAAGGATCCCCGCCAGCCACGGGAAGTACGCCCACGGCAGGGGCACCAGACCAATCATATGGCCGAGCGGAGAAAACGGAATCGCTATCCCGGTGACCATAACGATCCCGGTCGTCACCAGCACCGGCAGCGCGGCGCGGCTCTGGATAAACGGAATTTTCCGGGTGCGCAGCATATGCACAACCAGCGTCTGCGACAGCAATCCTTCGACAAACCAGCCGGACTGAAAAAGTGACTGCGCCGCAGGCGTAGTAGCGGCAAAAACAAACCACATCACCGCAAACGTCACCATATCGAATAACGATGACGTCGGCCCCATCCAGATCATAAAGCGCTTAATATTCTGCGCATCCCATTTGCGCGGCTGACGCAGAAATTCCTTATCCATACGATCCCACGGCAGCGAGAGCTGTGAAATGTCGTACATCAGGTTCTGCACCAGCAGATGGATAGCAAGCATCGGCAGGAACGGCAGAAAGGCGCTCGCCACCAGCACAGAAAACACGTTGCCGAAATTCGAACTGGCGGTCATGTTCAGATATTTGATGATATTGCCGAAGGTCTCGCGCCCGGTCAGCACCCCCTGCTCCAGTACCCTCAGATCTTTTTCCAGCAAAATAATGTCCGACGACGCTTTGGCGATACCCGCCGCGCTGTCGACCGAAATACCGACATCCGCATCGTGCAGGGCGGGCGCATCGTTAATGCCATCGCCCAGGAACCCCACCGTGTGACCGTTGTTTTGCAGCGCGCGCAGAATGCGGGATTTTTGCAGCGGCGTCAGCTTGGCGAAAATCGCGCCGTGTTCGACAGCCGTTGAAAGCTGCGCCTCGTCCATCTCCTCAATCCGATCGCCGGTGAGGATCTCGTGGTTGTCGATCCCGACCGCCTGGCAAATGCTGGCCGCCACCAGCGGGTTATCGCCGGTGAGCACTTTCACGGTCACGCCGTGCGCATGGAGGGCCGAAATCGCCTGCGCCGCGCTCGCCTTCGGCGGATCGAGAAACGTCAGCATCCCTTCAATAACCAGCCCGTTTTCATCCGCCACGCAGAGCGGATGGTTAAGACCCGGCTCCGGCAGTTCGCGTGTCGCTACCACCAGCACCCGGAACCCCTGCGCATTGTACTGGCGCGTTAAGCGCGCAAACGCGGCGCGGCGCGCGTCATCAAGCGCATAAACCGTGTCGCCATCGCGAATATGCGTTGATATCGCGAGCATTTCTTCGACGGCGCCTTTGCAGATGAGCGTCTGCTGATGCGCGCCATAACGCTCCACCACCACAGAAACGCGGCGGCGTACAAAATCAAACGGCAGCTCGTCAATTTTGAAATAGCCGGACTGCACCGCAGACGAAAGCGCTGCCTGCCCGGCGGCCAGCACCGCCTGATCCATCAGGTTGCGCGTTCCGCTCAGGTTGACGCTGTTCAGCCAGGCAAGCGACAGCACAGGCAGGCTGTCATGGCCGTGACAGTCCAGATGCTTCTCAAGCACGATGTTGTCCTGGGTGAGCGTGCCGGTTTTATCCGTACACAGCACATCCATCGCGCCGAAATTCTGAATCGCGTTGAGATGCTTCACAATCACCTTGCGGCGCGCCATGACTATCGCGCCTTTCGCCAGGTTAGCGCTGACGATCATCGGCAGCATTTCCGGCGTCAGGCCCACCGCGACCGCCAGCGCGAAAAACGTCGCGTCCAGCCAGTCGCCTTTGCTGAAGCCATTAATGAGCAGCACCACCGGCACCATCACCAGCATAAAGCGAATAAGCAGCCCGCTGACGCTGTTCACGCCTTTATCAAACGCCGTCTGGGTGCGGTTGCCGACAAGCGATTTCGCAAGCTTTCCGAAATACGTTTTCGCGCCGGTCGCCACCACCACGCCGCAGGCAGTCCCGCTCGCGACGCTGGTGCCCATCAGGCAGATATTGCCTCGCTCCAGCAGGCTGACGTTATCGTCGGGGATGTCATCTGCCGTGACGCCTTTGCCCTGCACATGGCCGGTAACGTCATATTTCTCCACGGGCAGGGATTCGCCGCTCAGTATCGCCTGGCTGATGAACAGATCCCGGGAGGCGATAAGGCGTAAATCCGCCGGGATCAGATCGCCTGCCGACAGATACACGATGTCGCCCGGCACCAGCGCCTCGACCGGGATTTCCCGTTTTTCGCCGTCGCGATGACTGGCGGTACGGCGTAACACGGTCGCCGTCGTGCTGACCATGGATTTCAGCGCCTGCGCCGCTTTACTGGTGCGAAACTCCTGCCAGAAGCGCAGCAGGCCGCTGAACAGCACCATCGTGACGATGATAATCACGCCGGTCAGATCGGTCTCCTGCCCGGCGCGCAACGGATACCCGTAATCGGTGAAGAAACTGATAACCGCCAGCGCCATCAGCACATAGATGAAGGGGTTGTTGAACGCCTGTAAGAGCTGCATCAGCGCGGGCGGCGCGTTGTCATGCGCCACGGTATTCGGGCCATAAACGGCAAGGCGCGCCCGGGCTTCGTTTTCCGGCAGCCCTTTTTCACTGCTTTCCAGCCGCGCTAATGTTTGTTCCGGGCGTTCCGCGGACGCCGCGTCGATGCAAAAAATCGCCGCCTGTGTTTTAGCGGCGCTGTTCAGGTTTTTGTGATTGTGCTTTGCCATACCGGCACCTGTTATTCAGCAGGCAGCGAAACGCGTCCGCGCATCGCCGCCACGGTTTTTTAAGGCGCACGCGATTTCACCTTTAAAAAGTAAAGGCGTGCTGAAGAATATGTTTAAAAACGCAAAGGAATTAACGTAAAGGCGGAGGGAACAGCGCCGTGTGAATAAAAAACATAGGTAAGCACTCCTTAATAAAACAAGGATAAAAGCCTGGGGTGCAATAAGAAGAAGTAAAACATTGCTGCCCGCCATGAGAGGCAAACAGCGAAGGTGACGTCGCGAGTTTGCCCGTTAATAAAATCCGGTATCGCTGTTCAGGGGAGGGATCTCCATTAATAATTTTCCGGCAGTATAAAACGCAGCCGCTTAAAGTAAACGTCTTAACGCGTTCAGTTTACAGAGCGTTTAGCTTTGCTTTCTGCCGCGTCGGTTACCGACAAAGAAAATACTCTGGCGGGTTATTTTATTATCGGCGGCGCGGATAATGTATTGTCGGCGGAAATCGAAGCCCTGATATTTTATTAACGAACGCCAGGCTATTCGCCACAGACAATCTTAAAAAGAAAACGGCCTTCACTGGCAATGAAAGCCGTCAGGGGACATTTATTCGTCGAAGAACCAGTAGCCCTGGTTTATCAGGTCGGTCAGCTCATCAATAAACGCCGGATGATGCAGCGCGTCGCCCAGTTCGTTCTGGCCCACGTCGGTATAGCGGCACAGCACATCCGCCGCGCGCGGATCCACGGTGTCGTACTGCTCGCTGTTGATGAAAAAGCGGTCGTTGACGTTCAGCACCCGCAGCCCGGAAAGGCGCGTAAGCGTTTCCCCGCCAAGCAGCGCCTCGCGCACCTCTTCGGCCGTATACGGCGGTTCGGCGGCGGCGATATCCAGCTCGTGGCGCGGGGTGGTGACGAACGAGCCAAACCAGCGGGTAAAGTCTTCCGGCTGGTTAATCATCCCGATCATCATATGGCGGATGCGCTCAAGCTCATACGCCTCGACGCGGCCCGGATGGTCGCGGCAGGTCAGATCCGGGTCGCTGTAGTGCTCGCCGCCCAGATCGTTTTCCAGCGCATAATCCGCAAAGCTGCTGATTAAATCGCGCCCGTTCGGCCCGCGAAAACCGACGGAGTAGTTGAGCGCCGTTTCGTGGGTAAAGCCGTCATGCGGGAAGCCAGGCGGAATATAAAGGATATCGCCCGGTTCAAGATCTTCATCGATAATCGGCTCGAACGGATCGACATGCAGCAGCGCCGGGTGCGGGCAGAACTGACGCATCGGCAGTTTATCGCCCACGCGCCAGCGACGGCTGCCCATGCCCTGGATAATAAACACGTCGTACTGATCGATATGCGGGCCCACGCCGCCGCCCGGCACGGAAAATGAAATCATTAAGTCGTCCAGGCGCCAGTCCGGCAGTACGCGAAACGGACGCACCAGCTCGGCGGACGGCGCGTGCCAGTGGTTTACCGCCTGCGCCAGTAGCGACCAGCCGGTGTCGCCAAGCCCGTCGAAATGTTCAAACGGGCCGTTGCTGGCGTGCCATTTTCCGTTAGCGTGGCTCACCAGACGGCTGTCGACCTCCGGCTCCATCGCCAACCCCGCCAGTTCATCCGGCGTGATCGGGTCAATAAAATTCGCAAACGCCTGTTTCAGCACGACAGGTTTTTTCTGCCAGTATTTTTCTAAAAATTCCGGCCAGTTCAGGTTGAGTTGGTAAGCCATAGCATCACACCAGTGAAGGATTGAGGGCGTGATTATAAGAAGGCTTACCGGTGCGCCGCCTTGTCATGGGTCAAGCGCCGGACCTGCGCATTATCAACGCGCCCTGTTTTTCGGTATGATGGATAACATTATTCACCGCCGGAGGGCGTATGCATTATCTGCTGGAACTGATTTGCGATATTCTGTGGTACTGGCCAACCCGTAACCCGCCCGCCGAGGGAAGAAACGCCATTCCTTCGCTTAAACACAAGCCGCTGTTTCGCATGCCGGCAGGCGATCCCCTGAAAAAAGACGAACAGAAAAAAGATCCGGAGTAATCCCTTGTCGCTACGCCGCTAATTGTCCCTGAAAACCGGGTTATATCGGCCCATCGTTACCGCACCCTCAATGTTACGCTGCACAACAATCCCACCCTTCTGATCATTTCACTGCGGGTAAATGATGGCGCGTCACGTTTCAGGGCTGCTTAACGCAGTCTGTTTTTTCGCTGTTTTTCTCGTCCTCCTGGCGCTAACGATATCGCCCGCCCGCGCGCTCTCATCGGCGTGTATGGCCCTGAACGCCTCAAGCCCGGTGAGTTCCGGCACCAGCACGTACAACGCCAGCGCTTTCAGCGCGGATGAAAGCGTCACGGTCTCATTTACTGACAATGGTGGAGGCGCCGGCGGCTCCCAGATAAGTGCAGATGCGGTCCTTATGCACTCGCGTGACTTCTCCCGGCATTATGTGGCGCATTACAGCTCAGACGGCAATGCCGGGAGTTTCAGCACCACGGTGACCGGCGCGCAACTCACCGCAGGCGGGCTTTACCTGAAAGTATCGACGGCCAACGGCTTTATCAGCCCGGTGAACGTCTCCTGTACCGCCGCAGTCACGCTCTCATCAGACGCCACGCTGAGCGGGCTCTCGTTTTCCGGCGGCGCCCTCTCCCCCGGTTTCGCGTCCAGCACCACCAGCTACCATGCCACGGTCGACTATGCCGTCGCCTCCGTGACGCTGACGCCCGTCACCACTCACGCCGCCGCCACGGTTACCATTAACGGCAACGCTGTCGCGTCGGGCACCGCTTCGCCCGCTTTTAACCTTAGCGTGGGCATAAATACTTTCGGGATCGTCGTCACCGCCGAAGATGGCACCACGAAAAATTACAGCGTCACAGTCCAGCGCAACGAGCAGACGCCGGTAGCGGGTAATGTCTCCGCGCAGGTGGCGGCCAACAGCCACGATAACCCGATTACGCTCGCCCTCTCCGGGGGCAGCGCCACGGCCGTGAATCTGGTTACCCTCCCGGCACATGGCACGCTGGTTATCTCCGGCACGTCGGTCACGTATACGCCGCTGGCCGGGTATAGCGGCAGCGACAGTTTCACCTATACCGCCAGCAACAGCGCGGGCACGTCGGCAAGCGCCACGGTATCGCTGGTCATTACCGCGCCCGCGACCATCAAAATAACTCCCGCCAGCGGCGCGCTCCCGGCTGCCACCAAAGGCAGCGCCTGGTCGCAGAGTCTCTCGGCCACCGGCGGCAGCGCGCCTTATACTTGGACAGCGCATGGTCTGCCGACAGGCATCACGCTCAACAACACAACCGGCTCGCTCTCCGGTACGCCCACCACGTCCGGCAGTTTCAGCTTCACGCTGACCGCGCAGGACGCCGGAGGTATTTCTTCCACCGTGACCTATACGCTCGTGGTGACGAATGACACGCCGCCAGCCGCCACGCTCATGATGACGCCGGCTGCGGGCGCACTCCCGCCCGGCACGGTCGGCACCGCCTTATCGCAGACCTTCACGGTGAGCGGTGGCGCAACGCCCTATACCTGGCAGCTGAGCGGTACGCTGCCCGCGGGGCTTACTTTCTCCGACGGCATTCTGAAAGGCACGCCGCGCGCATCAGGCGACAGCGCCCTGACGCTTTCGGCCACCGATGCGAACGGCGCCGCGGTTCACGCCGCGTATACACTGCACATCAACGCCGCGGTGGCGCAGGCGGTGGATCAGAGCGCGTCGCTCTCTGCCGGACGCGTCGCCCGCGTGTCGCTCACGCGCGGCGCTACCGGCGGCCCGTTCACTGGCGCGCGTCTGCTGGCGGCCCCGGATAAACGCCAGGGCAGCGCGACCATTCAGTCGCGGGGCGCCGATTACGAACTCACCTTTACCGCCGCGCCGCAGGCCAGCGGCACCGTCGCGCTACGCTACGTGCTGTTAAACGCCGCCGGCGCCACCTCGCCTGCGACCATTACGCTGAGTATCGCCTCCCGCCCCGATCCGTCGAAAGACGCCAGCGTAACGGGCACCGTCAGCGCGCAGTACCAGGCGGCGCAAAACTTCGCCCGCGCGCAGATCCGCAACTTCAACGATCGTCTCGAACAACTGCACGGCAGCGAAAACGTACCGTCCAGCCTGAATGGCGTACATTTCGCCCTGCCCTCTTCGCAGGCGGAACGCGGGCTGGATACCGATCTCTGGGATGCGGCGCTGCAACAGCAGGCGCAGCTGGATGCGCAGAACAGCCTGCCGCCCGCGCTGCCGTTCGGGACGCAGACGCCCGGCCAGCGTCTCTCTTACTGGACGGGCGGTTATGTCGATTTCGGGCGTGATAAAGACAGTACGATGCGCTTAAGCCACACGCTGGTGGGCGTCAGCACCGGGGTGGATTACCGTTTCACACCCACCGTGACGGCAGGCGTCGGCATCGGCTTCGGGCGCGACGTCAGCGATATCGGCGATACCGGCACGCGCAGCAATGGCCGCTCACTGAGCACCGCGCTGTATGCGAGCTATCATCCGGATGCGGTTTTTGTCGACGGGCTGCTGGGTTACAGCCGTCTTGATTTCGACAGTAAACGCGACGTGAGCGAAACGGACGCCTTCGCGCGCGGCAGTCGCGCCGGAAGCCAGGTTTTCGGCGCGCTGACCTCCGGCTACGAGTTCCGCTCGCCGCAAAGCCTCGTCTCCCCGTATGGCCGCGTGCAGGTTTCGCAGACGCGCCTTGAGCGCTACACCGAGTCGGACGCGGGCATGTATAACCTGGCGTTCGCGCCGCAGCGGTTCTCTCAGGTCACGGGCAGCGCGGGTCTGCGCGCCGAACACCGCGTTCCGCTTACCTGGGGCGGCGTGCGGCTGCAAAGCCGTGTCGAATATTCCCGCCTGATGAATGACACCGGCAGCGCGCGTGTCGGTTATGCGGATACGGGCAGTGATACCTGGCGAATGTCGCTGTATGAACAGAACCGGCAGTCGCTGGCGCTGGGCGTCGGGGTGGATATGCAGCTGCCGAACGGCGTCACGCCAGGCCTCGCGTATCAGGGCACGCTGGGACTGGATGACAGCGGTTCGCGCGCCCAGACCATCATGGCGCGGATGAACGTGGCGTTTTGACCGGTCATAAAAAACGGCGCGGGGTTGCCCCTGCGCCGTAGGTGTGATGGCGTCGCGATTAAGGCCGTCTGAACAGCGCGATGCTGCGCCCTTCCAGCTCAAAATCCTTCTCTTTCGTGATAACCAGCCCGTGGTTCGCGGTATCGGACGTGGTCAGCTCCAGCACCCAGCCGCCTTCTTCGCCAAACTGCGGAATGCGGAACGGCACGGTGCCTTCAAACGGGTTGAACAGCATTAACACGTCGTGCCAGATCCCCTCTTCCTGCTGCAAATCGGAGCGCCCGATGTAGAGGCCAAGCGTCGAGCCTTCATCCCACTGTTCCGGCGTCTGCAGCCCGCCGCCCGCGTTAAACCATTTGATCTCCATTCCGTCGCGCCAGTTCTCGCGGCGCAACAGCGGCTGCTCGGCGCGCAGGCGGATCACGTGACGGGTAAACTCGCGCAGCGCGTCGGCGCTTTCCGGCAGGTTTTCCCAGTGCACCCAGGAGATCTCGCTGTCCTGGCAGTAGCCGTTGTTATTCCCCATCTGGCTGCGGCCAAACTCGTCGCCCGCCAGCAGCATCGGCGTGCCGTGTGAGAAAAAGAGCGTGGCGAGGAAGTTACGTTTCTGGCGTTCACGCACCGCGTTGATGCCTTCGTCGTCGGTCGGGCCTTCCGCGCCGTAGTTACAGGAGCGGTTGTCGTTATGACCGTCGTTGTTATCTTCGCCGTTATCCTCGTTGTGCTTGCCGTTATAGGAGACCAGATCGTTGAGCGTGAAGCCGTCATGCGCGGTAATGAAGTTGACGCTTGCCCACGGACGGCGGCCGCGCTGATCGTAGAGGTCGCCGGAGCCGAGCAGGCGCGCCGCGAAATCGGTCGAGACGTTATCGCCCTTCCAGTATTCGCGCACCGTATCACGGTATTTATCGTTCCACTCCGCCCAGCCCGGCGGGAAGCCGCCCACCTGGTAGCCGCCAGGGCCGATGTCCCACGGCTCGCCGATCAGTTTCACTTTCGAGAGCACAGGATCCTGCATGATGGCGTCAAAGAAGCCGCCGCGCTGGTCGAATCCTTCCGGCTCGCGGCCAAGAATGGTGCCCAGATCGAAGCGGAAACCGTCGATATGCATCGATTCCGCCCAGTAACGCAGTGAATCCATCACCATCTGCAACACGCGCGGATGCGACGTATTCACCGTGTTGCCGGTACCGGTATCGTTAATGTAATAACGATGCTGATCCGGCATGGTGCGGTAATAAGAGAAGTTGTCGATGCCCTTGAACGAGAGCGTCGGGCCAAGCTCGTTGCCTTCGGCGGTGTGGTTATAAACCACATCCAGGATCACCTCGATACCGGCGTCGTGGTAGGCGCGCACCATGTCGCGGAAACCCTGAATGCCGCGCGGCCCGAAGTAGCGCGAGGCGGGCGCGAAGAAGTTAAGTGAATTGTAGCCCCAGAAGTTTTTCAGCCCCTTATCCAGCAGATGCTGATCGTCCGGGAACCAGTGCACCGGCAGCAGTTCAACAGACGTAATGCCAAGGCTTTTGATGTAATCCACCGACGCCTTATGCGCCATGCCGTCATAGGTGCCGCGCAGCTCCGGCGGTATGGCCGGGTTGAGCTGGGTGAAGCCTTTCACATGGGTCTCATACACCACCGTGTGCGGCCAGACGACAGACGGACGGTTCTGATCCTGCCAGTCGAACTCATTCGGGTCGATAACCCGGCACTTCGGCATATACGGCGCGCTGTCGCGCTCATCAAACGTCAGATCTTTATCTTCATGCAGCAGATCGTAGGCAAAGTGCGCCTCGTTCCATTCGATATTGCCGACGAGATCGCGGGCGTACGGGTCGACCAGCAGCTTGTTCGGGTTAAAGCGGTGACCGTTTTCCGGATCGTACGGCCCGTGCACGCGGTAGCCATACAGCGCGCCGGGTTGCAGGCCCGGCACATAGCCGTGCCAGACTTCGTGCGTATATTCCGGCAGCGTCAGGCGGGCGATTTCGTGTTTGCCGCTCGGATCGTAGAGACACAGCTCCACGCGCTCTGCGTGCGCGGAGAAAATCGCGAAGTTTACCCCCTCGCCGTCGTAGTTTGCGCCGAGGGGATAACTGCATCCCGCCGTGATTTCAAAAGCCTTATCGTTTGACATTTATCCCTCTCCATCCAGGCCGTAAATTTTCAGGACTACCACGATTCATGATGTTTATTTGCATGGAATCAGTCGGTTATCAGTATCACGGACGAGCAGCCATCGGCTGTCTCCAGGGTTATCCGATCGGTAAGACTCAGCGTCTCGCCGGTCAGTACGTTGCGCCAGCGACGGTGAGCCAGTGACGCAGGCAGCAAGATATGTGTGTCGGGCCAGCCGCCGCTTGCCGGCAGCGACGCGCTTTCATAGAGCGCGGTGAACATCAGCCGCGGCGCGATGATGATGATGGCGTTATCGCCGTGCGTGCGGGCGTAAGCAATGACGTTACTGTCGAACTCGCCTTCGGCGTGGAGCGGCAGATAGTCGCCGTGGCGGAACAGCGCCGGATCCTGCTGGCGCAGGTGCAGCACGCGGGCGATCAGGTGTTGTTTAAGGCGCCCGCTGATCCAGTCCTGCGGCGTGGCGGCAAGATTCGCCTGCGGCGCCAGCATACTGTCGAGCGCGATAAAGTCCGGCTCGCGGCGGTTATCCGGGTCCACCAGGCTGAAGTTGAGCGCTTCGCTGCCCTGGTAGATGTCCGGCACGCCGGGGGCTGTCAGCTTGAGCGCCGTCTGGGTCAGGCTGTTGACCAGACCCGCGCGGATAAACGGCTGTAATGCCTCATGGAAATCCTTCAGGAAATCCTGATTGTCCGGCGAGAGCATATGGCTTGCGTAATCCAGCACCGCTTTTTCATAGGCATCGTTCGTGTCCGCCCAGTCGGTGCGCAGCTTCGCTTCGCGCAGCGCCTTTTCTACAAAGGCGAGGAAACGTTCTTCAAGCGCTTTCAGGCCCGCTTCATCATCCGGTTTCAGCGTGGCGGGCCAGACGCCCGCCAGCGCCTGATAGAGCATCCAGGTATCGGTGCCCTTCGGCGCGGTGCCGTCATTCAGGAACACCACTTTGGTCTGGTTCAGCTGACGCCAGCGCGCGACGCACTCGGCATAAAATAGCGGCGCTTCAGTGAGCGCATAGAGCCTGGCGCGGGCGTCTTCACCGCGTTTGGTGTCATGCGTCGACGTGCTGGTGAGCGCGTCCGGCTGATGCGCGAGACGCAGCGCCATCTCTTTATGGAAACGATCCACCGAGAAGGTGCGCGGCAGCGGCTCGGCTCCCACTTCATTGAGCGCGAGCTGCATGTTCTGGCGGAAAAACAGCGTATCTTCCACGGATTTCGCCATCAGCGGGCCGGTAAGCTGCTGAAAACGGGTGCGGAACGTCGCGGCGTCGGCAACTGAGGCGCCGGAAATATTCCCGGCCAGCACATCGGTGATAAACCCGAGCGCCTGCGCATCCGGCGCGTGCTCGCCAGCCTGCACTTTCGCGACCACTTTTTGCAACAGCGCGCTGTCGGCGGGCGTCAGCCCCTGCGCGGTGCCGTAGGTGCGGTACACCGGGAACGCCACCAGCAGTTCTCGCAGCGCGTCGCGCAGCGCCGGTTCTTCCGACGTTACGCCCTCCTGCTGTGCAATGCGGGTCGCCAGCCGCAGCAGCGTGGTGAATTCGCCTTCGAAATTCCGGTCAGCCATCAGCAGTTTGGCGTCGCGCAGTTCGGCGCGCATATCCACCTCCTGCCCGACCACCTCGTGATACGCCTTGCTGAGATCCTCGAGCTTCGCGTCATCCACCAGCACATCCGAGAGCGCGGCGATAAATTCATACCCCGTCGTGCCGGAAATCGGCCAGTCTTCCGGGATCTGCTCGCCCTTACCGAGAATTTTTTCGACGGTGATGTAGCAGTCCGGCCCGGCTTTTTCGCGCAGCCGCTCCAGATACGCTTTCGGATCGGCAAGGCCGTCCACGTGGTCCACCCGCAGGCCGTCCACCGCGCCGGAGTGCACCAGTTCGAGGATCAGCCGGTGGCTGTCGTCAAACACGGCGTCATCTTCAACGCGCACGCCCGCGAGCCCGGTAATTTCAAAAAAGCGGCGGTAGGAGAGCGAGCGCGGCGCGTCGCGCCAGGAGATTAACTGGTACGGCTGGCGGTCGTGCAGCGCGGCGATGGCCTGTTTATCCGTCATCGCGAGCACTTCCGCTTCGCGCCCCTGCCAGGTTTCCGGGTTGAGCGGGTAAAAGCTGTCGTAATAGGCGAGCGCCGGTTTGCCGGTTTTCGGATCGGGCTTAACGCTGATTTCGCCGTTTTCCAGCACGTTCTCAAACGTATCGCCCAGGAACGGCAGCGTCAGGCGGCGCGTCCAGTCGATATCGAAATGGCGGGCATAACGGCTCTTTTCGCCATATTCAATCACGTCGCGCCACCACGGGTTTTCCAGTGACGCCGCCATATGGTTGGGCACGATATCGAGGATCAGCCCCAGCCCGCCCGCTTTGAGCGCCTGCACCATGCGGTCGAAGCCCTCGCGCCCGCCGATGGCAGGCTCTATCTCATTGGCGTCGGTCACGTCATAGCCGTGGGTGGAGCCGGTGGTCGCGGTAAACACCGGCGACGCGTACAGATGGCTGATGCCAAGCCGCTTCAGATAAGGCACCAGGCCCGCCGCGCGGTCAAACGTCATGCCGTTGCGAAACTGAATGCGGTACGTTGAAGAAGGAATACTCATTGCGCGTCTCCTTTCGCCAGGCGAACGTGAATGCTGTCAGGGGGCAGTTCGTCGCTTCCCTGCGGCCAGGCGAACAGCGTATCGCCCGGCAGATCCGGCAGCGGTTGCGGGCGCTCGCCGATATTCAGCGCCAGCGACAGGGTGCCTTTGGGGAAGGTCCAGCTCACCGCCACAAAACCCGGCGCGGTGTCGACGACTCGTCCGCTGTGGCCGCCCGCCGTTGCCAGCAGCGGCACGATATGCTCACGGCGAAGCGTCAGCAGCTCGCGGGTGAGCGCAAGCCACGCCCTCCCCTCTTCGCTCTCCGGCTTCTGCCAGTCGAGTTTCGACATTTCAAACGTCTGCTGCGCATTCGGGTCCGGTACGCTGTCGCCGTCCCAGTCGCCGTGGCCTTCAAATTCACGCGCGCGTCCTTCACGCACGGCTTTGGCGAGCTCGCCGTGGAAATCGGTAAAGAACAGGAACGGATTGGTTTCGCCGTACTCTTCCCCCATAAACAGCAGCGGAATATGCGCAGAGAGCAGCAGCGTCGCGAGCAGCACTTTGGTGCGGTCGCTGCCCGCCAGCTCAATCAGACGTTCGCCCCAGGCGCGGTTGCCGACCTGGTCGTGATTCTGGATAAAATCGACGAATGCAACCGGCGGCTGGCCGGTGCTGTCCACGCCGCGCGGCTCGCCGCTCTGCGGCGACACCTCGCCCTGATACGCGAAACCTTCCGTCAGTATGCGGGCGACGAGTTTTTCCGGCCGATCGGCGAAGTCCTGGTAATAAGCGTGCGTTTCGCCGGTGGCGAACACATGAATGGCGTTATGGAAATCATCGTTCCATTCGCCGGTAAACAGCGGCGCGCTGCCGTCCGGGTTACGCGGATGCAGGAAAATCACGTTGCGGCTGTCCTCGGTGGTGAGATGCGCCGGGCGATCGGTGATTTCCGCGCGGATGCGCTCGGCAATTTCAACCAGCGCATGCTTTGCCGAGGTATCTTCAATCTGGTCGATGGCGTCAAAACGCAGGCCATCTAAGCGATATTCTTTGAGCCAGTAGAGCGGCGCTTCCACAATGTAACGGCGCACCGCGTCGACGTCATAGGCGATGCCGTTGCCCCAGGGGGTCATACGTTCTTTGTGGAAGAAATCGGGCGCCAGCAGCGGCAGATAGTTGCCTTCCGGGCCGAAATGGTTGAGCACGATATCCAGCACCACGGAAAGCCCGTGGGCATGGGCGGCGTCGATAAACGCTTTAAAATCGTCCGGCGTGCCGTAGGCGGAGTGCGGCGCGTAAAGCAATACGCCGTCGTAGCCCCAGCCGCGGTTACCACCGAACTGCGAGACGGGCAGCACTTCCAGCATCGTGACGCCAAGCTGCGCCAGATACGGCAGCTTTTCGATTGCCGCGCGGAAGGTGCCTTCCGGCGTAAAGGTGCCGATGTGCATCTCATAGACGACCGTCTCTTCCCACGGGCGGCCGCGCCAGTCCGTGGTTTTCCATGGGTACGCGCCGGGATCGACCACCAGCGACGGTCCGTTGACGTCCGCTTTCTGAGCGCGAGAGGCCGGGTCCGGCACGGTCATGCCGTCTTCCAGCACAAAAGAGTATTCGGTTCCGGGTGCGACGCCCGGCACGTCCAGTTCAAACCAGCCATCGCCTGTCGGCGTCATGGGCAAATCCTGGCCCGCGAGGCGCAGCGTCACGCGCTTCTGTCCGGTCGCCCAGAGACGGAAGCGAACGGCGCCGTCCGCCACATATTCGCTACCCCAACTTTTCAGGAATGTTGACTCCATTCTGTTACCTCGTTTAATCCAGAAGTGAGCAGTGGCGCGATCGCGCAATTTCCGCTCCTGCGGCGTGCCTCAGGAGCGTTAACGTGTAAGCATGAGCCGGGTGCCGCAGCGGGCCGGTAGCGCGCAGGCCGCCTGTGTGAAAGCGGTTTTCTGCTGGGGGGTACAACGGATAACGGAATGTCCCGGCCGTGGCGGCATACGTGAACAATCATAGACCATTACCGGAGAAGTGCCGGGAAGCGCGACGAGGCGCGTCAGGAGAAGGAGTGACGACGCCGCGTGCGACACGGCGTCGAATGGGCGATTACGCGGCCAGGAGACGCGCGCACTGCTGGCGCATGCCGTCGAAAATCGCCCCGGCCAGAAAGGCGGGGAAATCTGGCGTAAGGGCGTCGGCCACGCGCGCGATGACCGCGGGCGCGCTGGCTATCAGCTCATCAATCATGGCGTTGACCTGCGCTGCCGACAGCCCGGCGAGTTCGCCCTGACGCAGCCAGTGACGACGGCGGATCTGACTCAGATGGTAATAGTTACTGCTGCCGCGCACGGCCATCGCCAGCTTGCACTTCTGCCACGCAATCTGATGATGGCCGGGCCCGATGACCGGCCAGGCAGACAGGACGTCATACAGAGGCGTCAGGTGATACCGGTTGCCGGGCAGATGCGCGATGCTGAAATTCTTGGCGTGGCCATCAGTCGCCGCGAGGATCCAGAAGATGATCTGGGCGCGGAAGAAGTGCGCGCGACCGGAATGCCCCAGCCCTCCAGCAGCTGCGCGCAGAGCCACTCGTTTTCAATAGAGGTGCGCATATCCGCCTGCATATTGCCCACCAGGCCGAGCGGCAGTTTGAAAATATGCGTGGTGGGCGTGTTGCCCTCCGGCAGACACCACTGACCTTCGTGCCACAGCAGCGCAGTTTTCTCCTGCGCGCCCGCAATCGAGAGCCGCAACGCCTCTTCCCCGCCATGCTGGCCGGGAAAGGCCCCGGCGGTGTGGCGCAGCATCGCGGCAATATCCACTGTGGAGAGTGGCCGGGCGCGAATGGTAAACAGCCCGTCCGGCGCTTCATCGGCAGGCAGTAGCTGAATGGCACCGACGCAGTCGCGCCCCAGCTCAGCCAGCAGATCGAACGGCTCCAGGCTTTGCGCCCGGTAGCGCATCGCCAGCCGCCGCCGGATGTTTTCGCTGTCCGGCAGGAGGTTGTCGAAGTAATCACGCACCCGCGCGCCGCGGTACGGCTGATTGCCGGGCGTGAACGGCAGCGACAGCGACAGCGGCCTGCCCTGCGGATCACCGGGCCACGCAGGTAAATAGGTCAGCCGGTCTTCGCCGTTGTGTTTATCCCAGTAACCGACCGGGATGCCGTTCATCCAGAGCGCTAAACGCGACGTGCGGCGCATGATTACCACGCCTCGCGGCGGGCAGGCGAATCATCACGCGCGGGCGCGTCAGGTTCAGCCGTCTGCGTTTCGCTGAGCGTTATCTCAATGCCGAGCACGTTAAAGACGCGGAACAGGCGCTCAATGCTGGCCGTTTCAGGGTTCGCCTCGAGGCGCGCATAGGTTTGCTGGGTAACGCCAAGCCGCGCGGAGACGTCTTTCTGGGTCAGCCCCTGATTTTTGCGAAAGCCCACCAGCAGCGGGCGCAACTGGCTGAGCGTTTTCAGTGGATAGCAGGTGTTCATACGGGCGGGTCGCATCCTCGGATACATACGATAAGCTGTATTTTTTATTTTACACCCTTCAGGCTGTAGTATGCAATTACAGCCTGAAGGGTGTTAAGGACGTAATACAGCCTGTATGCTGTAAAAGCGGGGCGTTATACGTGGCTTTTCCCGCGCGACCAGTACGCCATAAAGCAGGCGCGGGCCGGATCGAGCTGACGCTCCCGCGTCAGGTAGTGACGCAGCCGTTTCACCGCGCCGGATTCCGCCGCCACCCAGGCGCGAAACGTCCCTGCCCCGCCGGCGCGCTGCCAGATAAGCGTCTCTTCGTCATCATCGTCTGCGGTCGTCTGCGCCGACGCCTGCTCGCTGGCAGGCAGCGCTGCGGCGTCTTTCACCGCTTCCAGCAGTCGCTCGCCGTGCGGCGCGTTTTCATCACGCGCCAGCCAGTGAATATCGGCAAACGGGTAACGCAGGGGCTGGATATCCTGGGCCAGCGGCACTTCCAGAAACGCCTGGACGCGCGGCGGCGCAGGCTGACGGGCGAGCTGTTCGAGAATGCCGAGCGCGGCGGGCAGCGCGGTTTCATCGGCCACCAGCAGCGCCTGACGAAGCGCGTCGTCAGCGCGCCATTCATAGCCGCCGCTGTCGCCAGGAAAATCACGATCCGGCGCGACGATTTGCAGCGTGTCGCCAGGTTTCGCGTGCATCGCCCAGCGCGACGCCGGGCCGCTGTCGCCATGCAGCACAAACTCGACATCCAGCTCGCACGCCTCTCTACGCAGCGCTCTCAACGTGTAGGTGCGCATAAAAGGCCGCCGCTCGCGCGGCAGCGCCAGATAATCCTGATACCAGCTGTCGCTCACCGGCAGCCTGGCGGTGTCGCCGTCGGGCCTCGCGAACATCAGCTTGATGCGCTGATCGGGCGCTTCATGCTTCATGTGCGCCACGTCCGGGCCGGTGAACACGCAGCGCAGCAGCGAAGGGGTGACAGGAATGCGACGGCGCAGCGTCACGTTAAAAATGCGGTAACTGGCGGTCATACGGTGGGCTCCTGCGGCGCGGCGTGACGCCAGACGCCAATGCTTAACAGTAAAAACAGCGCGGCGGTGATAAAGGCGGCAGCGATAAGCATCTGCTCGCCGAACCAGAGAGAAATGACCGGCACCAGCAGGGCGCTTACGCCATACCCGAGCGTATGGCTGGTGGCGATAACGCCCGCGCCTTTGCCGGTGGTGAGCCGGTCGTTAAGCAATACCTGATAGCCAGGCGTCGCCATCGCGGCGCCAAAAGCGGTCACGGCGATACCGGCGTAAAAGGTGACCAGCCCCGGCAGGATCATCAGCAGCAGACCGGCGGCCATCAGCACCGCCGCCGCCATCAGCAGCGCGCGCGGCTGAAGGCGCTGTGGGCGCACCACCAGGAACTGCGCCAGCAACGTACTCGCCGCCGCCAGGCTTAGCAGCAGCGCCACGTGATGGCTGACGGCGCGAAGATCGCCATGAAACAGCGGGCGCAGATGCGGCGACAGGCCGAGCTGCATCAGGCTGACCGCGGCGGCCAGCAGCAGCGCGAGCGCAAGGAAAGGCAGCATATCCGCACGCAGGCGCGCCGACTGGTGCGCCACAGGCGCAAGCGGTGGATCGTTATGCTGGCGCGCCACCAGCAGCAGCGCGATAAAGGGCGCGAACGCCATCAGCCAGAGCGGCATTTGCGGGTGAAGACTTAACGCGGCGGCGGCCAGCGGCGGGCCGATAAGGCGCCCGCAGCTCAGGCCGGAACTGATGGAGGCAAGCGCCGCGAGCCGGTGCTCCATGCCCGCCCGCTGCATGGCCCACGTCTGGGCGGCAGGCACCATGCCGGAGACCGTCAGGCCGTAGAGCGCACGCGAGATAATCAGCCCGGCGAGCCCCAGGGACACGCCGACCACGCCGCGCGCCATTCCCCAGACCACCAGCGCCATCACGGCGAAACTCAGCAGATAACCGCCGAGCGCGGCCACCACCACGAATTTACAGCCGCGCACTTCCGTCTGCCGCCCCCACCAGGGCGAGCCGGGCAGAAACAGCATCGAACCGAACATCAGCAATCCAGCCCAGACGGAGAGCGACAGCCCCGTCATCTGTACCAGTTGCGGCAATACCACGAGCAAACCGTTCTGTCCGATCCCGAGCAGACCCGCGCACAGCGCCAGCGGCCAGAGCGATTGTCCTGTGCGGCGGGCGTGTACAGCGTGAGAAGAAGCATCCATAAGCAGGTAAATATATTGTCAATAAAGATGAGGAAATTATGAAATTAATGAAAACAAATATTGCAAAAATAGTTGCCACTGTAAATAGAATCCCTATCATAACGATAATCATTATCAACAAAGGATGTGTTTGTTATGGTTTCCCTGCCCCGCCCTGCCGCGACTGACGTTGCGGCTCAGTGTTTTCTTAACGCGCTGCTGCGTGAAACCCGGGACTGGCAGCTGGTTCCTGGCGCATTACCGCAGGAGCCGGCGCAGATCCATTTACCGCTCTCCGATACGCAGGCAATCCGCATTGCGCTGCGTTATTTCTCCCCGACGCAACACCATCAGTATCAGTTCCCGGCAATGCGGGTGGCAAGCGATGAAGATAGCTGCGAACCCATTGATTTTGAAGAGCTTGTCGAGCTGATTCTGGCGAAACCTTCCGTAAAAGGCGAACTTGCCGATGACGTGCTGGCCCGCTTTGCGCGCCGCGTACAGGAGAGTCACCGCCATACCTGGCAGGCCATTGAACTGCGTCACGACTGGGCTGCGCTTCGCGCGAAGCCGCTGAACTTCGCCGAGGCGGAACAGGCGCTGCTGGTCGGTCATGCCTTTCACCCGGCACCCAAATCGCACGAGCCGTTTGATGAGACCGAAGCGCGGCGTTATCTGCCCGATTTTGCGCCACGTTTTCCGCTGCGCTGGTTCGCGGTAAATAAAGCCTGTGTGGCGGGCGAAAGCCTGGGGTTAGATCTGCGCACCCGCTTGCTGCGTTTCGCCGCTCAGAGCGCGCCTGCGCTGCTCGAACATTTTACCGATACGCGCTGGCTGGTGCCGATGCACCCGTGGCAGGCGGCGTATCTGCTCACGCAACCGTGGTGTCAGGCGCTGGTGGAAAAGGGCGAGCTTATCGATCTGGGCGAGGCGGGCGCGCCGTGGCTGCCGACCAGTTCCTCGCGTTCGCTCTACAGCGAAACCAATAACGACATGATCAAATTCTCGCTCAGCGTGCGTCTCACCAACTCAGTACGCACGCTGTCGGTGAAAGAAGTGAAACGCGGAATGCGCCTGGCGCGCCTGGCCCAAACCAGCCGCTGGCAGGCCTTACAGGAGCGTTACCCGACAATGCGCGTGATGCAGGAAGATGGCTGGGTGGGCCTGCGCGACGCGCAGGGAAACATTCAGGAAGAGAGCCTGATGGCGCTGCGCGTCAATCTGCTGTTCGATACGCCACAGACCCAGACCAACGTGCTGGTGAGCCTGACCCAGGCCGCGCCGGACGGCGGCGACAGCCTGCTGGCCTGCGCCGTGCGTCGTCTCAGCGAGCGCCTCAGCCTGCCGCTGGCGCAGGCGGCGCGCTGCTGGGTGCAGGCGTACTGCGAACGCATATTGCTGCCGCTCTTCAGCGCCGAAGCCAATTACGGCCTGGTGCTGCTGGCACATCAGCAAAACATTCTGGTGGAGATGCAGCAGGATCTGCCTGTCGGCCTGATTTATCGCGACTGTCAGGGCAGCGGTTTTACTGATGGCGCGCTGCTGTGGCTTGCGGAAGCCGGCGAGCCGGAGGCGGAAAACCGCTTCAGCGAAGCCCAGTTGCTGCGCTACTTCCCGTATTACTTGCTGGTGAACTCAACGCTTGCGGTAACCGCCGCTCTCGGCGCCGCCGGGTTTGAGCGCGAAGAGAACCTGATGGCGCTGGTGCGTGACGCGCTCGCGCAGCTGCGCGCTACCGCGCGCGACACCCGCTGCCTCGATTACGTGCTGGAGAGCCGCCACTGGAATTGCAAGGGCAACTTCTTCTGTTATCTGCACGATCACAACGAAAATACCATCGTCGATCCGGCGGTCATCTACTTCAACTTCGACAATCCGTTTGCAGGGAGCACGCATGATGCCTGAAGCCAGCATTATTCATGACGGTTACGGTTTTCGCTGCGCGAAGCGCGATCTGGCGCTGCCGCTGGGCCTCGGGCTCGACGGCAGCGCGGTATTAAATCATCCGGGCGCGCTGGCGGAAGGGTGGCTGACCGCCGCTCTCGACCAGCTATTTGTCGCAGCCCCCGCATTAACGGGCATTACGCTGCCGTGGGCGCAGTGGCGCGATGAGCCGCAGGCGCAGGCGCTGTTTGACGCCGTGCAGTGTGATTATCTGGCCCGCGACACGTTCTGGCAGCTGCCGCTGTGGCTGCGCGGCGAGCGCATCGCCGCACGTGCCGCTATACAGTTTGACGAGACGCGCCAGCTCGCCTTCCCGGCGCGGCCGCCACGCCCGCAGGGCGAGGTCTATCGTCGCTACGATCCGCAAATCAAGCGCACGCTCAGCTTCCGCGTGGCGGATGTGGCGCTGGATGGCGAGCGCTTCACCCGCTGGATGAACGCGCCGCGCGTGAATGCTTTCTGGGAGATGGCCGGGCCGCAGGCGGAGCAGGAAAAATATCTGCATAAACAGCTCGACGCCACGTACTGCTATCCGTTGATTGGCTGCTTTGATGATGAGCCTTTCGGCTATTTCGAAATCTACTGGGCGCCGGAAGACCGCATCGGTCGCCACTACCGCTGGCAGCCGTTCGACCGCGGGCTGCATATGCTGGTGGGCGAAGAGCAGTGGCGCGGCGCGCAGTACATCCGCAGCTGGCTGCGCGGCCTGAGCCATTATCTGTGGCTGGACGAGCCGCGCACGCAGCGCCTGGTGGCGGAACCGCGCTTCGATAATCAGCGCCTGTTCCGTCATCTGCCGGTCGCCGGTTTTGACACCGTGAAAGAGTTCGATTTCCCGCATAAGCGCTCGCGGCTGGTGATGAGCGAGCGCAGCCGTTTCTTCAGCGAGGTGGGATTATGACGCAGGAACGGTGGGATCGCGTAAACCGCGAGATGGTGGCGAAAATGCTCGCCGAGCTGGAGTATGAACGCACGCTGACGGCGCAGGAAATCGATGCTGAGGGCTGGGCCATCGCGCTCGGCAATGAGACCTGGACGTTTGACGCGAAGCGCGGCATCTGGGGCTGGCTGCATATCAACCCGGCGACGCTCGCGAACGAAAGCGGCAGCGCCATTGAGGCCGAAAGCGCCCTGCGCCAGCTGGCCGTGGTGCTCAAGATGAGCGACGCGCAGACGGCGGAGCATCTCGAAGATCTCTACGCGACGCTCAGAGGCGATATGCAATTGCTGGAGGCGCGTGAAGGCCTGGACGCCGACGCGCTCATCGATATGGATCCGGATGAGCTGCAGTGCCTGATGTCAGGCCACCCGAAATTTATTTTTAACAAAGGGCGTCGCGGCTGGGGGCTGGATGCGCTGAAGGCTTATGCGCCGGAATACCGTGGCCGGTTTCGCCTGCACTGGGTGGCGGTCCGCCGTGACCTGATGGTCTGGAGCAGCGACGCTGACTGCGACATCAATAACCTGCTGGCAAGCGCCATGGATGACGGCGAACGTCAGCGGTTTACCCGCTACTGGCAGGCGCTGCATCTGGATGAAAACTGGCTGCCCGTGCCGCTGCATCCGTGGCAGTGGCAGCAGAAAATCGCCCTGCATTTTCTGCCGCAGCTGGCGCGCGGCGAGATTATCGATCTCGGCGTGTTTGGCGATGAGTATATCGCCCAGCAGTCGCTGCGTACGCTGACCAACGTCAGTCGTCGCTCGTCGTTTGATATCAAACTGCCGCTCACCATCTACAACACCTCTTGCTACCGGGGCATTCCGGGCAAGTACATTGCCGCCGGGCCCCTCGCCTCGCGCTGGCTGCAACAGCAATTCGCCGGCGATAAAACGTTAGTGGCCCTCGGCGCGCAGATCCTCGGCGAGCCTGCGGCCGGTTACGTGACGCACACCGGTTACGCCGCGCTGAAAACCGCGCCCTATCGCTATCAGGAGATGTTTGGCGTGATCTGGCGCGAGAACCCGTCCTGCTGGCTGAAAACTGGCGAGCAGGCCGTGCTGATGGCGGCGCTGATGGAAACAGACAACGCAGGTCGGCCCCTGATTGACGCGTGGATCGCGCGCTCGGGGCTAAGCGCCGAGGCGTGGCTGACGCAGCTATTCCGCGCGGTCGTCATTCCGTTTTATCACCTGCTGTGCCGGTACGGTGTGGCGCTTATCGCGCACGGCCAGAACGTGACGCTGGTGATGAAAGACCATGTGCCGCAGCGCATTCTGCTGAAGGATTTCCAGGGCGATATGCGTCTCGTGGATGAAGCATTTCCTGAAATGGAGAGCCTGCCGGAGCCGGTAAAAGCCGTGACCGCGCGTCTTGGCGCGGATTACATCATTCACGATTTACAGACCGGGCATTTTGTGACGGTGCTGCGTTTCGTCTCGCGTCTGACCGAACAGTGCGGCGTCAGCGAAACCCGCTTCTACCGTCTGCTCGCGGACGTATTGCAGGACTATATGGCCGCGCACCCGGAGATGACAGCGCGCTTCGCGCTGTTTGATCTCTTCAAACCGCAAATCATTCGCGTGGTGCTGAACCCGGTCAAACTCACCTTCTCCGAGAATGACGGCGGCAGCCGCATGTTACCCAATTACCTTACCGATCTTGATAACCCGCTGTATCGGGTCACCAGGGAGACCGCATCATGAAAACGTATGATTTCATCGGCATTGGCATCGGCCCGTTTAATCTCAGCATCGCCGCGCTCGCCGAAGGGCTTGACGGCTTCAGCTCGCTGTTCCTTGAATGCAAACCGCATTTTTCCTGGCATCCGGGCATGATGGTGCCGGATTGCCATATGCAGACCAGTTTCCTGAAAGATCTGGTCAGCGCGGTGGAGCCAACTAATCGCTACAGCTTTCTGAACTACCTGGTGCAGCGTAAAAAGTTCTACCGCTTCCTGACCACCGAGCAGCGCACGGTGTCCCGTGAAGAGTTTGCCGATTACCTCTGCTGGGCGGCGGACAACCTGAGCAATCTGTCGTTCAGCCAGCAGGTGCAGCAGGTGAGCTTTAACGAGGCCAGCGGGCTGTTTGAAGTGGTGACCCAGCGCGATCGCTTCTTCGCGCGCCACGTCTGCATGGGTATCGGCAAGCAGGTCAACCTGCCCGACTGCGTGCCCGCACAGACCGACAATTGCTTCCACGCCAGCGAAATGATGCTGCGCACGCCGTCGCTTGCCGGTAAGCGCGTTACAGTCGTCGGCGGCGGCCAGAGCGGTGCCGATCTGTTCCTGAATATTTTCCGCGGCGAGTGGGGCCAACCTGCAGCGCTGAACTGGGTGTCGCGCCGCAACAATTACAACGCGCTCGATGAAGCCGCATTCGCGAACGAGTATTTCACGCCGGAATATCTGGAGAGCTTCGCCCGGCTTGATGAGAAAACACGTTGCGATCTGCTGGCCGAGCAGAAGATGACATCAGACGGCGTCACCTGCGAATCGCTGCTCGCTATCTATCGCGCCATGTACCACCGCTTTGAAGTGCTGGGTGAAAAACCCTGGGCGCATCTGCTGCCGTCACGCTCGGTCACTCGCGTGACGCCGCAGGCGCAGGGGCAGCGTCTGTCGCTGCGTCATCATCTGGACGGCGGTCACGAAACCCTGGAAGCCGATGTGGTGATTTTCGCAACCGGCTATCGCCCTGCCCGACCGGCATTTCTCGCGCCGCTGGCGCATCGCCTGCAACTGGACGAGCGCGAAGGCTTCCGGGTTAATACCGACTTTACGCTGGAGTGGGACGGCCCCGACGCGAGTCACCTTTTTGCCGTGAATGCCGGTATGCACAGCCTCGGCATTGCGGAACCCCAGCTCAGCCTGATGGCCTGGCGGGCCGCGCGCATTCTTAATGTGGCGCACCCTGACGAGCCGTTTGACCTGAGCACCACGCCTGGCGTGATCCAGTGGCTCTCCCGGCCAGAGACGGTCACACGCCAGATTACTCAACCTGTAAACAGCACCGACTACTAACACACTCTCAGGAACACCATAACAATGAAGCGCCATCATCTTTGGGTTTTGAATCCTTGTTTACTTGCCATGCTTTCCGCCTCCGCCTGGGGGGCGCCGCAAAAAGAAGAGACGCTGGTGGTTGCCGCCAGCCGTACCGGACACAGCGCTGCGGATATGGCACAGACCACGTGGGTTATTGAACAGGCTGACATTGAACAGCAGGTTCAGGGCGGTAAAGAGTTAAAAGAAATTCTGGCGCAGCTGATCCCAGGAATGGATGTCAGCAGCCAGGGGCGCACCAACTACGGCATGAATATGCGTGGCCGCTCCATGATGGTGATGGTGGACGGCGTGCGGATGAACTCCTCGCGCAGCGACAGTCGCCAGCTGGACTCCATCGATCCGTTTAATATCGAGCGAATCGAAGTTATCTCCGGCGCCACCTCGCTTTACGGCGGCGGCAGCACCGGCGGTCTTATCAATATCGTGACCAAAAAAGGGCAGCCTGAGACGCAGGTGGAATTCCAGACCGGCGCGAAAAGCGGCTTTAACAGCCATAACGATCATGACGAGAACATGGCGGCGGCGGTGAGCGGCGGGAATGACAACGCCTCCGGTCGCCTGTCAGTCGCCTATCAGCGCTACGGCGGCTGGTATGACGGCAATGGCGATGAAGCTATTATCGATAACACCCAGACCGGCCTTCAGTATTCTGATCGCCTGGACGTCATGGGCACCGGTACGCTGAATATTGATGACCACCAGCAGTTGCAACTGACCACGCAGTATTACAAAAGCGAGTCAGACGGTAAGCATGGCCTGTTCCTGGGCGAGAATTTTTCAGCGGTGACCGGCAACGGTACGGCCTACAACAAAGGCAATCTGGATTCCGATCGCCTGCCGGGTACCGAGCGTCACCTGATTAACCTTCAGTATTCCAATTCCGATGCCTGGGGCCAGGCTCTGGTCGCGCAGATTTACTATCGCGATGAGAGCCTGACCTATTACCCGTTCCCGACGCTGAACGGTGATAAAACGCGGGTGACCAGTATTGGCGCTTCGCAGCAGAAAACGGATTTCTGGGGCGGGAAACTGACCGTAAACAGCAAACCGCTGGATGCCCTTTCTCTTACTTATGGCGTCGATGCCGAGCATGAAACCTTTAATGCCAACCAGCAGTTTTTCGATCTGAACAAAGCCACTGCCAGCGGGGGAATGAAGCTGGATAACGCCTATAACGTCGGGCGTTATCCGGATTACAGCATTACGAACCTGGCACCGTTCCTCCAGGCGAGTTATGACATCGACGCGATCACCTTAAGCGGCGGCGTGCGCTATCAGTACACCGAGAATAAGGTGGATGATTTTGTCGGCTACACCCAACAGCAGAATATCGCCACCGGTAAAGCCACCTCCGCCGACGCCGTGCCGGGCGGCAAAACGGATTATAACAATCTGCTGTTTAACGCCGGGATTCTGGGCCATCTGAGCGAACGCCAGCAGCTGTGGTTTAACTTCTCGCAGGGCTTCGAACTGCCGGATCTCGCAAAATATTATGGCTCCGGCACCTATCGTCTTGAGAATGGTCATTACCGTCTGCTTAAGAGCGTGAACGTAAATGACTCACGTCTCGATGGCATTAAAGTCGACAGCTATGAGCTGGGCTGGCGTTATACCGGCGATAGTCTGCGTACCCAGCTCGCGGCGTATTACTCGGTTTCTGATAAAACCATTAACATTAACAAAACCGACATGACCATCACCCTTGATGACGACAAACGTCGTATCTATGGTGTGGAAGGTCAGGTGGATTACTTCTTCAGCGACAGCGACTGGAGCACCGGCGCGAACTTTAACGCCATCAAATCTGAAACCCGCGTGGACGGCGACTGGAAAAAGCTTACGGTCGACAGCGCCAGCCCGTCAAAGGTCAGCGCGTGGGTTAACTGGGCACCGGATAACTGGACGCTTCGCCTGCAAAGCACCCAGACGTTTGATGTATCTGATGATGCCGGTAAGAAAATCGATGGCTATAACACCATGGACTTTATCGGCAGTTATGCGCTCCCGGTCGGCAAAATCGCCTTCAGTGTGGAAAACCTGCTGGATGAAGATTACACGACGGTCTGGGGGCAGCGTGCGCCAGGCCTCTACAGCCCGACCTATGGCTCACCCGATCTCTATACCTATAAAGGCCGCGGCCGGACTTTTGGTCTGAACTACTCCGTTCTGTTCTGATTGCTGCAACATGAAAAAGGCTGCCTGAGGGCGGCCTTTTTTATTGCTGTTTTCTGAAGATGCCTCGCATAACCGCGGCAGTGCGATAGCACTCGCCGTAGTGGATACGTCTCAGCCACGCTGGCTTCGCGTATAGCGCGTTCAAAGAGAAAACCGTACCGCCTTTAAATCGTCACATAATGCGCCGCAGAGCCGCTTATACCGATGCCGGGAATGAAAAAAGAGTTATGTCATGTATCCGGCATTACTGCAAAAGCACTGGCCTGCTGAATACATGTTGTGTTGCGTAATCCGGGAAAATAGCGATAAAACGCAGCCTGAAAGATGGCGATTTCAGCGTGAAATATTCCGTTTAAATTTATAAATATCAATCACTTAACGATAAAATCAGCGTGGCGAAACCTTTGAAATTTCATTGTGTAGCGGGCAATCATCAGACGGAACATCCACTGTAGAGAGTAAAGGAGAGATAACGCTTTAACGAAGGGAAAGGGGAAGCTGGCGATTTCACCGTGAAATCCGTCCAGAAAAAAACGATATTTCAGGGAGATAACGGTGAAATCACCACGGCGAGCGGATGTCCGCTCAGGAAAGATGCTTCTTCAGAATGCGTTCAATGGCGCTGTCGAGTTCGTCCTGCACCTCGCGTGAGAGACGATTAAACTCGTAGCTGAACAGGCGGCCTTTGGTGCGTTTGCGGGCAAAACGATCTTTATCTGAAAAACGCCAGAGTGGGGAGATAACCGCTTTATCTTTCGGACCCGGCGACGTGAGCAGTTCCCCTTCACGGGCAATGATACGCACGATGCGGTTTTTGACTTCGTCTTCGGCCAGATCCGTTTCTGACAGCACAATATCCACTTCGCTGGCGATGGAGTCGGTCAGCGTTTTCAGGGCGACCTCATTCTTCAGCAACGTTTCTTCGACACTGTTCAGCGTCTTGTAGTCGCTGAAGGTGAGTTCGGACTGAATCGGAAAGAACGCCAGCAGTTCAGCCGATACCGACGCTGCCTGTAGCGCGCGGGTGACTTTCGCCTGCGACAACCCTTCCTGCTCGGCTATCTCTTTCTGGTTAAGCCCGGCGTTTTTCAACGCCATCAGGCGCAGCCCAATCTCACGAATGTTGTGCTCTTTCGCGGTCTGGATATCTTTGGCAAGCTTGCGGGCTTCTTCTGACGTCAGCGCAGCTTCTGTCACCAGCACGGTCAGGCCGGTGTGGCAGATAAGCGCCGCCGCACGACGGCGGGAGCCATCCAGAATTTCAATGCGATCGCCCGCTTTTACGCCAATTGCCGGGAAGAACTGCTGAAATTTCAGCGTACGGGTAATGTCACGCAAAGATTCCGGCGTCAGCGCAGACTGATCGCGCCCGTTGGTTTCCTGGCGCACAAAGGTTTTTTCCGCCACGTCCGCAGGCGCGACGGTTTCCAGCCTGAACGTCGCTTTACGGCCGGAATTGAGCACAAACACCGAGGTAAACGTTTCGGCATCCGTGCTCTCTTTAAACGGGGCGTGGGTGAGTGTACGGCCAATGGTGACTCTTTTTGTGCTCATAGTATTCTCAGCTCATACGAATGAATTCAATGCGATCGAAAACCGCTTTGGCAAAGTCTTCGGCGGCGGCGCGCGCATTCTTCAGCGCCTCGCTGCTCCCGATATAAGTGGCGGGGTTGGCGGAAATCACTGTATCAAACGACTCTCCGCAGCGTTCAAAGCCGTCCAGACGGGGCAGGGCGACATCCAGCATATCGCCGCCGAAAATCTCCTTGGCGAGGCTGTGACAGAGCTTGTGATCGGCTTTGTTAAGTAGCTTCGACATGAAGCCGATATTTTTCTGCAGCCGCACCCGGCAGCCGGACTCTTCAATCAGGGCAATAAGCTCCGGCAGACGCGTCAGGTATTTGAGCGTGGAGTGGAAATCCACCTGCGCGGGCGGCACCGGCGTGAAGAGGACGTCCGAGGCGGCAATAGCGTTCATCAGGAAAGCATCCAGATGCGGGCCGCTGTCGACAAAGATAAAGTCGTAGTCCCCGGCAATTTTATCGATGATATTCTGGCGCAGTACGCCATAAATACTGGCGCCCGGCAGATGCTCCGCGCAGAGCTCTTCCCAGCGTGACGCGATAAAAGCGTCTTCAATAGAGGCTGGCATGACATCCACGCCCGGCACAATCGACGGCACAATGAACTCTTCCAGCAGCTCTTCACGCGATACGTTCTGCAGCATGGCCTGCGCGCTGGTGGTATCGACAGTACCGACCGCACGAGTGTGATTAAGGAACATGGTGGCGGAAGATTGCGGATCGAGATCGACCACCAGGATACGCAAATCTTCGAACAGCAGATGAGGGTGTACGCGCAGCGCATGCGCCAGAGAAACCGTAGACACCGTTTTCGAAACGCCGCCTTTCAGGTTACCGACAAAAATGGTAAAGGCCTCATCATGACGATCGCGGTATTTAGGCACGCCGCGGTGATGATAGAGATCGATAATATTCTGAACGGACATCGCATATTTGGTGGAAGAGCCCGCCGCGCGTTTATCAAAGATATAGCCGTTCGCTTCCATTTCACTGACGGCGTAATCGACGCTGGCGCGGGTCAGCCGCGGAAGTTTGGCCAGCGCCGCTTTGGCGTAGACCTGATAAAAGGTGTTTTCCTGAAGCTCATCTTTCTGATGTTGGATCTGTTCCGTCAGGCCAAGAAGCATTCTTTCTGAACGTTCGGCAACTTTCGTCAACTGCTGCTCATTATCCATCATAAAACTCACTGTATGCAGGATTTATTGATTTAGACGAAAATACAGCATAAAAGCCAGACGGTAAACATAAATGTGATGGCGATGTGCGCCTGCTCAAATTGCTGATGTTATAAGACGTTACTGTTAAAGATCGCAGCGCTCACCGCAAAAACGAACGTGCTTCAGCCGTTCGTTTGAGGAAGCGCGAAAGAGCCGAGTTTAATCAGGGCGGGAGATGCGTTGTTTCTGAAGGTTATCCACAGGCCCGATCAAAGTTTTCGATCCCAAGCAGATCCCTAATATGATCCTTAAAGATCCCTTTCCTGAATTTCTTATCTGGATCATGGGGTTGCATCACTTTATAACCACTATGGCGAGCAGATCATCCACTGAAGCGAGCCGGATATCCACTGTGGTGAGGCATATAACGGCTGAAGAGAGTACCGTGTATCCACTGTAGTGAGCAAAGCCCCTGGGTTGTTGTTATCGGTCATTGCCTGATAACCCTCTGTCACAGAAACCTTTTTCCTGGTATCCGGTAAAGTTATCAATGCGCATTAACACGCTTATTCACACCCCCCAAAGCCTTTTTTTGCTGCCTGACCATCACTGTAACAGATTAACGCTCTTACGCAGGCGTTGCGGGTATCCACTATGGTGAGCTACGTGCAGGATCCTGTATCAGGATCCGGTAAAACAACCACTGCAGAGAGTAAATAACCACTGTAGCGAGTAAACATCCACTATGGAGAGTAATTGGCGCGTATAAGCATGTGACATAACCACTATGGTGAGTGATACTCTCACTGGCGAAGATAATAACCACTATAGTGAGTAAACACCGGCATTCAGGACAGGAGAACCCGCACGTGGCCGATGAAGAGAGCATCAATATCAACGACGCCTTCAGTGAGCTCGACCGTAAAACCGGCGAGGTGGTCACGCTGGTCCCTAACCGTAACAACACGGTGCAGCCGGTCGCGCTGATGCGCCTTGGCCTGTTTGTTCCGACGCTGAAGTCCACCGCCCGCGGCCGAAAAGGCCAGATGTCCTCGATGGACGTGACGGAAGAGCTTAAGCAGCTTTCGCTGGTAAAATCGGAAGGCTACGAAAATATCAAGATAACCGGCGCCCGTCTGGACATGGACAATGATTTCAAAACCTGGGTCGGGATCATTCATGCCTTCGCCAAATATAATGTGCTTGGCGACAGCGTCACGCTGCCTTTTGTGGAGTTCGTGAAGCTGTGCGGCATTCCTTCGGCCCGTTCTTCTGCAAAGCTCCGTAAGCGTCTTGATGCCTCGCTGACCCGTATCGCCACCAACACCATTTCCTTCAGTAACAAAGAAGGGGAGTACTACGTCACGCACCTGGTGCAGTCTGCCAAGTACAGCGCCAAAAAAGATGAGGTGACGCTGCAGGCCGATCCAAAAATCTTCGAGCTCTATCAGTTCGACAAGAAAGTCCTGCTGCAGCTGCGCGCCATTAATGAACTGTCGCGTAAAGAATCCGCGCAGGCGCTGTATACGTTTATTGAAAGCCTGCCGCCCAACCCGGCGCCGGTCTCGCTTGCCCGTCTGCGCGCACGTCTGAATCTTACGTCCCGCACCATCACGCAAAACTCCACGGTGCGTAAAGCCATGGAGCAGCTCAAAGAGATCGGTTATCTCGATTACACCGAAATCAAACGCGGGCGGGTGGTGTACTTTCATATCCACTACAGAAGGCCAAAACTGCGTCCGCAGAGCCTGCCTGGCGCGCTGCCGGCCGGTGAGGAGTTGCCGGTGGAAAACAGCGCCGTAGCGGAAGAGCAGGGCGAAATGGTGATGCTGACCAAA
Organism: Cronobacter sp. EKM101R; assembly: GCF_963888145.1. Lineage (NCBI taxonomy): Bacteria > Pseudomonadati > Pseudomonadota > Gammaproteobacteria > Enterobacterales > Enterobacteriaceae > Cronobacter > Cronobacter sp. EKM101R. The sequence goes on along the minus strand of NZ_CAWPHW010000003.1, from coordinate 69,066 downwards.
GAAGAGCTGGCACTGCTGGAGAAAATCCGCAAAGGCCAGATCTGAACATCCACTGTAGTGAGCAGTGCGTATTGCCGTTTCGCTACCAAACTCACTACAGTGGATTTTACTCACTGTAGTGGATGCTTCTCTCTGTAGTGGATATTTTGCCGTTATGCACTCTCCATAGTGGATACGCTTCCTGCTCTCCGTCAGCGATCTCGCCTTACTGTTAAAAATCTGGCGATTTCACCGTGAAATCTCAGCATGTAATCCTGTATAAACAGCAAGTTAGACGAAGATGAGGGCGGCGAGCATGAGGCATTTCACTGACCGCTGATCTTGCAGCGGATTGCCGGGGTTTGTTTCAGCGTGGGTTTCTGTGGGGACTGCTTTCACTTAAAAAGCCCGTTTCTCTTGTTATATAAAACGCATTAAAAGTCCATTTCAACATTAATCCTTTTTATAACCACAATTCCCGCTGTTTTATTCTGGCCGGTACCACCGGTTTCACTCTGGGCCTGTTCTTATTTTTCTTTTATTCAAATTAACGCGCAGCCCGCAAAGAATATATCTTTGTGAATAAATGTAATTAACTATTACTATAAGAAAAACCTTAAAACCATTCGCGAAATAACGCTGTGTTATTCCGCTAACTTTTTCATTTCAAAGGTCAACCGGATGACTGCTCGCATTTTTTATGGATTATTACTGGCGCTGCTATTTCCTTCTGCCTTTGCGGCGCCACTTTCTCCTGCCGATCGCGATGCCATCCGCCAGCAACAGGAACAGCTGTTATTACAGGGTCAGCAGCAGCGTGAGGAGTTACAGCGCAGCACGCCGCTACTCCGCGCTGAAGCGCCTGTAATACCTGCCCCGTCATCCGGCCCGTGTTTTACCATTCGTACCATTACTTATTCCGGCGCCACGCTGTTAAGCGCGCGTGAGCAGGCGAAATTATCGCGCCCCTGGCTGAATCAGTGCCTCGATATGCCGCGTATTACGCAACTGATAAATAGCGTATCAGACTGGTATCTGAGTCGTGGGTATATTACCAGCCGCGCGTTTCTCACCGAGCAGGATCTCTCGCAGGGTGAACTGCGTATCGTCGTGCTGGAAGGAAAGCTGCGTCAGATCCGCCTCGAAAACAAAACGCCGCTGCTGCTGAAAATGGCGTTTCCGGGGCTTGAAGGGAAGATCCTGAACCTGCGCGATATTGAGCAGGGGATGGAGCAGATCAATCGCCTGCGCGCCACGCCGGTACAAATCGATATTCTGCCGGACAACACGCCCGGCTGGTCGGTGGTCAATCTGACTGCCACGCCCGAGTTTCCGCTACGCGCCACGGTAAGTTTCGATAACAGCGGCCAGAAGAGCACCGGCACCGGGCAGCTTAATGGCTCGCTCACCGGTAATAATCTGCTGGGGATCGCCGATCAGTGGTTTGTCAGCGGCGGGCGCAGCAGCGATTTCGCGACCGCGTATAACGCCCGCAGCCTGCAGGCGGGCGTCAGTATCCCGTGGGGCTACAGCCTGCTGGATTACAGCTACAGCTGGAGCGACTACCGCTCGACGCTCGATAACCAGGGTTTTATGTGGATCTCCACCGGCGACAGCGAAACGCATCGCCTTAATCTTTCCCGCGTGGTGTTCCGCAACGGCGATATCAAAACCGCGCTTACCGCGGGCGTCACACGGCGCGAAAGTCACAACTGGCTTAATAATGCCCTGCTCGCCAGCAGCAGCCGCAAGCTCTCCAGCCTGACGCTCGGCGTTAACCACACCCAGAAAACCGGCGGCGGCGTGGCGACCTTCAACCCGGCCTTCAGCCGCGGCATGCCCTGGTTCGACAGCGAAACCGATGAAACCAAAACCGGTGACGAACCCAAAGCGCAGTTTCGTAAATGGAGCCTCAGCGCCAGCTGGCAGCGCCCGCTCACGCAGGATCTGTGGTGGCTCACCAGCGCGTACGGCCAGTGGTCGCCGGATCGCCTCTATGGCGCCGAACGCCTGACGCTCGGCGGCGAAAGCTCGGTTCGCGGCTTTAAAGAGCAATATTTGTCCGGCGACAACGGCGGCTACTGGCGTAACGAACTCAACTACACGCTGGCAACGCTGCCGGTGCTCGGCCAGATCAGCGCCACGGCGGCGCTGGATGGCGGCTGGCTCGCCAGAGACAAACTTGACCGCTACGCCTCCGGCACGCTGTGGGGGGGGGCCGTCGGGCTTGGCAGCGCAGGGCGCTGGTTCGCCAGTCAGCTTACCGTAGGCACGCCGTTACAGTACCCGGACTGGCTGGGGCCGGACCACTTTACCGTTAACTACCGCATCGCATTCACGCTTTAAGAGGCTTCAGGTCATGGATACCCGTCAACCGCCCGTGCGTTTTTCCGCTCGTCTGCTGAGCTACCTCATTATTTCCCTGCTGGTCTGGCAGCCCGTGGCGCCGGCTTTTGCGGCGGCCATGGCGCCCACAGGCCCCACGGCGATGGATAAAGCAGGTAACGGCGTGCCGGTGGTGAACATCGCCAGGCCCAACGCGGCGGGGATCTCCCATAACCAGTTCAAAGACTATAACGTCGGCCAGGAGGGGGTCATTCTCAATAACGCCACCGGGCAGCTGAACAAGACCCAGCTCGGCGGGCTTATCCAGAACAACCCGAACCTGAAAGCGGGCCAGGAAGCGCGCGGCATTATTAACGAAGTGACGGGCGGCAGCCGTTCACAGCTCAACGGCTACACCGAGGTGGCGGGTAAAGCCGCGAACGTCATGGTGGCGAACCCGTATGGCATTACCTGTAACGGCTGCGGCTTTATTAACACGCCGAACGTCACGCTGACCACCGGCAAGCCGGTGCTCGACGCCGCAGGTAATCTCTCCGCGCTGGAGGTCACCCGCGGCACCATCACCGTGGAAGGCAAAGGGCTTGACGCCAGCCAGAGCGACGCGCTGTCGATTATCTCCCGCGCCACCGAAGTGAACGCGGCGATCCACGCGCGCGATTTAAACGTAACGGCGGGCGCGAACCGCGTTAACGCAGACGGCAGCCGCACCGCGATGGTCGGTGAAGGCAATGCCCCTGTGGTGGCGGTCGATACCGGCGCGCTCGGCGGCATGTACGCCAACCGCATTCGTCTGGTGTCCGGCGATAAGGGAGTGGGCGTTAACCTTGGCAACCTCAATGCGCGCCAGGGCGATATCACGCTCGACGCCAGCGGCAAACTGACGGTTAAAAACAGCCTGGCGAGCGGCAACCTGACGGCGAAAGGCGACAACGTCACGCTCACGGGCGAGCATAAAACCGGCGGTACGCTTGCGGTTAACAGCCGTGGCGGGGTGGCGCTGGATCACGCAGCGCTCGCAAGCGACGGCGCCATGACGCTTACCGCCGACGGTGCGCTCTCCGCCAGCGCCAGTACGCTCACCAGCGGCCAGAGCCAGGCGCTGAACGGCAAAACCGTCACGCTGGATAGCGGTAGCCGTCTTGACGCAAAACGTGACGTCACGCTCACCGGCGGCGCGCTCGCGAGCCAGGCGCAAATTAACGCCGGCGGCAACGCGCAGATAGCGGGCGACAGCCTCACCAACAGCGGGCAGATTGCTGCCACTGGCCGCCTCGACACCCGAACCACCCGTCTGAATAACCGCGGCACGCTGCAGGGCAACGGCGTGACGGTTGACAGCGATGCCGTGACCAACAGCGGAACGCTGCAAAGCGCGTCGGCACTGACGCTGAAAGGCAAAACGCTCGATCAACAGGGCACCGTCAGCGCGCGCGGCGATGCCGCTCTTAACCTCACAGACAGCCTGCGCAACGGGACCAACGGGAAAATCCTCACGGACGGCACACTCACTGCCAACATCGGCGAACTTGAGCAGAACGGCACGCTTTCCGGCACAAAACGCCTCGATGTACAGGCTCAACAGGTTACCTCCGGTAAGGGAGCGCTCACTACAAGCCAGGGCGATATTCGTCTCGATGCGGTCGGTAAAGCCGATCTCAGCGGCCAGACGATCGCGGCGGGTAACCTGACGCTGACCGGTGACGCCGTCACCACGCAGCAGGACGCGCAGCTGCAAAGCGGTCGCGATCTCGCCATTACCGCCCATGACGCGACGCTTGACGGCACGCATGCGGCGAAGGGCGCGCTGAACGTCACGACGCAGCGCCTGAGCCACGGCGGCAAATCTGACTCGGCCGCGACCACCTTTCTGGGTGATGAATCCCTTAATAACAGCGGTACGCTGACGGGCGACGCGCTGACGCTGCGCGGTAAACAAATCACTAACCGCGGCCTTCTGAAAGGCAGCGGCACGCTTAATCTCTCAACCGATCGCCTCGATAACCTCGCGGGCGGCACGCTTTACAGCCCGGCCAGCCTGAACCTTGCCATTCCGACGCTCACCAACCAGGGGCAAATCACCACCGATGGCGATCTGACGCTGCGTGGCGCGCAGCTGACGAACGGCGGACTGTTACAGAGCCATCGCGCGCTCGATATGGCTTACGATAGTTTCGATAACCTTTCCGGCGGTACGCTGTACAGCGCCCGCGATCTGCATCTGACCCTCCCGGTGCTCACCAATCAGGGGCTGATCAGCACCGACGGCAACCTCTCATTGCGCGGCCAGTCGCTGGTAAACCGCGGCGAGATCAACGGGGTGAATCTCAGCGGCGACATCACGACGCTCAACAATACCGGCCGCCTGCTGGCGGATAACGCGCTGACGCTGAATACCGGCACGCTCAGCTCCGACGGCACGCTGGCGGCAGAGCAGGTGACGATCGCCGCAGATCAACTGCAAAACCAGGGGCTGGTGCAGGGCAACCGCGTACTGAACGTGACGGCGGGTGACACCGACAACCAGGGCGCGCTGCGCACCAGCGGTACGCTGGCGCTGGACGGGGGCACGCTCACCAACGGCGGCGAGCTCAGCGCCACGGCGCTGCTGCTGACGCTGGCGAAACACGCCGATAACCGCGGCAAACTGGTCGCGACCGACGCGCTGCGCCTTACCACGCCAGCGCTCACCAACACCGGCACGCTGGCGGCCGCCACGCTCGATCTCAACAGCGCCGCCGTCACCAACAGCGGCACCTTGCAGGCGACCGGCGATGTACTCGCGCACGGTAAACAGTTCGATAACCAGCAGGGCGGGGTGGTGCTCGCGGGCGGGGCGCTTGCGCTGAACCAGAACACGCTCAGCAACGCCGGGCTGTTACAGGGCGACACGCTTGCTGTCGCCGCGCAGGACTGGCGCAACGAGGGCAACGCGCTCGGGCAAAACGGCGTCACCGCACAGATTGACGGCAACCTGACCAATCAGGGAAACGTGTTAAGCCAGCAGGCGCTTGATATCCGTGCCGGTAATACGGATAACCGCGGTGCGCTGATGGCGAAAGTGCTGGCGCTGCATGGCGATCTGCAAAACAGCGGGCTGCTGCAGGGCAGCGATGCGCTGAACTGGGATGGCGCCATGCTCACCAACGCCGCAGGCGGTAAAGTCACTGGCGGCGGTACGCTTGCACTCAACGGCACGACGCTCGACAACCAGGGCCAGATGCAGGGCCGCGCGCTCAGCGTGACCGGCGATAACCTGCATAACGGCGGTACGCTGCAGGCGACCGACAGCCTGAACGCCACGCTGAGCCAGACGCTTGAGAATAACGGCGCGCTGCTGAGCCAGAATCAGGCGGACGTGAGCGCGGCGCAGCTGTCGAATAACGGCACGCTGGCGGCACGCGCGCTGACCGTTCAGGCACCCGGCATCACTAACCGCGGGACGCTTGCGGGCAACGACAGCCTGAGCCTCACCACGCGTAATCTTTATAACGGCGCTCACGGCCAGCTTGCCACCGGCGGCGGCCTGACGCTGAACCTCGATCGTCTGGACAACCAGGGGCAGCTGTCGGTTAACGACGGGCTGACGCTCCGGGGCAACACGCTCATCAACGGCGGCGATATCAACGCCGCGGCGCTTGATACCACGCTCAGTGGCGCGCTGGATAACGCCGGGCGGCTGATGGCCGACGGACGTGCGCAGCTTACTGCAGGGACGATGATCAACAGCGGCACGCTCGCAGCGGATGACGTCACGCTGGGTGCCGGAACCCTCCACAACAGCGGGCTTATTCAGGGCGCGCAGCGCGCGGAGGCCACGGCGCAGACGCTCACGAACGACGCCAGCGGCACCTGGCTTTCTGGCGGCGCGCTGACACTTCACGGCGCTGACCTCACTAACGCCGGACAAGTGCAGGGCGACACGCTGGCGCTGACCGCCGGCAGCCTCGATAACCGCGGCGTGATAAACGGCATTCAGGGGCTCACGGGCACCGTTCAGGGCGCGCTCACCAATGACGGGCAGATGGTCAGCCGTGGCGACGCGACGTTTAACGCCGACAGCCTCACCGGCAGCGGGCGCATCGTGGCGGATACCCTAACGCTTCAGGCGAATCGGCTTACAAACAACGGCCTTTGGCAGGGCACGAAGGGGCTGACCGCGACCGGCGACACCCTTACCACGGGTGCGAACGCCCGCACGCTGAGTGGTGGCGATCTTTCGCTTAATGCCGGAACGCTTAACACCGGCGGGACGCTGCAGGGCCAGCAGGTGAAAGTTGATGCCGACAACTGGACGCACGGCGGCACGTTAATCAGCCTCGGCGGGCTGGGCGCGCAGACGCGCACCACCCTGACCAACAACGGCTCGCTGTTAAGCCAGGGCGCGGCCACCGTCACGGCGGGCGAGCTTGCCAACAACGGCTCATTGCTGAGCCAGGGCGCGCTGACGCTCGACGGCCAGCGGCTGACCAACCACGGCGCGCTGCAGGGCGATACCCTGAGCGCGTACCAGAACCAGATCAACAACCAGGGCACCCTGACCGGCGTGCAGGGGCTGACGCTCACCGCCCGCCCACAACCGCGAATGGCCCGTATGCTGCTGGTTGCACCGGCGCGCGAGCTGATCAATGGCGCCAACGGCGCGCTGCTCACCGGCGGCACGCTGCGTATTGATTCTGGCGCGGTGAACAACGCCGGGCGCTGGCAGGGGCAAAATATTTTGCTGAACGCGCAGCGCCTCGACCACAGCGGCGCTATCCAGAGCGCGGACGGCCTGAACATCACGCTTTCCGGCGATCTTAACAGCCAGGCGGGCAGCAAAATCACGGCGCTCGGCACGGCAACGCTGAACGCGCTCGCCATGACGAACCAGGGCGAATGGGCGGCGAAAAACCTGACGCTCACCGGCAACAGCCTGCGTAACGACGGCGCTATCACGGGCGTCAACGGCCTGACGGCGACGCTCAATAACGATCTCACCCAGACCAGCGGCGGCAAACTGTTAACCGGCGGCGCGCTGACGATGGGCGCAGGCGCGGTAAATAACCAGGGCGCGGTGCAGGGCGGCACGCTGGATGTCACCACCGGCGGCCTGACCAACAGCGGTCGGTTGCAGGGCGATAACGGCGTGACGCTCACCGCGCGCGGCTCGCTCACCAACAACGCTGGCGGGCAGGTTATCAGCCGCCAGGATCTCGCCGTCACCACGCCGGTGCTGCTGAACTATGGGCTGATGCAGGGCGGCGGCGCCACGCGGGTGGAGGCCACCACGTCTGCGCGCAACGACGGTAAGCTGCTTTCCGGCGGCCAGCTGACGCTCACCACGCCGCAGTTCACCGGCGCGGGCTGGCTGCAGGCGACGAACCTTATTCTGAACGCCGCGAATGCGACCAACAGCGGCACCTGGCTTGCGGATCAGGGCACGCTGACCGGCACCACGTTCACCAACCAGGGCACGACGCAGGGCGGGGCGCTGACGGTCAACTACGGCACGCTCAACAACAACGGCACGCTGCTCGGTAATAACCAACTGACGGTGAATGCCAGCCAGGTCAACCAGCAGGCGGCTGGCAAACTCTTCTCCGGCGGCGATTTGTGGATTGGCAGCGCGGGCCTGGACGCGGCGGGCCAGCTGGTTGCGCTCGGCAATCTGACGCTTAAGCTCACTAACGCGTTTACCAATAACAACGCGCTGGCGGCCGGGAAAACGCTCACCGTCACCAGCAATGGCGCCATCGATAACCGCGGCGTGCTGCAGGGCCAGGCGGTGAATGTCAGCGCGGGCGGCGCGCTCACCAACAACGGACAGATCACGACCGGCAGCGGCGCGAGCACGCTCAGCGGCGGCAGCGTGGCGCTCAACGGCGCAGGTACGTTACAGGGCGGCGGCGATGTGACTATTGCGAGCCGCGGCAACATCACTGTGGACGGTTTTACCGGCACCCGCGGCAGCCTGACGCTCACCGCGCCGGGCAATATCGTCAATACCGCACTGCTTTATGCGGCCAGTAACCTGGCGCTCTACGCCAACAGCATCACCAACCAGCGCGGCGATATTCTCGCGGGCAACAGCCTGTGGATGCAGAAAGATGCGGCGGGTAATGCGAATGCGGAAGTGGTGAATACGTCCGGTAATATCGAGACGCAGAACGGCGATATTACGATTAAGACCGCAAATCTGCGCAATGAACGCGCAGGGCTTAAATCAACCATGCAAACCCAGGATTCAGACTCTACTTATGCATGGATGGGACAACCGAATGTAAATATTCCTGTCGCTGACTTAGGAATAGATACCCTGGTTCAGGATTCATATATTGCGCTTTCTAACGAAACCTCAGGTAGCTGCAGTGGTGTACCTTGTTTCCGTTATGCATACAACATTATTTATTATCATCCTCTTAAAGAGTACGAAACGCGGAAGTTTATATTAGAAAAAACGCAGCAAGAAATATCAGCCGAAGGTAGTGGTGCTCGTATTTCTTCAGGTCGAAACCTGGTAATTAGTGCAGGTGTGCTTAATAACCAAGCCAGTAACATAATCGCAAATAATAACATTAATCTGGAAGGCCAAAGTTTAAATAACCAAAGCTATCAAGCCGGTACTCATATTAAATATGCAGTATATAACTATTCTGGCCCCAAGCCTGGCTCACGGAATGTTGATACCACGGGTTATACGATGAACGGCACTCGGTATCTCAGGGATGTAGCTTATAAATTTGAAAATTATGTAACAGAAACTGAAAACGGCGAACTCTACCGCGCCGTCATACAAGCTGGTGGTAACGTCACCGCGAATTTTGCCGATAATATCAGTAACACCAGCACCACCGCGAACGCAGGAAAAGTCAGCAACACCATAAACACGCCACCCCTGAATACTCTGAGCCATCAAAGTATTGGCGGTAGCGTGCAAAAACAGGGCCTCGCGGGTGGCGCGGCGGTCGCCGTCAATTCGCCGGAGTGGAAAGATCAGCTTCAGGGCGCGCTACAACAGATCAACGGCGGCGGCGCGCTGGAGAACAGCGCAGGCGGCAGCGCGCTGGCTAACCTCTCTGCCACCAAAGCGGATAAAGCGAATCTTGGCAATACTTCTGGCCTCGCCAGCGTAGGCGTAACGGCGGCGAGCGCGGCGAATATCACCGGCGGCGCGCTGGCGAACACGCCAGGCAAACCTGTCGATACCAGCGCGTATCCGCTGCCTTCGGGCAACAACGGCTTTTTTGTGGTTTCCGATAACCCGAAAAGCCCGTACCTGATCAACGTTAACCCGAAACTCGATGGCCTGGGCGAGCTCGATCCGGCGCTGTTCGGCGATCTCAACAAACTGCTGGGCGTCCAGCCTGGCGCCGCGCCGCGTGAGACGCGCGCGGGCTTCACCAATGAAAAACAGTTCCTCGGCTCGTCATACATGCTCGGGCGGCTCAACCTCAACCCGGAGTATGACTATCGTTTCCTCGGAGATGCCGCGTTCGACACGCGCTACGTCAGCAATACGCTGCTGAACCAGACCGGCAATCGCTATCTCAACGGCGTCGGCTCCGATCTCCAGCAGATGCAGTACCTGATGGACAGCGCTGCCGCGCAGCAAAAATCGCTGGGACTGCAGTTCGGCGTGGCGCTGACGCGCGATCAAATCGCCTCGCTTGATAAAAGCATTCTCTGGTGGGAGTCCGCCACGGTGAATGGCGAGACGGTGATGATCCCGAAACTCTATCTCTCGCCGAAAGATGTGACGGTTAATAATGGCAGCGTGATCGCGGGGAATAACGTCAGCCTGAAAGGCGGTGACATTACCAACAGCGGCAGCACGCTGCTGGCCAGAGAGGATCTCAAACTCGACAGCCAGAACAGCATCAGCAACCTCAACGACGGCCTGATGAAAGCAGGCGGCGGCCTGAGCCTGAGCGCCATTGGCGACATCAATAACATCAGCTCAACCATCAGCGGGAAAACCGTGGCGCTGGAGAGCGCCGACGGCAGCATTAACAACATCACGCTTGCCGAACAGACGAGCATCGACGCACGCGGTAAGTACGGCAGCGTCATGCTGAAAGACACCACACTCGGCAGCACGGCCACCATCAGCGCGCAGGACAGTCTGGCCTTACAGGCCGGTAAAAACATCACGCTCACCGGCGCGAACCTGACCTCCGGCGGCGATCTGCTGATGAATGCCTGGGGCGATATCGCGGTGAATGCCAACCAGGTTAACGACGCTTACGGGCAGTCCGGTTTGCGGAATAACACCAACACCAGCCGCTCTTCGGTGACCTACCAGGGTAGCACCCTCAGCGCAGGCGGCAATCTCGGCATTAAAGCCGGTGACAACCTGAGCGTGGCGGCAGGCGATATCAAGGCGGGCGGCAACGCGGCCCTCGCGGCAGGCGGCGATCTCAACCTCGAGGCTCTGCAAACCAGTAAAAACAGCCGCAACGGCAAGAAAGAAACGCACAGCACCGGGCTCGATCGCACGACCGTTTCCGCTGGCGACAACCTGACGCTGAGTGCAGGCCGGGATATCAACGCGCACGCGGCGGCCCTGGCGGCAGAGGACAATATCGGCATCCAGGCCGGACGCGACGTCAACCTGAACGCGGAGGCCACTACCTCTGGCGACAGCTACCGCTCGAAGAAAAAAACCACCATTAACGAGTCCGTGCGTCAGCAGGGCACGGAGCTGGCGAGCGGTGGTAACACGGTCATTGTCGCCGGGCGCGATATGAATGCCGACGCGGCGCAGGCTACGGCGAAGGGCGACATCGGCGTGACGGCGGGGCGCGATATTAACCTCGCGACCGCCACCGAGAGCGATTACCACTACAAAGAAGAAACCAAAACCAAAAAAGGTTTCCTCAAGAAAACCACCACGCACACGGTGTCTGAACAGAGCGCCACGCGCGAAGCGGGCACGCTGCTGAGCGGCGATAATGTCACGCTGAAGGCGGGCGAAGACGTGCTCGTCAAAGGCTCGGCGGTGGCAGGCGACGGTAACGTCGCGCTGAGCGCCGGTAAAAACGTGGAGATCGCGGCGGCGACCAACACCGATTCGAACTGGCAGCTCAAAGAGAAGAAAAAGAGCGGCCTGATGGGATCCGGTGGGATCGGCTTTACCATCGGCAGCAGCAAAACGCGCCATGAGCTGAAAGAAAAAGGCACCACGCAGAGCCAGAGCGTCAGCACCGTCGGCTCGACCGGCGGCAACGTGACCGTCACGGCGGGCGAACAGGCGCGCGTCAGCGGCGCCGATCTGGTGGCGGGGAAAAACCTCACGCTCACCGGCGACAGCGTGGTTATCGAGCCGGGGCACGATAAACGTACCTCTGATCAGAAATTTGAACAGAAGAGCAGCGGGTTAACCGTGGCGCTTACGGGGGCTGTGGTCGATGCCGTCAATAATGCAGTGACGGCGGCAAAGGACGCTACAAAGCAAAGCGATTCTCGTCTTGCCGCGCTGCAGGCGACCAAATCGGTGCTTTCCGGTTATCAGGCAGTACAGGGCAAAGAGATGGCGGACACCACCGGTGAGCCTAATGCCGGTATCCGCGTCAGCGTTTCTCTGACCACGCAAAAATCAAAATCTGAACAGCATCAGGTATCTGATCAGGTCACCGGTTCGACGCTGAATGCCGGAAACAACTTGTCGATTAACGCCACCGGTAAAAATCACGGCGCTAACAGCGGCGATATTGTGGTTGCGGGCAGCAGCATGAAAGCGGGCGGCGATGCCAGCCTGAATGCGGCGCGGGATATTCTCCTGACCGGCGCGGCGAATACGCAGAAAACCACCGGCAGTAACAGCAGCAGTGGCGGCGGCGTGGGCGTCAGCTTTGGGGTTGGTCAGGGAAGTGCGGGCCTGAGCGTCTTTGCAAATGTGAATGCGGCGAAGGGCAAGGAAAAGGGTGACGGCACCGACTGGACCGAAACCACGCTGGATAGCGGTGGCAAAGTATCGCTGCACAGCGGACAGGATGCATCGCTGATTGGTGCGCAGGTGAGTGGTAGCCAGGTGACGGCGGATATCGGGCGCAACCTGACAATTACCAGTCTGCAGGACAGCAATCACTACGACTCCAAACAGAGCAGCGTGAGCGCAGGCGGCAGTTTCACCTTCGGCAGCATGACGGGTTCTGGCTATGTTAATTTTAGCCAGGACAAAATGCACAGCACCTTCAACAGCGTTGCTGAGCAGAGCGGGATTTTCGCTGGTAAAGGTGGCTTTGACGTCACTGTCGGAAGCCATACCCAGCTCAATGGCGCCGTGATTGGATCAACGGCCGCCGCGGATAAAAACCGGCTGGAGACCGGCACGCTGAGCTTTACGGATATTGGCAATAAGGCGGATTACAAAGTCAGCCATAAAGGCGGAACGATTGGTGCCGGTACGGGGTCAGGGTCTTTAATAGGGCTGGCGAGCAGCGGGCTTTCCGCTGTCAGCGGGGCGATGCTATCAGGACTTGGCAGCAGCGGTCATGCCAGCGGTACCACGCAGTCTGCAGTATCGGAAGGGACTATTGTTATCCGAGATAAAGCTGGCCAGCAACAGGATGTGGCTTCACTGAGCCGCGACGTGGCAAACGCCAACGACACGGTCAGCCCTATCTTTAACAAAGAGAAAGAACAGAAGCGTCTGCAAGTCGCACAGATGACCAGCGACATCGCCGGGCAGATGACCACCATGGTGATGACGGAAGGCGACATCAACGCGCTGAAAGCGGCCCGTGCCGTTCCCGGAAATGCGCATTTAAGCGCGGAAGAACTGAAGCAGACCCAGGCGTATCAGGACGCCTTCAGTGAATACGGCACCGGCGGGAAATACCAGCAAATTGCACAGTCAGCTTCTGCGGCGATAGCCGGTCTGGTCAACGGTGATTTCTCGGGTGCTGTCGCAGGCGCTGCCGCGCCTTACATCGCGACATTTGTGAAAAATCACACCGACGAAGACAGCGCTCAGCGCATTCTGGCCCACGCGCTGGCGGGCGCAGTGATTGCAAAAGCGCAGGGTAAAGATGTGCTGGCAGGTGCCGCCGGGGCCTCCACCGGTGAACTGACGGCGAAACTGGCGCTCGATCTGTACGGCAAAAAACCGGAACAGCTGGGAGAAGACGAAAGACAGCTGGTCAGTGCGCTCTCGTCCGTTGCTGCCGGGCTCGCCGGAGCTGCCGTCAGCGACAATACCGCGGGTGTTCAGGCCGCAGCGCAGGCCGGGAAGAATGCGGTTGAGAATAACTACCTGAGTGCGACCGAAGCCGAAATAAAAGCAGTGCTGGAGCACAAGGAGAAAGCGGGGATATTAACAGGTGATGAAACCAAAGAACTGGCGGATATCCGTAGGTTAGATAAAGAGCGTGATCAGGTCATTCATGACATTTGTACGAAGGGTAATAAGTCAGGCGGAGCCTGTACGGCTTTGGTTGAAAAGGCACAGAATGCACTCAATACTTATGGTGCGAGTGTCACTTACAGTTTGATATTTAAGGATCTTTATCCGCAGGATGCAGCCAATGCTGGCGCGATACTGAAGGGACTGGATGAAGAAAGTATTACGCGCGATGCCGCTATAACTGCCATTGCTAAGAAAAATAATACCAGCTGGGATAAGGCTGCATCACAGTACGATAAAGTTATGCAACTTCATGGCTTTGTCAGCACTTTGGCTGGATTTTATGGCGCTAACTGGATTAGTGAAGCTGAAAGTCAGGTAGCAAAAAGCAGTCCAAAAAATATTTATGATGGGGCTGGAGATACTTCACTGCCTCCTAAGGTTAGAATTGAATATTCACCCGAAGGAACCTATATTAACCAAACCAGTCATGAATCTGGCGGATCAAATTTATGCGGCCCTACTACCTGTGCTATGGTTATCAGTGACAAAAAAGGTAAGGTAGTAAATCTTGATTCTGTTGTTAAACAGTTCGATGATATACGCCCTACAGGGGTTAATATCAATGAAATGAGCACGGTTTTATCAAAAAATGGAGTGGTGAATCAGCCAACGAATACATTATTACCCAATCAACTGAGAGATTATGCGTCACAAGGGCGCACCACTATTGTAAACATTGATACTGGTAAAGGTGGCCATTTTATCGTGGTTGACTCAATGAAAAAAGTTGATGGGGTAGATTATTATATGATCCGTGATCCATTTAATGGGCCTGCCGGGGTTCGCGCGGATGTTTTAGATAAGCGCATGAATTTTAATGGGATTGTTCTGGAATGAAGACCGTAAAAGAGGTTATAGATAATTTTGCTAATGATAATGAGGTATATCTTGATGGATATCTTATTTATCATTCAGACGGTGATCTGAGTCTGATAGATAAAGATTACGGAAATAACTATTTAAAAGCTCCTTTTTTGAAAATCAAAAATAAAGGACTCAGTGATAATCTTGAAAATAATGTTAGTTTGTACGGCGGCGGTTCATCAAGATTATTTCATTACGCCAAAGTGAAAGGCCATCTTTTTATTGATGACGATGAAAATCACTGTCTGGATGTAGAAGAACTGATGGTTGAAGATGGCGGGAAGTGGCATTCGATAGATCTGAACAAACAATATGAACCAAGAAGTAGTGATGGTATCACGTGGGACGATATCTTTAAAAAAGATGATGTTTAGTTTAGCAATTAGCTGTCGTGAAAGGGTATGAAAGTATCTAATATCTTTACAATCATCTCATTTGGGGTTATCTACCGCATGCACGGCTGGATTTATCGTAGTTCCATATGATGATCAAAGGTTTTTTCGAGCGCATGTGTAATACACTTTAATGAAATCATATCCATAACTGATGTGGTCGACACACCGTAGGAATAATTTATAGTCGGGTTCGGGGTAGCGATCATAACAGTAGGGCTGACGTGATGCGCTAAGTCCGCTGAGAGTTCAGTGACTTCTTAACAGATGATAAAGAAAGGTGATTATAATCATGACAGATAAGTTAAAATCAGGCACGCTTTGGGGCTTTTTAATTCAGAGCTTACGTCGTAGGAAGAAATAAATGATTTTCGGAAAGCCTTATGAATTTGCTGTTTTTTATGAAGTGTTAGAGAAAACAGAAGATGAATACTGGAAATTTGGTGTGTTTATTTTCTTTATTGAGGATGAAATATATCCAGCGAAAGGATCTAATTATACCTTGCCAATGAATATAGGCTATCTGAAAGAAAGCTATAAGGAAGTAATGGAGTGCAGTGTATTTGAGGATTTAGACTTTTCAATTGATGCCCATGTTTTATTAGAAATAATAGCTCACTCACACGGATTAGTGCTTGAAAGCGATCCTAAAGATTTTGAACTTCCTCCTGTAAATAATATTGGCGTGTTTTTAAGCCCTGCGGAAGTAGTTGATACTGGATTTTATTTGTTTTATCTTGCAGTGAATAACGAGCAAGAATGTCTTATATATAGTGCTGATTATGGTAAAACAGCCCAAAAAATTTTCTTAAATGCTGGGGTTGTTAGTAGTGTGTTGGGAAGCTTGCCAAATAAAGAATTAATTTAGATTTTTTTAATTTTAAGTTTTTTATTTGAGGCATCGTCATTTATCCCGCTACACTGCTAATGGTACACCTGTCATTGCGTGTATTGCTGATAAAACCGGGGGTAGCAGTTTTTCTCACTTCGTTGTTGTTGATGGTGTTACGACGCGAAACGGTATATCCGTTGTAGCAATAAGGGATCCTTGGGGCAAGCAGTACTTTAGTCCTGTAAGCACATTCGAGAAAAATTTTACTGGGGATGTGGTTGTCCCCAAAGGTTGGCAAAAATGATATTAGAAGTTAATTTTCCGGATAATTTAATTACTGGACAGTTATCAGAACAAAAGAATATACCATGTGTGATTCAAGTATCAGATAAGTTCAAAGTCCTCTTTTCTACCGTAGTTCCTTGTACAGAAGGGATTATTCACGAATGGGACAGAAAACTCTTAGAGGATCGTGCACCAGCAAGAGCTGGCGGTATATATACCCATAATGAACCTGCTTTAATAACGTTAAATAAAAAAACAGAAGATAGTTATACAGTAATTGAATTGTATGTTTTTTATAATGATTTTGGATGGTGTCCGATAATAATAGATGGGGATTATGCAGTTCCAGTTCAATTTTGGGATAGTGATGAAGACGATCCTGGTTATAAGCCGAAAAGTTAGTGGGGATATTCCCTCGTTTGTGCCGTTAGGAAATAAGAACTAGTACGTCAGCGTTCTTGAGCTTATATAACAGGATTATAACTTGAATAAACTTTAACTCGCTAACGTATGATGGCAGAAATAATCGACTAATAGGTGGAATGTATCCCATGAACCTTATCCTTATTCGCCACGCTGAAACAGCGTGGAACCGTGGCGGACTCATTCAGGGACGTCAGGACAGCGCGCTGACGGCCCGTGGAGTACATGAAACCACAGCGCTGATAACCGCTCTGGCGGACGATTTCCCCTCTGTTGACATGGTGTACACCTCGCCTGCGGGCCGCGCGCGCCATATGGGTGACGCCATCGCGAGCCATTTTCGCTGCCCACTCTCTGTTGAGCCGCTGGTACAGGAGCAGGCGTTCGGCGATTACGAAGGCCTGTCGCGGGTGCAGTTACAGCGTGATGATCCCACCAGCGCAGAAGCGCTGTTCTCAACGGATGCCGCATTTACACCGCCCGGCGGGGAATCGCTCGCGTGCGCCGCGCAGCGTCTGCTGTCTTTTATTCACCATAATCTTGCTGCAACCTCACACACAACCTGCTGTGTCGTGACGCACGGGCACATCCTTCAGGGGGCGCTGGCTATTCTCAAAGACGGCAAGATGGATAACTTTCCGCGCTATGCGCAACCGAACGCGAGCTATACGCGTTTAAGCGTCGCTTCCGGCCGATGCGAAGTCATTCAGTGGGGCATCGCGACCCATTTGCGACACCTGTCACAAACGTAAAAAACCTTCCCGCTCTTAAGTCTTCCTTAAGATTAATCCTATAACTTCACTCTGGATCCTGCCCCTGTCGGGCCGTACCGGAGCACACTTTATGCAAAACAATACCTCTGCGCTCAGCAAAGTTCCTGCCGTCACCGCCGCGTTCTGGTTGACGAAAATCGCCGCGACCACGCTGGGTGAAACCGGCGGCGACACGGTCACGATGTCGATGGATCTCGGTTATCTCACCGGCACGCTCATCTTCGCGGCGATCTTCCTCGCGGCGGTGTTCGTACAAATCCGCCATCACAGCTTTAATAAGTGGATCTACTGGTTCACGGTGGTCGCCACCACGACGGTCGGCACCACGCTTGCGGATTTCGCCGACCGCTCATTAGGTATCGGTTATCTCGGCGGTACGGTGTTGTTGAGCAGTCTGCTGGTACTTTCGCTTCTGGTCTGGCGCGTGACGTGCGGCACCATTGCCGTGGATTCGGTAAACAGTGTGCGTACCGAGAGCTTCTACTGGGTGACGATTATGTTCTCCCAGACGCTCGGCACGGCGCTCGGCGACTGGACGGCAGACAGCGAAGGCTTCGGTTATGACGGCGGCATCCTGCTGTTCGTGGGCGCACTGGCGGTTATCTGGCTGGCGAGCCGCTTTACTTCGATTTCTCGCACCGTGCTGTTCTGGGCCGCGTTTATCCTCACCCGTCCGCTCGGCGCGGTGGTGGGCGACTTCCTCGATAAACCCATCGCCAAAGGCGGGCTTGAGCTCAGCCGTTACGGCGCGTCTGTCACGCTGGTGGGTATGATTCTGGTTTGCCTGTGGGTCTTTCCGCATCGCGCGGCGCTGAAAAAACGCGCGCCGGTATTCTGATGTCACACTGCCCGCGGCACGCGCCGCGGGCATCGCTTACGTTACTCCTCGGTATAGGCGATAGCCTCAATCTCTACCAGCGCGTCTTTCGGCAGTTTTCCGGCCTGAATACAGGAGCGCGCCGGCGCGCCTTCAGCACCAAAAAACTCAGCATACACTTCATTAAACGCCGCGAAGTCTTCCATGCGCGCCAGGAAACAGGTGGTTTTAATTACCGTTTTCAGCGAGGCGCCGGATTGCTCCAGAACGGCTTTTACATTCAGCAGAGACTGGCGGGTCTGTGCTTTTATACCGCCTTCCGGGAACGCCATCGTGCCAGGGTCCAGCGGGAGTTGACCAGAGGTAAACACCACATTCCCGAGCTGTACGCCCTGGGAATACGGGCCGATCGCGGCGGGGGCGTGTTCACTGCTGATGATTTTCTTCATTACTTGCTCCTTTCAGAAACAGGGCGCCCCTGACCACGCAGGGGCCGCCTCACGGTGGAAAAATCGTTAATGGAACAGGAGAGGGCGCGCCTCAGGAAAGCTCTATATCCGGTAGCATGCGTAAACAGGTGTTTTTGACGATATGCACAAAATCCAGCGCGTAGTGGGTCTCCAGCAACTGCGGCACAGAAGCCAGCCAGACCTCCGACATCAGCTTATTTTTCGTGACCGAGCGGGCTGTGACATATTTCTTGTTTACGTATTCCGCCACCGCCCAGACCGGCAACACCGCGATACCGCGATGGCTTGCCACCTGTTGCACGATAGACATCGTCAGCTCCGTCGTTCGCCGTTGGGTCGGGATTTTCGCAGGACGGATGATACGGCGGTAAACATCGATACGGTCTTCTGGCACGGCGTAGGTAATCAGCGTTTGTCCGGCAAAATCGTCTGCGGTGAGGTACTCACGTTGCGTCAGCGGATGATCGTTTGCCAGGATTGCCACCATTTCATATTTAAACAACGGCAGGTAATTGACCTGTTCGGTCTCTTCCAGCTCATCGACGATGGCGACATCCGCCCGGTTTTGTAACAACAGGCCTACAGGATCGGGCTGAAAGCCGGGAAGGATTTCGATGTCGACGTCTTCCCACTTCGCCCTGAATGCATCCAGTACCGGCAGTAGCCACCCGTAGCAGGTGTGACACTCCAGCGTGACCCTCAGCATGCCCTGATTGCCACTGGCGATATCGGCAAGATAGCGGTCAGCGCTTTCCAGTTCAGCAAGCACGGTTTCCGCCAGTTGTAATAAGCGGGTTCCTGCGGGCGTGAACTGCAATGGCGAGGACTTTCTGATAAATAGCGATACTTTGTAATGTTCTTCCAGCGTTCTTATCTGATGCGACAAGGCTGACTGGGTCAGATTCAGCGCCAGCGCGGCGCGCGTCAGGCTTCCGGTATTACGCAGCGTTAAAATCGTGTGCAAATGCTTTAAATCAATCGGTATATCCATTAAAAATTCCGCTACGTCGCCTGAGAAACGAATAACATCATTCTGATAACAATAAACAGATTGCGCCAGTCAGGCTGGCGCAATCATAAGCCGGTTCAGGCCGGGGCGTTGTCAGTCCTGATTGTGTAAATGACGCATCGCATTGTTGAGATCGTTAATCAGGTCATCAGGATTTTCCAGGCCAATCTGTAAACGGAACGCTTCGCCTTGATACGGCCAGCGATATTCCGGGCGATCTTTTACCGGGTTGAACGGGATCGCGAGGCTCTCAAAACCGCCCCACGAAAAACCGATGCCGAAATATTCCAGGTTATCGATAAACGCCTGTACCGCTTCCTTTGAATAGCCCGGTTTAAGGACCACGCTGAACAAACCGCTGGATCCGGTAAAATCGCGCTTCCAGATCTCATGACCCGGGCAGGAAGGCAGGGCGGGGTGAAGCACCTGTTCGACTTCGTCGCGTTCTTCAAACCACCGGGCGATTTTCAGCGCCGAGGCCTGGTGACGTTCAAGACGCAGGGCCATTGTTCTCAGGCCACGCTGTGCAAGGTAAACATCATCAGGCGCCGCGTGCAGGCCATACAGATACACCAGGCTGCGAATGGCAGGCCAGGTTTCTTCATTCGTGGTGATGAGCCCCATCTGCGCGTCGGAATGGCCAACGATGTATTTGGTCGCGGCATGTACCGATACATCCACACCGTGATCGAACGGTTTAAAGAACAGAGGAGTGGCCCAGGTATTATCCAGGATCACGCGTGCGTGATGCGCATGAGCGACGCGGGTGATTGCCGGAATATCCTGTATATCGAACGTCTGTGAACCGGGTGATTCGGTAAACACCACGGTGGTGTTTTCCTGGAACAGATCGGCGATGCCTGCGCCAATCGTCGGGTCGAAATAGGTGGCGCTAACGCCCATACGGGACAGCACATTATTCACAAAGCCGCGCGTCGGGCCGTAAACGCTGCTGCTGACAAGAATATGATCGCCGGTTTTTACCAGCGCCAGCAGCGCGCTGGTGCAGGCGGCGAGGCCCGTTGGAACCAGCAATGCGCGATGCCCGCCTTCCAGCTCCGCCAGCGCTTTCTGTACCGCGAAAGTAATGGGCGTCCCGAAACGGCCGTAGTACATCACTTCATCTTCAGCATCATGAAACAGCGCCTGGTGGCGTGTCTCAAGCTCCTTACAGGTCTTAAAAATCACCGTCGAGGCGTGATAAACCGGCGGGTTTACTACGCCGCCGAAGACATCCGGATCGAAAGGACCGTGACAGATATACGTTTCCGGTGAAACCTGCTTATCGAAGCTGTGATTAGACATCGTAAAATTCCTCATCTACTGCATTTAATTCCAACGCCTCCACGCCGCCAGGCAGATGCCGGGCAGGGGCTACGTTAACGATATTTTTAATCGTCGGACGGCTTCCTTTAAGTTCTCTTCGGAAGGCGTCACGTATGACATTCTCAGCGTGGAATGGTCTGGGTGGTCTGAATAGAAGAACTCGCCCGGTACAAATACCACGCCATTAGCGAGCGTATTTTTCAGCCATTCCGTTGTGTTGCGGCCATCCTTAAAGGTGGCCCACAAGAACATTCCGCCTTTCGGCTGGTGGAACGTTAAGTATTCGCCAAGCTCCTGATTCAGGGCGTGGCTCAGGGTGTCGCATTTCTGTTTATAGGCCTTTCTGATCCTGTCGATTTGCGCTGGCAGGCGCCCCGTTTGCAGATATTGTTCGGTTAATGCCTGCGAGAGCGCGCTGGTATGCAGATCGGTCGCCTGTTTAAGCGTCACAACCGCGCGTTTTAGCCAGGCGGGTACAATTACCCAGCCAACACGGGTGCCGGGCGCAAGAATTTTCGAAAACGTGGAGGTGTAGATTATGTTGTCGCCTTCGCCCTGTTCCTGCGCATGCGCCAGCAGCGGTTTGTAGCGGGTGTCGCTGAAATTAATCTCGCTATACGGCTCGTCTTCGATAATCAAAAAATCGTACTGTTTTGACAGCGCCACCAGCTGCGCCCTGCGCGCTGGCGTGAGCGTTACGCCGCTGGGGTTGCCGAACGTCGGCACCAGGTAAACGGCTTTGACAGCCTTCTGCTTAACTAACGCTTCGAGTTCATCAATGTTCATCCCGTCGCCGTCGGTGCTTACCGATTCAATCTGCGCCTGCGCCAGCTGGAACACCTGTAACGCCGCCAGGTAGGTGGGTCTTTCGACCACCACGATATCGCCCGGGTTAATCAGTACCCGCGCCAGAATATCCAGCGATTGCTGAGAGCCAGAGGTGATGACAATATCGTCCACTCCGGCTTTCACGCCGCGTCCGGCCATCAACTCGCCAATGCTTTCGCGCAGCGCCGGGAGGCCCTCGCTTAATCCATACTGAAAAGCGTCGTTCCAGTCGGAGGCTAAAACCTGTTCCATTGCCGTCTGAATGCCTTCATGGTCAAACAGCGCCGCATCGGGAATACCGCCGCCTAAAGAGATAACGCCTTCCATTTTGCTGTGTTTCAGCAGCTCTCTGATCGCAGACGACTGAAGATGGCTGACGTGACGGGAAAGTTTACTTAATGACATATCGCAGGCCCTTTCTATTTATCGTTTTTTCTTAGTATCACATGTCTGTGTTTTTGATAATGCTTTTCTTAATTTGTCCAGGGTGCGTCTGTCATTTTTCGAGTCATCATTAATCCTGTTCATGATGACCCGCTATATTTTTAATGATCGTCAGTCGGCCGCTTCAGTGTGGTTATGAAAGCAGCATGACAAACGGTCCGATACACATCAGTATCCCGATGAGAATGACGTAGTAAACCGAGAAGCCGCGAATATCTGAAAATTTCTGGTTACGCAGGATAATAAATCCGGGGACGATGCAACTGATAATGCCATACGTCACGCCACCAAAAACAAACACTTTCAGGATCGGGAAGTTCGTTAATACGATAAGCCACAGGATAAATACCACCATCAGGAAAGCAATCAGTGAATGTTTGTTTGCATTGGTATCCTGATGTTTAAAAATTTTCTGCGAGGCGAATTTGATAAGCCCAAGGAAGGACTCATGTACCGCCAGATAAATGCCCAGAAATGCTGTTACGATAGAAAACACATTCAACACCACGCTCATGATTTTTACGGTGGTGCCTGGGATCACATTGGCTGCCAGCGCCAGCGCTGAAATGTTTTCGTGATAAGCACGTAATGCGTCGGCTTCGCTGATCGACAAAATAATCGAGATGACAAACAGCAGTACCGTAGTTACTAAGATTAAATAAGCAACCTTATGCACACGGACAATTTTATATTTGGCAATCTCTTTATTCTGCTCGCGCTTTTTATAAGCGATATTCATCGGGTTCAGGATCTGCACGAACATGATCGAGAAGATAGCGAACGGCAACGTCGGGAAAGTGCCCATGACCAGCGTGCTGGCGGACGGCAACGCGCTGATGTTGTCCGGGTTCCAGAACGGGATCACCACAAACCCGATAGAAACGATGATTAACAGCTTAATGGCGATCATACTGCCAGAGACTTTAAACAACAGCTTTTCACCTTTAGAGGCAATCAGCGAAAGCGTGGTGATTAATAACAATGACCACCACCAGTGATCCGATAATGTCTGTGTGGTCAGCCCAAATGTTTTAAGATACGACGCACTGTCATTAGTGATCGCCAGCGCATACTCTACCATCGATTTTAATACTGTGAAGGAATACAGCCCGCCGAGAAAAAGCCCCCAACGGTTACCAACATAGCTGGTAATAATGCTCAGGTAAGAATCATGTTCATCGCTACGGGCCATCGTTTCGATAAACAATTTTTGCATATAATAAACGGCTGGATAACCCAAAATAACGGCTAATGCGAAAACCCAGACACCTTTAAGACCAACCTGTAACGGGAAGAAAACAATTCCTGAACCAATGGCTGCGCCGATACATAATACGACCCAACCCAAATCATACATCGTAAACGGAATTTTCTTTGTATTTATTACTTCATCATTAATTTCGGATGTCATAGTGACCCCACTATTTCGCAAAACTCAGACTGTAGTCTGAGGATATTTAAAATCACTTCCAGATTTGCTTTTGATCAATAATTAATAATTAAAAGCAAAATTCACGCCTTTATTACAACTCGTCAGGCATAACGCCTGGCGGGTTGAATAAATCAAAGCTTTGCACAGGGCTAATACTATGGCTAAGGAATAATAGAGAAAACTGTTTGCACTTTTGTTCACAACTGAAAGATGCAATAATATTATGACGTGCCCCGCAAAATATAATTATTTATTATTTTAATCTGTGATCGGCTCAAAAGAATTTTCCAGAATTATTTTCTCAAAGAGAATTAAAAATAGTGATATTAATCACATTTAATAATGGGCTTTACCCGCGCTCTTCAACCCACGTTTCCCACGCCCGCCACGGCTGTAAATCCTCCACCAGAAAATCGATGAAAGAACGGACTTTCGGGTTGCGGTATTTGCTCGGGAAATAGAGCGCATACAGGCTGTGCGTGGTGTGCGTCAGCACGCCGTCCAGGCGCAGCGGCACCAGTTCATGGTGTTCAATGTGGCGGGCGATCAGATACGACGGCAGCCAGGCGATCCCCTGACCGCACAGCGCCGCTTTAAGCAGCAGCAAACTACTGTTGGCCTGTACGGGCATCCTGAGTTTCTGTTCGTGCAACGAATGCGGCTCGGTGTGGCGGACAGGCGGGGTGATACCCGGGTAAACGAGGCAGTGATGATGCAGCAGATCCGCCTTTTTCACCGGAACGCCGTTTTTTTCGAGATAAGCTGGTGAGGCGCACCAGGCCCAGCTGATTTTTGATAAGTTACGGGCCGCATAGTTTTGCGGCGGGGTGGTGGTAATGCGCAACGCAATATCGACGTTGTTTTCGTTGATATTGATAAAGTGATCATTCAGATCCAGCACCAGTTCTACCTCCGGGTTTTTCCCCCGGTAGGCTTCGAAAATATCCAGCAACTGCGCGTACCCGAAGGCCATCGAACTGGTGATTTTCAGCGCGCCGTGCGGATGGTTGAAATAGCCGCAGGTCGTATTGATAGCCTCGTCGAACTCCTTGAGTAACTCTGAGGCGCGCGCGACAAAATACTCTCCCGCTTCCGTCAGCTTGAAAGAGCGCGTGGTACGCTGGATAAGCGCCACGCCGAGGTTCTCCTCCATGACCGCCAGGCCTTTACTGATGGCGGAAGGCGAAAGATTAAGCAGCCTGGCCGCTTCAGATAATCCTTTACCCTCGCTGATTTTCACCAGCATCTCGATTTGTTTTATGGTCAGCGGGATGGTCATGGGAATATGTCTGTAAGAAAGGGAAGAGGCAGCCTGACGGGCTGAAAAAGGCATCGTTATATTCATGGAAATTATGTAAGGGACGCCGGGGAACCACAAAGCAGGAAAGGTTTAGAGTAATGATAGTTTTTCTATCAACAGGCCCGCGCTGTGGCACGGGCCGGAAGGGGATCGTTAAACGCGCATACCTGCGGCGGTCATCATCGCCCGAATGCCATAGGAGACAATCGCCAGCCCCAGCACGCTTGCAGACCAGATAAATACCATCCACAACAGCCGTTTGAGCAGGGTATAGCGGGTATGGCCTGTGTGAGAGTGCATCTTCTCCTCCTTATCAGTGATAACCATCGCCAGGCTGAACTTTTCCTCTGAAGACGTAATAACTCCAGAACGTATAGCCCAGAATAAAAGGAATGATGAGCAGACTGCCCACCAGCATAAAGGCCTGGCTGTAAGCGGGCGAGGCGGCGTCATAAAGCGTTAGCGAAGGGGGAACAATCCACGGCCAGATGCTGATGCCAAGCCCCGAGAAACCAAGAAAGAGCAGCAGTAACGTCAGCAGGAAAGGCGCGTAATGCGCGCCGCGTCGGATGGCGCGGAAAATCCCCCAGGCACTGGCCAGCACAAGCAGCGGTACGGGCAGGAACCAGAACAGGTTAGGCAGCGTGAACCAGCGGTGCGCAATGTTCGCATGGGTTAACGGCGTCCACAGGCTGATAACTCCGATCGCCACCAGCAGTGCCAGCAACAGCGGTTTCGCCAGCGCTGACATTTTGCGGTGTAAATCCTCCGTGGTTTTCATGATGAGCCACGTACAGCCGAGCAGCGCATAAGCGATAACCAGTCCAAGTCCACAGAACAGCGAAAAGGGCGTCAGCCATGCCAGCGCCGGGCCCGAATATTCCCGTCCGGTCACCTCCAGCCCGTTCAGCAGCGAACCGACCACCACGCCCTGGCTGAAGGTGGCGAGAATCGAACCGCCGACAAAAGCGCGATCCCAGAAAGGCCGGTGCGCCAGCGTCGCCTTGAAGCGAAACTCAAACGCCACGCCGCGGAAAATCAGCCCCATTAACATGGCGGTCAGCGGCACGGCGAGCGCGTCGGTCACTACCGAATAGGCCAGCGGAAACGCGCCGTACAGGCTTGCGCCGCCCATTACCAGCCAGGTTTCGTTGCCGTCCCAGACGGGGGCGACGGTATTGACCATCACGTCGCGCTCCTGAGGATGACGGTTAAAGGGGAAAATAATGCCGATCCCCAGGTCAAACCCGTCCATCACGATATACATCAGGGTGGAGAAGATAATAATGCCGAACCAGATAAGCGACAGATCGATCATGAACGGTCTCCTTCATGCTGCGTCGCGGCGGAAAGCGGGCGCGCTGGCGTGCGTGGCTGCCCTGGGCCGCCGTGTTCTTTCTCCTGTCCTTCGCCGGGCCGCGGGCCTTTCTGGATCAGGCGCATCATATAGAGATACCCCACGCCGAAAACGGCGCTGTAGACCAGAATGAACGCCAGCAGGCTCAGGCTCATGTGCAGATCGCCGTGCGCCGAGACGGCGTCGCGCGTACGTTGTACGCCATATACCACCCACGGCTGGCGGCCAATTTCCGTGGTGAACCATCCGGCAAGGATAGCCACCAGGCCGGATGGCCCCATCAGCAGCGCGAACCACAGGAATGGCCGCGACTGATAAAGGCGTTTCTTATAGCGCAGCCACACGCTCACCACGCCAAGCGTAATCATCAGCACGCCCATCCCGACCATCACGCGGAAGGACCAGAACACGACCAGCGAGTTCGGGCGGTCCTCTGCGGGGAAACTTTTCAGCGCAGGCACCTGTTTATCGAGGCTGTGGGTGAGAATAAGGCTGCCGAGGTAAGGGATTTCCAGCGCGTATTTTGTGCGCTCTTCTTTCATATCGGGAATGCCGAACAGGATAAGCGGCGTCGGTTCGCCGGCGGTATTTTCCCAGTGGCCTTCGATAGCCGCAATTTTGGCTGGCTGATGTTCAAGCGTGTTGAGGCCATGGCCGTCGCCGAGCATCGCCTGTATCGGCGAAACAATCAGCGCCATCCACAGCGCCATGGAGAACATCTTGCGTACCGCCGGATTATCATTGCCGCGCAGCAGATGCCACGCCCCCGATGCGCCGATAAAAAACGCGCTGGCGAGAAACGCGGCGGTAGTCATATGCACCAGCCGCCAGGGGAAGGAGGGATTAAAGACAATTTTGAACCAGTCCTGCGGCACCACGATGCCGTTCTGGATCAGATAGCCCTGAGGCGTATGCATCCAGCTGTTCGAGGCCAGGATCCAGAAGGTAGAAATCAGCGTGCCCAGCGCGACCATGCTGGTGGCGAAGAAGTGCAGCCCTGGCCCGACGCGGTTCCAGCCAAACAGCATGACGCCAAGGAAACCGGCTTCCAGAAAGAACGCTGTCAATACCTCGTAAGTCAGCAGCGGGCCGGTGATGCTGCCTGCGAACTGCGAAAAACCGCTCCAGTTGGTGCCGAACTGGTATGCCATCACCAGTCCGGAGACCACGCCCATACCGAAGTTGACGGCAAAGACTTTCGACCAGAAATGATAGAGATCCCGGTACGTCTCTTTTTTGGTTTTCAGCCACATGCCTTCCAGCACGACCAGATAACTGGCGAGACCAATGGTTATCGCAGGGAAAATAATATGAAAGGAGACGGTAAACGCGAACTGAATCCTTGCCAGATGAAAAGCATCTAATCCAAACATAATTCCTCTCTTTCCTGTAGCGTGCCAGCGCGAAAGCGTCTGCAATACGCGCCGTGCAGGAGAGCCCGCCGCCGCTAAGCGCGCGGGCGTTCAACAGGCAGAATGAAGGGGGTGAAGCGTTAGCTAAATCGCGAGCGCGACAAGGAAGCGTGACACCATGTTGTAGGCCGCCACGGTGGCGACGGCTTCGACCGTTTTCTCCTCGCCGAAAAAGGCTTTCAGCGTCTGGATGACGGCATCGTCAACGGCAACGCGCTGCGTGGACTGGTCGGTCAGGGTGATAAGCGTCTGCTCGGCGAGGTCAAACAGCGCATGATCCGGGGTGACCTGTTTCAGCGCCTGCGCTTTTTGCTCCGTACCGCCCGCGTTCAGATAAACGGGATAATGCACATTCCATTCGAAATCGGCTTTATTCAGCGCCGCCACGCGCAGCATGATGAGTTCGAGGTACTGGAGATCTAACTTAAATTCACTGCGTACCCGGCCCAGCAGACCATTCCAGCCCGTTGCCAGCGGCACGCTTTTCATCAGCACTCTGTCGATACCGATAAGCTCGCCGTTGGGGCGACGCGCCTGAATAGCGCTGAGGAGTTCCTCAGGAACTGGGTCGCCGTCTTGCCACGGCGTAACGCGAACATGGCTCATGTTTACCTCCTGCAGGTGAATAATTTTTTTAATGGTGTTTTTACAGAGTGAAAGAATGAAGCGCTGCGTCAAAATCGTGGCGTGGCCGCACGCCGGTAAATTCCATCACGACATCGCCGTTGACGAACAGCTTGAAAAAGGGGATCGAGCGGATGCCGTAATCCGCGGCTATCTGAGGATTGTCGTCAATGTTGAGCTTGACGATTTTGACCTTCCCCTGATAGTCACGGGCGAGATCGTCAATCACTGGCGCAACGGTGCGGCACGGGCTACACCAGGGCGCCCAGAAATCGACCAGCACCGGCTGTTCATGGCTTAACACTTCCTGATGAAAATCAGCAGCTGAAACGCTTTTGGCAGACATTTTTTATTTCTCCATTTTTTTAAGAGCGACAAACGGGTAACGGGTTACGGGTTCATCACCAGAACCATACGGAACTTCACTTTGCCGGAGCGCATACGCTGATATGCCTGTGGGGCCTGCTCCAGGGGAAGCTTCTCCGTCCAGGCTTTCACGCGGGTCAGCAGGCTGAAATCGAGCGTTTTTTCACTCTCGTAGGGTGTCCCGGTGATCGCGCCTGAGACGCTCAGCTCTCTGCCCACCATCATGCCGGGCGGCAGTGGCAACGGTTCACGGCCCACGCCCACTACCATCAACTGACCGCGCGGAGAGAGCGCGCCGACCAGCGGCGCCACCGCCTCGCTGTCCGTCAGCGTGGTCAGGATCACATCGGCCCCGCCCAGCGCTTTAATTTCAGTGACGGCATCCTTTTTATGGGTATCGATATATACATGTGCGCCAAGGGCTGACACTTCCTGGGCGATATCCTCGCCGCGACCGACCGCGACGACACGAAAACCCATTTTGTTGGCATACTGCAGCGCAAGATGCCCAAGACCGCCGAGGCCCTGAATCACCACTGTGTCGCCTGCCTGCGCGCGCGATTTTTTCAGCGCATTGAACGTGGCTATCCCGGCGCACAGCAGCGGCGCGGCCTCCAGCGAGGACAGCGCGTCCGGAATGGCGACCAGCCCCGTGGCGCGCGCCAGCATATATTCGGCGTAGCCGCCGTCGCGTGAACTGCCGGTCACCGGCTGGTTCAGGCAGAGGTTAAACAAGCCCTGACGACAGGAGGCGCATTCATTGCAGTGTCCACCGAGGCGGCCCACGCCGACCCGCTGGCCGACGCGTAAATAACCCGGCGCCGCCTCGCCTATGGCCGCGATGGTGCCCACCACCTCATGGCCCGGCACGCGAGGATAAGTCACGCCTTTCTCCATCCCTTCAATAACACCGGCGTCGGCGCCGCAGATGCCGCATGCCTCCACGCGGATTAACACTTCGCCCGGCCCTGGCGTCGGAACGGGTCTTTCCACCAGCTCAAGCTGGCCTGGCGCGGTTACCTGCATCGCTTTATACGTGGCATTCATCGTGATTTTCCTTGCTCTGTAGAGAGGGTTATTGACGGCCAGGGGTGTCATGTGACCGCTTCAGTAACGCGTTAATCGCTTCATCCGCCGCGTCAATCGCGCCCGCGAGATAACCGGGGAAAAGCGGCGACCACTCACTGGCGATGCCCATAAGACGCGCTTGCCATGCGCCGTCAGCGGGTGCGGCAGGGGGCACCGTATGCCCAGGCTGTAGCGTTAAATCGCTTGCGGCCGCGGTAAAAGGATCGTTGGCCCAGTCTTTAATAACATCGGCGATTGGGTGCGCCGCGGCTTCGCCAAACAGGCGCGCCAGCTGGGCCCGACAACGTTGACGCAGCGTGGCGTCATCCGTGGCGCGCCGGGTTTGCGCGGGCACGCCGAGGAAACCAAACAGCGCGTAAACGTCACCTGGCACGCTGACATCGTGGATCTCCGCCATCGGCCCGGCGCCGCTTCGCGCCTCGCCGGATAAACCCTGCTCGCGCCAGAAATCCTGCGTGTAAAACGCGACATACTTCGCGTGCGGCGCCATCCATGTAGCGGTGTTGCGCCACGCGTGAGCGAGCGCGTCGGGCAGCGGCGGGTCGAACGTGATTGCTGCCGCCAGCGCGGGCGGTAGGGCCAGTAGCACATGTCGGGCGTGCAGGCTGTGGGTTTCGCCCTCAGGGGACACGGACTCAATAAGGATGTCTTCGCCCGCCTGCGTAATGCGCTGAACGCGGCGATCCGTCTCTACCCGACCGGGTAAGAGACGGGCCTCCAGCGCTTCCGTTACCCGACGCATGCCGCCACGTACCCGCATGGCGGCGGGAGAAGAGGTATAGCCAGGGTGGCGCGACACCAGATTACGCGCGCGCTCATAGATCATGTCGCCGGTTTCATTCTGCGGGATCAGCGTGACGCCAAGCGTTATGAGCAGCTCGTGCAGCTGCGGCTGGATGGCGGGCCACAGCCAGGTCGCGCCAAGATCGACCCTGTCGTTTCGGCTGGCGGCAGGCGCGTCCGGCGCATCGTCAGGCGCGCAAACCATCAGCCGTCCGCCGGTCATCGGTCGGCCTTCAAGAATGGCGTAATCAATTCCTGTTTTTTCCAGCAGCCAGCCTGCGTACAGCCCGCTTATGCCTGCGCCGATAATCGCAACGTCAGTTCTTTTCATGAATTTTTTCCGGCGTGGCGTCACGCAAATGTCCGGTTTTCACATACAGCAGCGCACCCTGCGTGCCAGCCGTGAGCGGCGGGACGTCATCTGGCGGCAGCCGCAGCCATGTGCCTGCCGGGTACTGCACGTCGTTTTCCATCAGCGTGCCTTCAATCAGCAACAGCTCCACACCGCCTGTGGCGGCGTGGCTGAATACCGCTGCGCCTGCCGACAGCCGCAGCAGACAGACGCTTTCGCGGTCATCCTCATACAGCGGACAGCGGGCATTGTCATCGCCAACCTGCCATGCCCGCAGGTCGTCCGTATTAATACGGACCGGACGCGTCTCCTGCGCCGTCATCTGGCCCAGCTTGACGAAAATGGTCGTTCCCGGATTGCTGGCGGGCTGATGGACTGACCCCGGCGGGTTACGCAGATACCAGCCTGCCGGATAGTGGTTTTCTCCCTCGGAGAACGTGCCTGACAGCACCAGGATCTCCTCGCCGCCAGGGTGCGGATGAGCAGGGAAAAAGGCGTGGGGCGCATAACGGACAATGCTGGTCGCGCGGGCGCGTTCGCCGCCAGTACGATCCAGCATGACACGATCGACCCCGGGCTGCGGTGAGGCAACCCACCGGTAATGCGCAGGGGAAATCATCGCTCGCCGGGAGAAATCGTGATGAATCAACATACTTTTTTCCACAAAGCGTCTCAGGCAACCCCGGAGGGCTGCCTGAAAACGGGTTACTTCGGCAGGGTGTCAAACGCGTCAAGCGCGCGGGAGGAGTAAACCAGCGCCGCGCCGGTATTCAGCGTAATCGCTACCGCCAGCGCTTCGGCGATCTCTTCACGCGTCGCGCCATGCTTCGCGGCCGCTTCGGCGTGCACAGAGAGGCAGCCGTCACAGCGCGTGGTTACGGCGACCGCCAGAGCGATAAGCTCATGCGTTTTCGCGTCCAGGTGACCTGTGCTCGCGTAAGCGCTTTCCATGGCGCCAATGCCTTTCATAAAATCAGGCTGGGACTTGCCAAAGCGGCCAATCGCGGCGCGCAGTTCTTTACGAAGTTCGGACCAGTCAAGGTACATAATTGTCTCCAGGGTAATCAGGCTACGTCGTATACACGCACATCCGGCGCGCTGTTCAGATAAGGCTTCAGCGCCTCGACCACGTCTTCCACAAACAGCGCGGATTCCAGGTAGCCCTGCGCCTGTTGTACTGTGGCGAACCCGTGCAGCACCTGCACATCCTGAGCGCGGATCAGCAGTTCTTTCGAAACCGCCCCTTCAATGGTGTTCAGGAACGGCGCCTTATATTTCTGATAAACGCCAGCCGCCGCAGCGCGGTTTTCTTCACTGATATCAAGCGTGATTTGCAAATAAGCCATGTTTAATTTCTCCATTCACCTTTTCACGGGGCATGACATGGCCCGTGATTGTCAGGGTGCTGCCGTTTCGTCTTTTGTGAAGCGGCACGTTAAAAGAAAAACTTCGCGCGTATTTTTATTTCGCACAGCGTGGAAAGCAGGCTATGCTGCCGGAACCATCACCGTCAGGGCATTATGTGAACGCAGCCCGACCTGAACAACTGAGATAATCTTCGCTCCTCTGAAAGAGTTTCTATCTGATATGAAGGTACCTGTTCATCTGAATGCCTTGCGGGCCTTTGAGGCCAGCGCGCGGCACCTGAGTTTTTCGCAGGCCGCAGAAGAGCTGCACGTCACGCCCGCTGCCGTCGGGCAACTGGTGCGTCTGCTGGAGGAAATCGTCGGATTTCCACTGTTTCACCGCAGCGCAAACCGCCGCGCCAGCCTGGTGCTGACCGAGCCTGCGCTGCGCGCGCTGCCGGAGATAAGCGCAGGCTTCGCAAGCCTGAACCTGGGGATGACGCTGCTGAAAGAAGGGGCCACTAACGGCATTCTTAATGTGACGCTAAGCCCGGCCTTCGCGGCAAAATGGCTGCTTCCGCGTATTGAGGATTTCCAGCACCGCTGGCCGGATATCGATCTCCGGCTGGAGACCAGCCTGAAACTCATGGATTTCACGGCATCCGGAATGGACGTCGGTATCCGCTATGGCGCTGGCGTCTGGGAGGGGTTGCAATCGGAGTTGCTGATGTCGGAAGAGATTTTTCCGGTCTGCGCGCCCGCCCTGCTGCAACACGATCCGGCGATGAACTGCCTCACGGGCATGACATTCCAGACGCTAATTCACGATCTCTCTATGGAGAGCCATAAAGATTTCATTACCTGGGATCAGTGGCTGCGCCGTTTCAACGTGCAGGACATCGCCCGCAAACCGGGGCTTCGCATTAATAACTCGGCTGCCGTATTACAGGCGGCGATTGACGGGCAGGGGATCGCGCTCGCGCGCGGCATTATGGTCGAGGACGATCTGAAAAGCGGCCGACTGGTGCGTCTCTGCCCGGAAGTGTCGCTGGCTTCGCCGCTGGCGTACTATCTGGTTTACCGACCCGGCTGTGACAGTCTGCCGAAAATTGCCTATTTCCGGCAGTGGATCACCGAACAGGCGCAAAAGTGCGTCTCGTAACCTGTCTCCATCACACACGCAGGGAGCTTGCATGACACATTACTGGTGGAAAGATTTACACGATCGTAACGACGCCTGGCTGGGGCTTGCGCTGACGGTAAAGGGCGAAACGCCCCCAGGCCTGGCGCTGGAGATGCTGAGCGGTCATCACGGACGCATGGTGTTGCAGCTGCGCGGCGAAACGCTTTTCTGGGCCTCGATGCTGAAAGATTATTCCGGCGTCTGGCTCGTCACCAACCGTGAGCATCCCGATCAGCAAAATCTGCTGCCGCCGGTGCGCTCCGAAGACATTGAAACCATTAAGCGCAAGGGCGACGCGGCGTGGACGGGCGAGTGGTGCCGCTACTTCGCGCGGCAGTTGATGGATTCTCCCGCGCCGCTGCTGGCGCCGCGCGACTGGCTGTTGCGCCCGATGCTGCCCGCGAAACGTCAGTCGTCATACCTGCGCAACACCACGCCCGATATCGACCAGTGGTACTTTAAAACGCCCCCCAGCGCAGGCGACTGGGGGGTGGACTGGGCGCTTTACGGCGAAGATTTTCGCTCGCTCACCGACCCGGAATATGTCCGGCTGGTGGACTGGTGGTGGGGCGGTCATCTGCTGATGGGCCGTTACCCGATTGACCCGCACGCCGGGCGCCTCAAGTGGTGGCGTAAAAAATGCCGCGAGGGCGCGCTGCCGCCGGTGCTGGTCTGGTATGTCGCCGGGCTGGCGTCCTATGTAGTGCTGGATGGCCATTACCGTCTGCACGCGGCGATGGAAGAGGGCATCCCGCCGTCATTCCTGGTGCTGAGCGAATTCGCCGAGCGGGAATTCCCGGCGGACGAGGCGCAGCGCGAGCGGGTGCAACGGGCGCTGGCGTTACAGCAGGCCAATAATCCGGGCTGCAATATTGACGGCATTAATCAGACGTTAATTAATCTGTGGGACCGGCGTTACCTTTACGCCGAGACGCACAGCCGCGCCACGCTCGGCAACGGCGAAGGCTGGGCGCGCGAGGTCACGGCTTACCTGCGCCGCCACGGGCAGACGGCGTATCTGGAGAACCTGCTTAACGGCACGGAAAACCCGGTTGATGGCGCGCCATCGTCTTAACCCTGGGCTGACGGCGGATTCTCCGCGCGCACATCGTCCACCAGCCAGTCGTGAAACAGCCGGACTTCCGGGCGCATCACGGCCTCCTGCGGTGTGACCAGATAATAGGCCCAGCGCAACGGCCAGCGGCGATCCGGATGAAGCTGGATCAACTGCCCGGTGGCGATAAGCTGTTTTACCAGCGCATAGCGCACAATCGCCACGCCGCGCCCGCTGAGCGCGGCCAGAATCACCGCAGCGGTGGCGTTGATATGCAGCCCGCTCTCGCGGGGCGTCGGGGCGTTCAGCGCTGTCAGTACCTCATCCCAGGCGGGAAAGCCCGCGCCGGGGTGCGGCGTATCGTCATGGATAAGCTTCTGTTCTGCCAGCCAGTCGGCGCAGGTGGTTTTCTCCGGCGGCGCCAGTCGTGGGCTGCATACCAGCACGGCCTCTTCGTCCATCAGCCACGTTTTGGCCAGCCCCGGCCAGTCGCCTTTACCGCAGCGCACGCCGAGATCCGCTTCGCCGTGTGAGACATCCATCAGCCGCTCCGTCACATCGAGCCGCAAATCAATCGTGTGGTGCGTTTCTGAAAAGCGGTTCAGGCGCTCCATCAGCCAGTTCATCAGCAGCACCTGCGAGGCGGTGATCACCACCACAGAGCGCGCACGGCGACCGCGCAGCTTGTTGAGGCCCGATTCCAGCTGATCCAGCCCCTGAGAAATATCCGCCAGCGCCTCCTGGGCCTCGCTCACCAGCGTCAGCCGCGCTTTGCCCGAACGGGTGCGGTTCAGCAGCGGATGTCCTACCCAGTCCTCCAGCGCGCGCACCAGTTGCCCGACGGCGGCGGGCGTGACGCCAAGCTCCTGCGCCGCGCCGGTAAAACTGCCGTGACGGGCGGTCGCTTCAAATGCGTGTAGCCATTTCAGTCGGTTCAGGGATCGCATCGTTGCTCCGGTCTGCGCGGTTTTTCACAGTATACCGTAGCGGCAAAGATTTTCTTTCTCGCTTCGCGATTTCTTCTCAGTCGTCAGCCGGTGGCCGCAGTGGCATTCTGGCGTCACACAACAGGGCTGGCGCCCTTTCTATTGACTGAACACCAGAGGTTAACGATGAGCGCATTATTTGCAGGCAAAAAATTATTAGTGGTCGGCGGTACCAGCGGAATGGGTTTTGAGACCGCGAAACGGGTACTGGAAGAGGGCGGCAGCGTGGTGCTGGTGGGGAACCGCCAGGATAAAGCCGGGCAGGCGCGCCAGGCGCTGGCGGCGCTGGGCCCGGTAGCGACGATCGTGGCCGACCTGATGACGCAGGACGGTATGCAGCATGTGATGGATACGATCAATGCGGAGCATAAAGATATCAGTCTGCTGGTCAACGCGGCGGGCGTGTTCTTCCCGAAACCGTTCACGGAGCATGACGCTGCTGACTACGACATGTATATGAACCTCAACCGCGCGACGTTTTTCATTACCCGCGATGTGGTACGCAACATGATTGCGGCGGGCATTAAAGGCTCGATCGTCAATATTGGCTCTATGTGGGCGCAGCAGGCCATCGGCGCAACGCCGTCGTCTGCGTACTCTATGGCGAAAGCGGGTCTGCACGCGCTGACCAAAAACCTGGCCATTGAACTGGGCGATAAAGGCATTCGCGTTAACGCCGTCTCTCCGGCTGTCGTCCATACCCCGATTTATGAAGGGTTTATCCCGAAAGAGGACGTTAACGACGTCATGAACAGCTTCGACAGCTTCCACCCGATCGGCCGCGTTGGTACGGCGGTCGATATCGCTGAAACGGTGGCGTTCCTGCTTTCCGATAAAACCGGCTGGGTTACCGGCGCCGTATGGGATATCGACGGCGGCGTGATGGCTGGCCGCAACGCCTGATTGATCCTGCACGCCCGTCTGCGGCGTGCGGGAAAGGAGGCTGTTATGCAAAACGACATCGCAACGCTCGATATCACCACAACGTGGCGTGGCGGCATGGCAAGCGTGGCCCGCTGCGCTGCCCGTCTTAACGGTGAGCCGCTGCCGGGTAATACGGTATATAGCGTTTTATCTGACGAACCGGTCGCGCTGGGCGGGCAGGGCATGGCCCCGAGTCCGCAGGAACTGCTGCTGGCCGCGTTCAATGCCTGCATGATGGCTGCTTTCGTCAGCGCCGCCGAGCGCGAGCATATTCACCTGACCCGCCTGCGCATTGAAACCCGCGGCACGCTGCACCTCACCGTCTTTGACGATGCGCAGCGCGCGGCGGGTATTTCGCCTGACACGTTGTGCTACGCCATTGTGGTGAGCGGTGAGGCGGATGTCAGCCAGTTCGATAAACTCCATCGCCGCGTCATTGCCTCCTCGCCCAACCGCTGGCTGTTATCGCAAAACATGGTGCTGGAAGGGGATTTGATAGTCGAATAATCCGCCGGTTTGGTTTTGCGCAGGCGGAAGTGCGACGTTAATTAAGTCTCTGAACGTTCGTTAAAAAAATAGTTTATGGTTAATGCGTTAAGAGAATATATCGGGCCGACACAGGGACGCGCCGCCATCGGCCCCCTGTATTTACGCGTGTCGCCGGGCGACCACGACAAAAAGGAGTAGTAATGAGTGCGGAAGTAACCCTGCCCGTCGGGCAACAGAACAGGAATATTTTTCGTCTGGCGACGGCCCAGGCGCTTGCGGGCGCGAACTCCGTGGTGTTTTACGCGACCGGCGCGATTGTCGGCGACGCAATGGCGCCGGACCGGGCGCTGGCAACGCTTCCGCTGACGATTTTCGTTGTCGGGATGGCGGCGCTGATCCTGCCCTTTGGCGCGCTTGCCCGTCGCTATGGCCGCCGCGCGGCGTTTATGGCGGGCACCAGTACGGGTGTGCTGACCGGGTTGACCGCGTCGCTTGCCGTGGTGCTGGGTTCGTTCTGGCTGTTTTGCTTCGCCGGATTTATGAGCGGCGCGTATGCCGCCGTCGCGGTTTCATTTCGCTTTGCGGCCACTGATGGCGTAGCGGGCGAACGACGGGCGCGGGCGCTTTCGCTGGTCATGGGCGGCGGCGTGGCGGCAGGTATTGTCGGGCCGATGCTGGTCAACAGCACCATGGATCTCTGGCCGCCCTATACCTTTGCTATTACTTACCTCGCGCAGGCGCTGGTGGCGGCGGTATCTGCGGTGGTGCTGTGGGGCGTGAAAGCGCCCGATCCGGTTGCGCCTGAACATCAGGTGCGCGGGCGACCGCTTCGCGAGATAGTGCGCCAGCCGGGCTTTAGCCGCACCGTGTTCAGCGGCGCGGTGGCGTATATGGTGATGAACTTCCTGATGACCGCGACACCGCTGTCGATGCATATGCACGGCCATTCACTCCAGGATGCGAATCTGGGCATCCAGTGGCATGTGATTGCTATGTATGCGCCAGGCTTCTTTACCGGCAAACTCATTACCCGTTTTGGCGCCTCGCGCATCGCGGCGCTGGGGCTTGCTATTTCGGCGCTGTCGGTGGCCGCGGGCCTTGCCGGAACGGGGGTCGGGCACTACTGGCTGCTGCTGATTTTACTGGGTCTTGGCTGGAACTTCGGGTTTACCGGCGCGTCGGCGCAAATTATCGACTATCACCGCCCGGAAGAGAGAACCCAGGTGCAGTCGCTGAATGATTTTGTGGTGTTCGGCGTGATGATGGTCGGCTCGTTTTCTTCCGGCGCGCTACTGACGCTGGTGGGCTGGAACGCCGTACTCTGGAGCTCGCTGGTCCCGCTGGTCATTGCTATGGTTGCGCTGATGACTGAAAAACGGCGCGCCGCAGCGTCTTTAAACCGTTAATCGCCGGGCCAATAACGCGGCGTCATTCTCACCATGCTATATTGCGCCAGGCGTCCCACGCTGGCGCAATGCCTGTTTTCTGCCGACACTATGTATTTCAAAGGGATCGATTGAGATGAAACTGAGCGTGCTGTTTATCGCTTCGCTGTTGACGGCGGGCTGCGCCCATGCGGCACAGACGGTGCCTGTGGCGCTAAAAGATGGGCCGAACACGCTCGATATCAATCAGGATGGCGCGAATGATCTTATTTTCAGCGCCACCTATGACAATAATACTTCCCACCCCAGCAGTACTCTCACGGTCTATATTCAGAAAGACCACGCCTGGCTGATTGTTCCGGTGCCGGATGACGATGGTTTTACCTGGAGCGATTTTCGGCTGTCCGCCTCGACAACCAAAATCAGCGGCTATGAACCGTATCAGGTTAATCATATTTTCTATCTGGTCAGGGCGGTGAAAATCGCGGAATCTTCAGAAAGTACGGATTTAACCGATGCCACGAAAGTGAAATTTACGCGCTACCGGATCGCCAGTAATACCGCCGATCCGGGCGTTGCGGCCTTTTTCTGGCAGCCGTCCGGCAGTTACGTGACGGACACCGCTTACAGCGATGTGGACGACGCCTTTCGCACGCTCAATATGGATAAATTCCTTTGAGGCGGCGGGCGGCGCTGGCCATACTTCTCATCAGCACGAGCAGTATGGCGCAGCAGACCGCGCCTTATCGCGCGCGGCTACAGCAGGCGCTCAACGCTCAGTCGCTGTGCCTCGGCGAAACAGCCTGGCCGGTAACCAGCCGCGCAGGCGCTGATGTCTGGCTGCATGCCAGGATGGAAGCGCTGGTGGATGCCGGGCTTGTCGTGAGCAGGCGCGAAGGCTCTCAAAAAAGCTGGACGCTGACGCCCACAGGACGCGCGGAATTTCACCGGCACCACGATTTCTGCTATGGAAAGATGCGCGTCAAAACCCTGGAGATTAAGCCGCAGCGCGATGGTATCCAGGCGACCTTCACGTATGATATTCCGGCGCTGCCGCAATGGGCTAAAACGCCCTCCCTGCGCATGGCGGATTCAGAGCTGGATAATCTCATCAGCGGGATCGATAACGTGCATTATCAGGCGGTTTTTATTCGCGAGAATACTGGCACGCTCCGGCTGGCGCGTGGCCCGGAACCGCTGGATTTACTTTACTGATTTAACAACACCTCCTGCATCCGAGAATCAACATGACCCGGACACAACGGCTTTTAGAACTGCTCCAGCTTCTGCGATCCCACCGTTACCCGGTGACGGCGGCGACGCTTGCGGAGCGGCTTCATGTCAGCGTGCGTAGTATTTATCGCGATATTGAAACGCTGAAAATGCAGGGGGTGGAGATCGAGGGCAGCGCGGGGATCGGTTATATCCTCCAGTCTGATTATCACCTGCCGCCGCTGATGTTCGATGCCCATGAAGTCGACGCGCTGATACTCGGCCTGCACTGGGTGATGCGCCATACCGACCCGCAGCTCGAAGCCGCGGCCCGTAATGCCGTGGCGAAGATCCACGCCATTCTTCCTGAGCATCTCGCGCAGCAGATCACCTACCCGTCGCTGATGGTGGCCCCGCCCGGCAATGAGGGCAGCCTGCGGTTCCTGGCCGATATTCGCAGCGCTATTCATCAGCGCAGAAAGCTTGAGCTGGTCTATACCGATAAAGACGGCGCCGCGTCGTCGCGACTGGTGTGGCCGATTGCGCTCGGTTTTTTGGACGCGGTCAGGATGCTGGCGTGCTGGTGCGAGTTGCGTCAGGCGTTCCGCCACTTTCGTATCGACCGGATGCAACAGGTGACTGTCAGCGAACAATCGTGCCCACAATCGCGCTATAAGCTGCTGAAAGAGTGGAAAAGCTCGCAAGGGATTGCGCAGGCAAAAACCTACTGACAAAAACTGTCACTGTCGGCTGTTACTGTCATGACTCACCACACAAGGAGAGCCAAATGATTACTGCCGATATGTCTATTCTCTATGTTGAGAACGTCCTTAAGAGCGCTGAATTTTATTCCACGCTGCTCGGCTGCGAGCCGGTTGAGAAACAGCCTACGTTCGCGTTATTCGTGCTGGATAACGGCTTTAAGCTGGGCCTGTGGTCCTGCTATACCGTAGAGCCGGTTGTGAATCAGCGCGCGCCGGTGCCAGCGGGGGAAATCGTCTTTAAGGTGCAGGCGCGTGACGAGGTCGATCATTTTTATATGCTCTGGTGCATGGAGCGTCAGGCGACGGCGATCCAGAGCCCGGTGGAACTCGATTTCGGCTATACCTTTGCGGCGATGGACCCGGACGGTCACCGTCTGCGCGTCTGCTATCTCAATCCGGAGCGGTAAGCGGACAGCGAGGAAAACGGGCGCAGGCCCGTTTTCCTGCTTTCCCGCACGTATCAGAAAAAGGTTCTGCCGAGCGGGATAATATCGCACCACTGTTTTTTATAGCTCCAGAAGTCTTTATAAATCCCGAGCGAAAAACGCATCGTCTTATTTTCTCTGGCGCACAGCGCGCGGGCATTACTCGTATTCAGCCATAACAAAATACTGCCCAGATTCAGCGTGGTGTATTGCGGATCGTAGCCGCCGTTGATGTCATCGAAATAAATCCATGTGGGGTTGCTGCACATAAAAATAATGTCGAACGCGCACGGGCGATTATCGAGAAACAGCACGCTGCCAAAAATCAGGGGCCGCAGCGCGTCAAAGGTACGCACCAGATCCTCATGCGTAAAGCAGTAGATTTTTCCCTGCCAGCGCAGGCTGAAAAGCTCAACATACATCGTGGCGAGTTCTTCAGAAGAAAAACTGCTCGCGTCCCGCACCACGCCGCCCATGGCGCAGAATTTCTCAAACTCTTTGCGGCGTTTTTTCTCCGATGTCTTCGAAATAGTCTCTTTGATATACGCGACTTTATGCTTGAGACGCCCGGAGTAGATCGTATTAACAAACGCGCCTTTATGCTGCGGCGAGAGCCGTTTGTTGGTCACTGGCAGGTAGCTGCGCTTATTCGCTCGCAGGGGAAATAACACGTCATCAAAGACGACAGGATACTGCCTGTGCTGCAGGCTGCACTTTCCGTTAACGGAAAAGCAGGCGCCCGCGTCGTCGTCACCGTCTTTCAGCACAAAATAATTGAGCGTCAGATTCTGCTCACGACTTAAAAATTGCACCACATCAGGGTGACAACAGAGTGAACCGCCAAACTGATGATAAATACGCGCATAGCTGGCTGCATCGCCGCGTTGCCAGCCTGCCAGATTACCCACGACGTTTTTAAACTGCATAGCCGCACCTGTAGAAAATAGCTGTGAAAAACCACAAAACCAGCCTGAAAAAGACACCCAGGCGTAAAAATTATTCGCTATTGTCCACTCACACCGTTAAGAGAACATTAAGCTCGCGTGCAGCGTCATCCGCTTGCATGGCATCGCGAGTGCTGGCGCGTCCATCAGAGGCGTGCGTTACAGCCAGCGCAGTTACGCGTCCGCACGATCGGCCTGTTCTCTTCTTTATCAGCAAACCAGGTATAACCGGCGCTGAGGCGGCGCTCGAGTTCAAGTGGATAGCAAGCTCGTTTGCGATGGATCCAGCATCCTGTTTGACCTGTAGACACGCCCGCGGCGATGGGCTTTTTTATCTTTTGCTGTTTCCATATTGTCAACGGTATCCATCTTCGCTATTATGTATCCATATTGGAAACACGGGGGCAGTGATGCATGTAATATCGAGGGAGCCTTTCGATATTGCCGCCAGACAATTTCCCAACCAGGCTTTAGCACTTGATGATTTATACAGAACGCTCAAGCGCGATAAGTTCACCAGTCCGGATGACTTAAAACAGACGTTTCCGAGCCTGGACAGGATGAAGTACCGGGAAAAATGGTGGGTGATTGATATAGGCGGCGGGAATCTGCGAGTGATGTTCTTTGCAGACTTCGAGCGCGGGAAAATATTCATAAAGCATATATCTACCCATGCTGAATACGACAAGCTGACTGACTATTACCGGAGAAATAAAGAATGATGTACGGCGATGCTATCAAAGCTGCACAAAATCTGGCGAGCATTGTCCCCTTTTTGGGGGGGAGTACTTCCCGCAAAGACTATGAAGAAGCGATCAAAATGGTGGAGTATCTGGTAGAGCATGAGCCAGATAGCCCGCTGGTGAATATGCTGACCGCTCAAATCGATGAATACGAAGATAATGCGCCTGAGTTCGCTGAGTTTAACGCTCGCATTGCTGCCGAATCGCACGGGGTCTCCCTTTTACGCGTCCTGATGGACCAGTACGGGCTGAAACAAACCGACTTCGAAGCGGAGATCGGGCAGCGTTCTTTGGTTAGCCGCATCCTGAAAGGGGAGCGTTCGCTGACGCTGGAACATATGCGCAATCTGTCAAAACGCTTTAATATCCCGGTCGCGCGTTTCGTCGATTAAACCACCACCAAAAACATTGACTCACGTGAAATGACTTTCGGCAGGATCCTTGCATACCCGGCGCGGATAAGCCGCTTTTCACTTTCCCATGGACGGCACAAGCCCGCGCGCCGGGCAGATGCGCGCGTCAGAGTAGCGTGGTTTTTAACCCGAGCACCTGCCACTGCCCGTGACGATTAACCCAAGTGCGGAAATGGTGAAAACGGCCAT
Source organism: Cronobacter sp. EKM101R (assembly GCF_963888145.1). Lineage (NCBI taxonomy): Bacteria > Pseudomonadati > Pseudomonadota > Gammaproteobacteria > Enterobacterales > Enterobacteriaceae > Cronobacter > Cronobacter sp. EKM101R. The sequence continues at coordinate 26,120 of NZ_CAWPHW010000003.1, read as the reverse complement.
TCAGCGGTTCACCGGCGTAGGTGCCCGTGATGGCCACGCAGGTATCGACAATAATGCAGTAGTCGCTTTCCTGCGCCTTAAAAAATTCACGCTCAATCGCCTGAATCGTCATAGCGCCGCTGGCATGCAGTCCAATATCCTCGGTTTTCGTGACGCGCTGGCCGGCGTGATTGATAAAGAGCAGATCGTCGGCGATTAACGCCATAAGGGCCGTCACGTCGGAATTTTTCATGGCGGTGAAAAGCGTATCTTCAAGTTGTAGCGGCAGGTTCATGGCGTTTTTTCCTCTGGTATGCGGCCACACTATCAGCCTGCGCCTGGCTGTAAACCCGTTGAAATTCGTAGGCCATCGCTTTCAGCGCGCCGACATCGCCTCAAGCAACAGTTCACGCGGGTAGATAGTTTCACGGGCGAGGGCCAGGGCTTCCTGCGACCACCAGCGGTGATCGTGAATAACGCGCTTTTCATTCGCGCTCCAGCCTGAAAAATCGGTTTCTTCGCGGTCCACGTGAATAATAAAAAAGCGCTCGTCGGCCAGCACCGTTTCGCCATTGGGCAGCTGCATCGTAAAGGTGCGCTGCGCCACTTCAGGCCCAGGGGAGGCGCGCACGATGCCTGTCTCTTCCCGTAGCTCGCGTAATGCCGCCTCTGAGAATGACTCGCCGTCTTCGACGCCGCCGCCCGGCGTCGCCCAGTAAGAGCGGCCGGCAAGCGCGTCGTCGCGGTGGGTAAAGCGAAACAGCAATAAGCGGTGATCGGGGCTCATAATCAACAATCGTGAGGCGGGGCGTGTACGCATGACGGGGCCTTATCCTGGAGAATAATCAACGCCGTTGCATATGCAGAAGCGGGTAAGGTTGTCCTTCGCCATCCAGCGGTGAGCGACCCGTATGGACAAACCCCATATGTTCATAGAAAGCGATGGCTGACGGGTTTTGCTCATTGACATCCACAAAGCGTGCACCCTGCTGCTCGCAGGCGAAGGTCAGTAACGCTTTTCCGATGTCACGACCAAACACCTGCGGTTCGACAAACAGCATCTCGATTTTTTCATCCAGCACGCCGACAAAACCAGCACATTTACCGTTTTCCTTCTGCCAGCACCAGACAGGTAGCGCAGGCAAATACATTTCCTGAACGCAGACTCTGAGACGCGCTATTTCCGCCTCGCAAAGAAAGGTGTGGGTGTGGCGCACTGCGCGTTCCCAGATATCTGCTAACGCCGGGAAGTGTCGTGCGTGGGCGCGGGTAATCATCTTGTCATCCCTTTCGTTTACTGTGCCGGGCCGAGTATACCGAAAAGCGCGCCTGAATTTTCCTGAACCCTTAATATTGGCAGCCACGGGCGCTACACCTGTCACCGGGGCGCGGTCGGCTGGCTGGTCGCGGAGTGCGGCGGCGTCGCGTTTAAAGACGTGCTGACGATTTTCCTGCGCGAACAGCCCCAGTAATCGGGCCGTCCCACAGGGCGGCGACAGGTTCACCGGGGTTATTCAGCGGCTCCGGTTTCCGCCTCCGTCGTCACCCGTTTGCCGATATCTTTGAGCTGCGAATATTTCTCCAGCAGCTGCGGCGCGTCATCCAGGCTCGTGACAAACATCCACATATAGGTCATCACCGAGTAGATATGACCGGCGTTAATCGCGGCTGACTGCGTCATCATTACGACTGTAAAGCTGAACAGCAGCGCGGCCAGCACGCCGATGGTGAAATACCCCATCGCTTCGCGATCGGAGAGCATGATGCGCAGTCTCGCCAGCAGCTGATAATGCCGTTGCAGCGCGCGCGGTGCGGCGTGCGTCACCATATCGATCTCTTTTTCCAGCCGGTTATTGAGCCTGCCATACAGCGCCTCATTGCGGCGGGTAAACTGCGTGAGAAAACAGGCCAACACCGCCAGGATCCCCAGACACGCGATCCCTGTCCAGAACTCGATGAGCAGCAGCATGACGGCGGCGCCCGCCATCGACGCCACGGAGGTAATCAGCGTCGGCAGGTGCAGCTCGAAAAAATCGACAAATTCCCTTGAGAGCGCGACGCGCGCCGCGATGGTCGAATGGCTGAGGCGTTTCTGGCGCTGCGCCAGCACCACCGAGACGGCGAGCCCCGCGTAAATGCGGGCGAATGTGCGCGTATCCACACTGCGCCGCGTCGCGCCCAGCAGCCAGATAAACAGCACCATCAGCCCGTACAGCATCGCGCTCCGGACATTCCCCGCCAGAATAGCGTTAATGCAGATACCCGCCAGCACCGGGTAGAGCAGATAGGTGACATTCTCCGCTATCACCAGAAAGAAGGTAAAAAAGAGCTTCTTGCGGTGGCGCCGGGCCAGCGTTTTCAGCGTGGCGGCGGCGCTGGGGTCGGGAAGGGCGGTCGGGATATTTACGCTGTGCGTCTTCATGATTTCTGTTAATCTTCAGTTAGAGCAATTGCTCAAGTGGGGTGGGATGCTATTTGAGCAACTGCTCAAAGTCAATCAGAGAAAAGCAGAGTGAGCTTTCGTGAAAGAGAAAATCATTAACGCGGCGATCGCGCTGTTCATTGAACAGGGCATTGAAAACGTCAAAACGCGCGATCTGACGGAGCACCTGGGCATTTCGCGCAGCCATATCTATCACTATTTCAAAAACTGGCAGGCGCTGTGCGTGGAGTCGATCACCACGTTTCTTGAGAATGAACTGACTGAATTTGTCTCGCGGACGGCGTCGTTACCCGCCCGTGAAAGGCTGAAAGCGTTTATCGAAGGCGTGATTTCGCCCACGCCAGATCCGACCGCGAAGCTTTATGGTTCGTTGTGGCAGCTTGCAGCCCATAACCCGGAATATGCGCAGCTGATGGAATCGATACTGGCCCGCTGGCACGACGCGCTGGTCGACATCCTCACGGCGGGCGCGCAGGAGGGCGTGTTTCGCCGCGTCAACGCCGCGCGGTTTGCGAGACAGCTGGACGCGATGCTGTTCGGCTACAGCGATCATCTCTACACGCTGCCTTCTGATGAAGCGTTCCGTCAGGCGCAGGACGATATCGACGATTTTATCGGGCAGAATTTGCTGGCGTAGCGGCATGGGGCATCTTTCATCAGCGAGCCTGAGGGATGTGAAAATCCGGTGAACGCGCGGGTTCACATTCAGGCCTTTGTCACAAAACGGAAAACTGAAAATCCTTCTGCTTTGGGCATGATCATTCCGCGCGTGATTGTTAAATCTTTGTATACAAAAGCGCTCTGGCAATCGTGCGGAGGACTAATGCGTGAAACGCATCGGTTGATGCGTTTATTACGCTTATTACGTGGTTATTTCTGTTCCAGTCTTCAGAAAGAGGCGCAACCACAAGCGTCAACGACAACTGGAGACATCAATGCATTCCGCTACCTCACCTGTAAACACCCGTTCCCGGGCTGGCGCTATCCTGCGCGTCACGTCCGGTAACTTTCTGGAGCAGTTTGATTTTTTCCTGTTCGGCTTTTATGCCACCTACATCGCGCATACGTTTTTCCCGGCGAGCAGCGAGTTTGCCTCGCTGATGATGACGTTTGCGGTATTTGGCGCAGGCTTCCTGATGCGCCCCATCGGCGCCATTGTGCTGGGCGCGTATATCGATAAAGTGGGCCGTCGCAAAGGGCTAATTATGACGCTCTCGATCATGGCGACAGGCACCTTTCTGATTGTGCTGATCCCGTCCTATGAAGCCATCGGGTTGTGGGCGCCGCTGCTGGTACTTATTGGCCGCCTGTTGCAGGGGTTTTCTGCCGGGGCGGAGCTTGGCGGCGTGTCGGTGTATCTGGCGGAAATCGCGACGCCGGGCCGCAAAGGTTTTTACACCAGCTGGCAGTCAGGCAGCCAGCAGGTCGCGATTATGGTGGCAGCGGCGATGGGCTTTGCCCTGAACGCGGCGCTGGAGCAGTCGGCTATCAGCGACTGGGGCTGGCGTATTCCGTTCCTCTTCGGCTGCCTGATTGTGCCGTTCATTTTCGTGCTGCGCCGCAAGCTTGAAGAGACGCAGGAATTCAGCGCGCGCCGTCATCATCTCGACATGAAACAGGTATTCAGCATGCTGCTGACCCACTGGCCGGTGGTGGTGGCGGGCATGATGATGGTGGCGATGACCACCACGGCGTTTTATCTCATCACCGTCTATGCGCCTACTTTTGGCAAAAAAGTGCTGATGCTCAGCGCCTCGGACAGCCTTCTGGTGACGCTGCTGGTGGCGATTTCTAACTTTATCTGGCTTCCGGTAGGCGGCGCGCTGTCTGACCGCTTCGGGCGTAAGCCGGTGCTGATAGCCATGACCCTGCTGGCGCTGGCCACGGCGTATCCGGCGCTGATGATGCTGGCGGCGGCGCCGGGCTTTTCGATGATGCTGGGCGTATTGCTGTGGCTCTCATTTATGTATGGCCTGTACAACGGCGCGATGATCCCGGCGCTCACCGAAATCATGCCTGCCGAGGTGCGCGTCGCCGGGTTCTCGCTGGCCTACAGCCTGGCGACGGCGATCTTCGGCGGCTTTACGCCGGTTATCTCCACGGCGTTGATTGAGTATACCGGCGATAAAGCCTCGCCCGGCTACTGGATGAGTTTCGCCGCGCTCTGCGCGCTGCTGGCGACGCTGTACCTTTACCGCCGCAGTTCGATGACATTACAGACCGCAGGACGCCGCCATGCATAAGACACTGACTTCATGGATAGCTGCGCTGACGCTCTCGTCGTTAAGCAGCGTGGCGCAGTCGCAGGAGATAACGGTGATGATTTCAGGCGGTTTCAAAGCCGCGCTGGAACAGCTCCGCCCGGCGTATGAAAAACAGAGCGGCAACCTTATTGTCATTATCCCCGGCCCGTCGATGGGCAAAACACCGCAGGCGATCCCGAACCGGCTGGCGCGCGGCGAAAAGGCGGATGTGGTGATCATGGTCGGCGATGCCCTGAGCAGCCTTGAAAAAGCGGGCCGCACCGCGCCGGGAACGCGCACGGAACTTGCAGATTCGCCGGTGGGCATGGTGGTGAAGCAGGGCGCGCCGGTGCCCGCGATAAACACGCCGGACGCGCTGCGCCAGACATTGCTGGCCGCGCGTTCCATCGCGTATTCCGACAGCGCCAGCGGTCGTTATGTCAGCACGACGTTATTCAAGACGCTCGGGATTGAGGCGCAGATGGAGACCAAAGCGCGGATGGTGGAGCGTATACCGGTGGCCTCGGAAGTGGCGAAAGGCAACTATGCCGTGGGGTTTCAGCAGGTCAGCGAACTGCTGCCGGAGCCCGGCGTGACGTTTGTCGGCGAGCTGCCGGACCGCGTTCAGTACATCACCCGTTTTGCAGGCGCGGTGACCAGTAACGCGGCGCACCCTGCCGAAGGCCGCGCGCTGCTGACGTTTCTGGCGTCGCCCGACGCGCAAAAGGTGGCGCGCGCCACCGGCATGCGGTCAGTCGCGCAAAAAGCGCCGGTCAGGCTGGCGGGTACTGTTCAGTGATGAGCTTTTCAAGCTCTGCCGCCACGTAAGACTGAATACGCCCGCTGCGGCGTATCAGCCCCACGTTGCGCGTGACGACCGGATCGATCAGACGCAGCGGCACCAGAACGGAGTGCCCGGCGGCAGGCATCGCCATGGCTGGCACCGCGGCGATGCCGATGCCCGCTTCCACCATGCCCAGTACGGTCGTGACATGGCGGGTTTCACAGATGCTCGGCCGCTCCGGCGTGATATGCCCCAGCGCCTGGTCGAGCAGGGTACGGTTTCCGGAAACTTTATCCAGCCCGATGTAATCCTGCTGAAAATACTCCTGCCAGGTGAGCTGCGCTTTTCGCGCGAGCGGATGATCGCGCCGACAGGCCGCCACATAGACATCCTCCACCAGCGGCACAAACTCGATGTGTTGCGGCAGGCTCCTGCCAAAACAGATGCCGAAATCGGCCTGGCCGCTGCTGACGGCGTCGATAACATTGCCGACGCTGCTGTCGATTAATTTGATCCGCACGCGCGGGTAGCGCGCCTGAAACTGGCGGATGATCTCCGGCATAAAGTAATAGGCGCCCGACGGCACCGTCGCGACCGTGACCAGCCCGGTGCGATCCTTGCTGGCCTGATGAATATCCGCCAGCACCGCCTCGACATTCGCCAGTAGCTGCTCTGAGCGTTCGGCAAAACGTTGCCCGTAGAGGGTCAGCGCCACGCGCCGGGTGGTTCTGTCAAAGAGCCGCGCGCCGAGCGCCGTCTCCAGCTTTTCTATCCGGCGGCTCAGCGCCGACTGTGAAAGGCAGATGGACTCCGCCGCGAGCCGGAAACTGCCGTACTCCATTAATGCGCGAAACGCATAGATATCGTTCAGGTCAAAGTTCACAGGCATGGCAGCGGCATCCTTTCAGCATCAGTCGTAACAAAACGATAAATCCGGTTAATCCTTCACGCTTTCATCATAGATGACGCGCGGGCGTTTCTGAAAGCCGACGTCACCGGCGGCGCGCTCCGGTGTCCCAGTGGGCTTTCAGGAAATCGACAAAGCAGCGGATACGCGGCGAGAGATAACGGCTGGTTTGCCAGAGCGCCGAAAACGCGCCCCGCCGTTCGCAGCAGCCCGGCATGACTTCCTTAAGCTCGCCGCGGGTAAGCAGCGGATTGACAATAAAATCGGGCACGTAACAGATGCCCATCCCGGCGACGGCCGCGCGTATCATCGCTTCGATGTTATTGACCGTAAGGGCAGACGGCGCGCCTGTCATCGTCAGGCCCGTCAGTTCCCAGGGCTGGATCAGCCCGGTCGACGGAAAGCGAAACAGAATGCAGCGGTGCTTTTTTAGCGCATCTGGTGTCTGCGGCGCGCCGTGTTCCAGAAGATAAGCAGGGCTTGCACACAGGACGAAACGGAAGTGGCCAAGTGTGGTGGCGGTAAGGCGTGAATCCGCCATCTCGCCGCTGCGGATAGCCACATCAAAACCTTCATCCACCAGATTGACCAGCCTGTCGCTGAAATCGAGCTCGATATCGATCTCGGGATAGCGGGCGGCGAACGCCGGTAAAAAGGGCATCAGCAGATGATACCCGATGACCGGCAGGGAAATGCGCAGCCTGCCGGACGGGGTGTCTGTGGCGGACGTTAACTCCGCTTCCGCCTCGCGCAGCTGTTCAAGCGCAGGGCGACAGCGCGCCAGCAGCGTCGCGCCTTCGGCGGTGAGGCTTACGCTCCGGGTGCTGCGGTTAAAAAGCCGCACGCCCAGCTTTTGCTCAAGGCGGGCCACATTTTTCCCGACGGCGGAAGCTGAAATGCCCAGCATGCGTGCGGCCTGGGTAAAGCTCAGCGTCTCGGCGGTGCGAACAAACGAGGCCAGCGACGTAAAACTGTCCATGATTATCAGCTTTTTGTCCGTTATGAAGAGATTTTCAGTCTATTTATCATTATAGCTGTCCGCAATAGTCTGGGCGTGTTCAATCATCGTTTAAGGCCAGGCTATGTCTGTAAATACATATTTTCGGGTGGCGAACGCCACTAACGTCGCCGCGCTGGCGGTGCTCTTTGCTGCGCTGATCCTGCCGCTGAGCTTTACCGGCGGCGTCGCCACCACGCCTGCTATCGGGCATTCGCTTGGCGGCAGCGCGCTGGCGCTCGCCTGGCTGACTAACGGTTTCATGCTGACGTTCGGCGGCTCGCTGCTGGCGGCGGGGGTCATGGCCGACAAACTGGGCAGGAAACGCGTTTTCACCGGCGGGCTGCTGCTGTTTTTCTTCAGTTGCCTGGCGGTCTGCGTGGCCAGGAGTACCGTTGCGATTGGCGCGTTGCGCGCCGTCCAGGGGATCGCCGCGGCGATGACGCTGGCCGGCGGTAGCGCGATGCTGGCGCAGCTGTTCAGCGGGCCGGCGCGCACGCGCGTGTTCGGCATTCTCGGCACGATGTTCGGGGCAGGGCTGGCGTTCGGCCCGCCGATCGCGGGCGTTGTCATTGAGCAGTTCGGCTGGCGATGGCTCTATGCGCTGCTGGCTCTGCTCGCCGGGCTGAGCGCGCTGACCGGCGCGGTTTTCCTGCCTCCCGCCCGTAAACCTGACGCAATGCGCGCCGACGTGCCAGGGCTTGCGTTGTTCAGCTTCTGTCTGGTGTTTTTCACGATCGCGCTGCTGTTGATCCCACGGTATGGCATCGTCTCCGGGCCGGTCATCGCCCTGCTGCTGGCGACGATTGCATCCGCGAAAATCTTTGTCGTCCGGTGCCGGCGCGCTGCGCAACCGGTGCTGGAACTCGCTTTACTGCGTAATGCGCGTTTTGCGGGCGTCCTGGTGTTGCCGCTCGCGACCTGCTGCTGTTATGTCGTCTGGTTGATCCTGCTGCCGCTGCGGTTTACCGGTGCCGACGCGTTGAGCGCCACCGCCAGCGGCCTGTATATGATGGCGTTGACGCTGCCGATGCTGCTGCTGCCTGGCGTGGCGGCGACGCTGACGCGCTGGATCAGCGCGGGTCATCTGGCCGCCTCCGGGCTGTTGATCGCCGCCGTGGGGCTGGCGCTGCTGGGCCAGGCCTTGCAGGGCGGTAGCATGCCGCTGCTGATGGCGGCGCTCATTATCACCGGCACAGGCTCGGCGCTGCCCTGGGGGCTGATGGATGGTCTTGCGGTCTCTGGCGTGCCGGTAGAGAAAGCCGGGATGGCGGCAGGCTTGTTTAATACAGTGCGGGTGGCGGGCGAAGGCGTGGCGCTGGTGGGCGTAATGGCCTTTCTCGCCGCCGCGAACCAACAAACGCTCGCCGCGACGGGGTATCCGGCGCAGACCATCGCCCGCGCCGCCGAATGGCTGGGCAACGGTCATCTTCAGCAGGCCCAGTCGCTGCTGCCGGGCGCGCCCCGCGCGCTGCTTTACCACAGCCTGAATCATGCGTACCTGCTGCTGTGCAACGCGCTGGCTGTGCTGACCCTGCTTTGCGCCGCCATCGTGTGGAAAACGCTGCGGGGCTGCAAGACTGACGGGTAAGCCGCCGCTTACAGATGCTGCGCCTCGACGCCCTGGAGGATTTCCTTTATCTCGAAAAAATCATTCCAGAACGGGGTGTCGCGCAGCGCTTCAGTGAAGGCCTGCCAGACGGCATGGCTTTCGGCTTCCCACATCCAGATATCGGAAATGCGCGCGGAGTAAAATTCGGTATCGAAATAGCGAAACCTTAACGCGCCCTGGTATTCGCTGAGTAAGGGCGCAAGATGGGTGGAGATAGTGCGCTGACGTTCGTCGGCGCTGGCGTCAAGCCAGCGGCGGTTGGCTTTCACCAGCATAAACAGCGTGACGGTCTCTTTGGCGGTATGCATAACGTCTCCCTGAAAACTATTAATGCTTGTAGATGTTGTGTTAAGACGACGCCGTTATGATATCGGGACACGTTATATTCAGGGACTCGCGTTTATGGATGCCATACTGCCGCCTCTACCACCGCGTAAAGCGCCGCGTCAGGCACGATCCCGGGCGCTGGTAGAGGCCATTGTCGAGGCGACGGCTCGCATTTTCGAGCGCGAGGGCGCGTCGGCCTGCACCACTAATGCCGTCGCGGAAACCGCAGGCGTCAGCATTGGCTCGCTGTATCAGTATTTCCCGAACCGCCACGCCTTAACGGCGGCGCTGGTGGCGCGCGAACATGAATTCCTGCTTACTGCCATGCAGACCGCCGCGGCCCGTCCAGCCCTGCCGACACGCCTCGATGGCATGATTGACGCGGCCATGGCTTATGAGTTTTCGCGCCCCGCGCTTGCACGCACGCTGGATGTGCAGGAGACAGCCCCGGAATTTCTGGCGCATCAGCAGGAGATGCTGGCGGCGCTACACCGTTGTGTCGCCTCGGCGCTTGAACAAAGCGATACCGCAGCATGGGATGTTATCGCGCTGGCGCAGGGCATGATCGCTATGGCCATCGCGCGACGCGAGGATGACACGGCTGCGCTGAAGCACCGCATCCGGCGCGCCGCATTCGGGTATCTCGGCTGGACGATGCCTGAGACACACAGCGTAACCGCCTGTTAAAGGAGAGCATATGATAGTCAGAACCTGGCACGGCTGCGTGCCGCTGGAACACGCCGACGGCTTTGCCGCGCATTTACAGAAAACGGGCGTGGAACATTCACAGCGTACGGCCGGTAACCGCGGCGCGTTTGTCCGCCAGGAGGCGCAGGGCGACTGGGCGCACTTTTTCCTGGCGACGTACTGGGACGATTTGAGCGCCGTAAAAGCGTTCGCGGGTGAAGATTATCAGGTGGCGGTAACCTACCCTGACGATGAACAATTCGGGCTGCTCTCCGATCCGTGGGTCTTTCAGCACGACGTTGAGACTATTGCGGCGCTGTAATCCCTTCGGTTCGCCTGCGCGTACTGATAAGCGATCAACGGCCGTTAACCGGTGAGACCGCAATAAAATGGCTGGCGAGCGCGCCATTCTCAACCCGGTGCACCATCAGCGCCGGTGGATCGCAGACCTCAGGCACGTGCGCGCCGCCCAGCCATAACGGGTTCGCCGGGCAGACCGAACCGCAGATATACGCTGGAATACCGGCCAGCATTCCTGCGGCCGGGCGGTGCACGTGCCCTGTGGCAATCGCGAGCGGTTTTGCCGGGTGATGGTGCAGCAGGGTGCCCAGCGCGTGGGCGTCGCGGCACGCTATCGCATCCATCGACGGAATGCCGCTCATAAAAACATGATGGTGCAGAAACAGCAGCGTCGGTCGCCCGTGCGCCTGATCGAGTTGATGCGCCAGCCAGTCCAGATGCGCGGCCACGCTGCCCACCGCACTCCTTTCCACAGTGGAATCCAGCCCAATCACGCGAAGTGCGGGCGTATCCACAACCGCATGCAGCGGCCCTTGCTGCGCCAGCGAAGGCCAGACCGCGCGCATGGCGGCGCGGTCATCAGCATTACCCGGCAGGATCAGCGTCCGGCAGGACAGTGTTTCCAGCCGCGTCGCAATGGCGCTATAACCGTCGCGCCAGTGGTCGTCGGTCAGATCGCCGCTTATCACCAGCACATCGGGCTCAAGGGGAGCAAGCCACGCCAGCGCGTTGTCGAAACGCGACAGGTGGTCGTTATCCGGTGCGGCGTGAATATCAGAAAGCTGCGCGATTATCATGAATTGCTCTTCTGTCTTATCGGTTTGGCCGTGAAATGATGATAGAAGAGGGAGGGTATGTGTGACACAAAGAAAAAAGCCAGCCGGAGTGAGAGACGGGCTGGCTTTTAACCGAAGAAATTAAACGTCAGTATCAGATGTCGTCCAGCGTATGATCGACAACGATCTCCAGCGTCTTGCGGATGACGTCGGCCATTACCACGTCATCCGTGGTTTCCAGCACGCCAATCAGCTGTAAAATAATCGCTTTGTGGGTCAGGTGACCGTCGGTGGCGAGAATGTTGCTCACAACAGCGCCCAGCAGGGCGGCTTCCTGAGCCAGCATGTCACCGGCATTACGAAAATATTCAGACAGTGCCGTGTCGGGCAGATCCGCCTGCAAATCAGTGGGGTTAAGCATCACCTGGCTCATGTACTGGCACCGTGTTTAGATTGAAAGTAGCTGAATGTAGTCAGTGTTTTTTACTGTTGTCCGGCGACGCGCTCTCGCCAAACAGCGAATGAACGTTATCGCCGTTCCACTCTTTACGCTCACGCGCGCCATTACGCCGTCCGGAAACCGTTGTCGCGGTAATTTCCACAATGACGCGGGCAATCGCCTCGCGTCGCTGAGGATCAGACTCGCTGGTTTCCATCGAGCGCAGACGCGCAATCAGAACCCGCATATTGATGGGGCCTTTCTCTCTCAGAAGAGACAGGACTGCCTCTCCGATGATTTCATCTGTCAGTTGATCTTTTTCACTTCTGTTCATAAATGCGTCTCTGAATGCCGCATGTCCCGTGCCACACGCACGGGATACAACTTTTTCCGGTGGCTTCCTGCCACTGAAAATTGTCAGGCTGTGCTAAGGCCTGCAATATCCCTCCGCCGAGATTAACTTAATCATCAGGAGCCTGTTCAGTAAAGGAACGCCCTGGTGTTAGCGATCGAACAGAAGGCCGATCAGCGTTTGATAATGACTTTCTTCTTCAACGCTTGAAGCCATTTCGAGACGACTAAGTAACTTGGTGCAAATACTCTTTTTATTCAGGAGACGACCGTCGCGCAGAATCTCGACGACGATTTGCCCTAATGTTTCTTGCTGAGTCGGCAGAGCCGCTTTGTCAAAGTATCGGGCAATGGCATTAGCTGTATCCGGAATGTAACCGTTCTGACGCATATGTCACTCCTGTTAAAATTTCGTAACTACGCAAGGAATAGTTAGCAGTATACTAATTACGTAAATCTTGTACACCGTTATTGTATAAGTTAGCGATCTTTTTTTGCGCAAATAATAACTTCATCATTAATTTCATTCAGTTATGATGAAAATTATTTTTAGTGACTAATCTGAAGTTGTACTGATTATGCAATTTTGAGGGCGAGGTATGCCGTAGAAGGTTGTACAAGGCCGATACAACGTAATCATTTTGTGAAAAATCCTTCCTGAAAGCAGGACGAATTCAGGCTTAGCTGCCTGATTCGCTGACGCTTTATACGTAATCACAACAAGACGCCCGACGGGTCATCTGTTAAGGTGGCCGCTTATTCACCTATTCACGGGATGCATGATGCTCACAACCATAATTTATCGCAGCCATATCTGCGACGACGTTCCGGTCACCGTACTGGAAGAGATGGTGAATGCGGCGAACAACAAAAACGGCCAGGCTGATGTGACCGGCATTCTGCTTTTCAATGGTCGGCACTTTTTCCAGCTGCTTGAAGGCCCTGAAGAAAATGTGAAATCTATCTACAGCGCCATCTGCGCCGATACGCGTCATTACAATCTGGTGGAGCTGCTGTGCGACTACGCGCCGTCGCGCCGCTTTGGTAAATCGGGCATGGAACTCTTTGATTTACGCGATTATGAGCGCGACGAAGTGCTCCAGCATGTGCTGAATAAAGGCACGTCGAAATACCAGCTGGTGTATGGCGACCGCGCGCTGCAGTTCTTCCAGACGTTTGTCGAAGCAACTGAAAAAGAAAACTATTTTGAGATCCCGCCGGGCGACAGCTGGGATTTCATCACCGAAGACGACGGCGTGACGGCGCCCGCGACCGCAGCTGCAAACAGCGACAGCCGCTTCGCTTTTCAGCCCATTATCGATCCGCTGGCGCGTGAAGTGGTCTCGCTGGAAGCGCTGCTGCGCACATCGGACGGCGCGTCGCCGCAGACCTTTTTCGAAGGGCTTGAGGGCGAAGCGCTGTATAAAGCTGATCTGAAAAGCAAAAAAACGGCGTTTGAAATCGCAGGCGCGCTTCGTATCGGTCAGCAGACACTGTGCGTAAACCTTCATCCGATGACGCTGGTGAAAATTCCGGGCGCGGTGGAGTATCTGGTGCAGGAAATTCAGGCCAACGGGCTGGTGCCGGATCAGGTGATTGTGGAATTTACGGAAAGCGAAGTGATTTCTCGTCTCGATGAGTTCACCGACGCGATTCGTCAGCTTAAGGCGGCGGGCCTGCGTGTGGCGATTGACCACTTTGGCGCGGGTTTCGCGGGGCTGCTGTTGCTGGCCCAGTTCCAGCCGGACCGCATCAAGATCAACCGCGAGCTTATCCGCGATGTTCATAAAAGCGGGCCGCGTCAGGCGATTGTACAGGCGCTTATCAAATGCTGCGCGTCGCTGGAAATCGCGATTTCCGCGGTGGGCGTTGAGAAAGCCGAAGAGTGGATGTGGCTGGAATCGGCCGGTATTACCCTTTTTCAGGGACACCTTTTTGCCAAACCGGCGCTCGGCGGCATTCCTGCCGTGGCATGGCCTGAGAAAAAATTCGGTCTGTAAAGGTTCACGCCCTCATGGCGCATGCTGACCCGGCATGCGCCCCTCTCCAGGATTTAATGCATTTTAAGTACACTTTTTTGTTGCTCGCAGCGCTTTGAATTCATACCCTTATCAACCAGACGGCTCTTAAATTAACTTCATGGTTGTACAATTATCAAAAATTGTACAAGCTAGGGAGAGTTAAATTTTTGAGAGATTCCTGTGTCGGTTTTGATCGTGAGTGAAGATCCTATGGCGTTTTACAGCATTGGCGAGATAGCAGAACGGTGCGGGATTAACCCCGTGACGCTGCGCGCCTGGCAGCGGCGCTATGGCCTGCTTAAACCCCAACGCAGCGAAGGCGGCCATCGCCAGTTCGATGAAGACGACATTCAGCGTATTGAAGAGATAAAACGCTGGATCAAAAGCGGCGTACCCGTCGGCAAAGTGAAAGCGTTGCTCGATAAAGACGTCGTGGTGGCGCCCGAAGCGTGGAATGTGGTTCAGGAAGAGATGATGAGCGTGGTGCGTCAGGCGCGCCCGGCGACGCTGCGCGCCAAAATCACGGCGTTGCTGCGCGAAAACGCCGTGGACGGGCTTATCGATAACGTCTTTCTGCCGGTACGCCATCGGTTAAGCCTCGATCAATACACCGCACCGTCGATGCGCAGCATGATGGACGGCGCGCTTATCGAATACGCTACGCTGTTTCTTGCCGAAGCGCGCAAAAAAACCACCAAAGAAGCGCTGCTGATGGGCTGGGGCAATGTGGATCGCGCCCGCCTGTGGCTGGAAGCCTGCCGCCTTGCGCACCAGGGCTGGCATATTGACCTGCTGGCCGAGCCTCTTGATCTGCCGCACCCTGAGCTGTTCCCTAACCAGCACTTTTTCGTCTGGACCGATGCGCCGCTCACCCGCGAGCAGCAGGAGCGCGCCGCCCACTGGAAGGCGCAGGGGTATGCCATCACCTTTTTAACCGATCAGAAACCCGCGTAACCTGAGGCCGTCCATTCACGTCGTTCAGGGCGCGGTGGCGCGGCCCAGCGCCTCTCCGTACCGGATAGTCTTCCCTTCCAGCACGGCGTTATTCCAGCGCACGCGCTGTTCGCCAAACAGCACGATAACGGTGGAACCCAGATGAAAATGCCCCAGTTCATCGCCTTTCTCCAGGCGCAACGGGCTGGCATAACGCAGGCTGGTCATCTTTCTCCCCGGCGGATTCACGACGCCTGCCCATACCGTTTCCACGGAAGCCACTATCATGGCGCCAACCAGTACAATCGCCATCGGCCCGGCGTCGGTATCAAAAAAACAGATGACTCGCTCATTGCGGGCAAACACGCCGGGAATGTGGCTGACGGTGGTCTGGTTGACGGAAAACAGTTTTCCGGGCACGTACACCATTTCACGTAAAACGCCTGTGGCAGGCATATGCACACGGTGATAATCGCCCGGAGATAAATAGACCGTGGCGAAGCTGCCGTTGTGAAACGCCGCGGCGTGTTTCTCGTTTCCGCCCAACAGCGCCTTTAGCGTGTACTCATGGCCTTTGGCCTGAAATAAACGAGCCTCATGAATATCGCCTGCCTGGCTTAACAGACCATCCGCCGGGCTGACAATCACGTCGTTCCCGGCAGCGACAGACCGGCATTCCGCTTTCAGTCTGCGAATAAAAAAGGCGTTGAAGTGGGCATAGTCCTGAATATTCTCGTCACGCGCCTCGCGCATATCAACGTGATAGCGCCGGATAAACCAGCGAATAAGGCGGGTCTTAAACCAGGGCGCAGAAATAAGCGCTATACGACCGGTCAGGCGGGATAAAAGATGTTGCGGCAGCGTATACTGCATCAGGACAAATAGCCGTTGACGTAATGACATGCCCTATACTCCCTGTTAACGGCGAAAAAACGGTAGCATATTGTGAAGTGGTGGGCAGGGCATCTCAACGCAGATAAAATATGTTATGGCGAAAGTTTCGCTTTTAAGGAGCAACGTTACTCTGCCTGAAAAATAAGCGCCGCCCGGTGCGAAAGGGCTTATCCCGGGCGGCGTGAAAATAATCAGCAGGGAAAGTTTCAGGAACCGTGCGTTAATTTAGCAATCAGTTTATCTGCGACATTACAGGACCAGGCGGCGATAGTCAGGCTCGGCGCGCCGCCAGGAGACATCGGCAAGGCCGCCGAGTCGGCGACATAAAGCCCCGGATTATCAAAAACTTCTCCGTTATCACCCACAACGCCATCCAGGATGGATGTGCCCAGACATGCCCCGCCCATAGGGTGGACTGTGACCGGATTACGCGGCGCGTAAATTTTCGTCTTAGTGCGGGATTTAATATTTTTAAGCTCGTCGTCGATGTCCGCGTAAATATCGTTATCTTTGACGCTATATTTAATCACAAATTTCCCGCGTTCAATCGAGGCGACGCCCGTGCTGTTATCGCCGCCGAACGCGATAATCACCGACTGTTTACGTAACCAGCGCTTTAATAACGCGGGCGCGGGAACATACTGCAACCCCTGAATATGCGCGCGAAGCACGATGACGCGCGAGTTGGTTGAGTCATGCAGGCGAAAAGGCGCGGCGATCGGCATGCCTCGGGAAAGGTCCCTGTCGCTATTTTCTTTCCAGACGCCAAAGAAATCGCCATTGCCGCTGAATTCACGCCCCAGGCGCGGCATCCCTTTCAGACCTTTAGTGACATCACGGCTGCGCAGCAGCAGACGAGTCGTATTCAGCCCGCCAGCCGCGACAATCACATGCTGCGCCTGCACCGCTTCCGTAGCGCCTGTGTGATGGTTTTTATAGCGCACCTCATAACGCATTCCGTCCGGCGCCTCTTCCAGCCGCGTGATGGCTAACGCTTCGCACAGATCTTTAACAACCAGCCCTTGCTGTACCGCAGGCCAGATAAACGTGAAGTCGAGCGTGGTTTTCGCGCCGGACGGCGAGCCCAGAAAACTGTTGTTTTCCATGTCGCACTCCCAGCGCTCAATGCCGTTTTTATCGGTGATTTTTGCAGGCTTGCCCGGTATCGCGGGCAGCAACATGCCGATAGCCGGGTGCCCAAGGCAGGTCAGCAAGCCCTGATAGTTGTTGTCTTCAGTGCGGTTGGGCTCGTGATCCTCAGGCGTCAGCGGGCGGGCGGCGAAAGCCTCGATAATTTCCTGATAGTAAGGCTCCATACCGGCCTGCGAGATAGCAGGGTGATGGTTGTCCCAGTAATCCGGGAACAGCGGGCGCTCCAGGAAGCCTGCGTAAACATGACTGCCGCCGCCGACGCTGGATGAGCAAATAACATTAATGCCGTCGCCGGAATACGCCTCGATAAAGCCTTTCTTGTTAAGCGTTACGCGACGCTTCATCCGGTGGGAGCCGAGCGAGCGTATCCCGTGTGTATACGCTTTTTTGCCCTGCGGCAGCGGCACAAGATTTTTTAACCCCAGCGACCGGTTCGGCACCGTATCTCGCCACGGGCCGCGCTCCAGCATCATGACATCACGGCCCGCCGCCGCGATACGCTTTGCTGCGGTTGCGCCGCCAAATCCACTGCCAATGATCAAAACTTCCACTTTATTTTTCATTTATCAACCTGCAATAACGGATAAAAAGGTAAGCGAGAGGCGCAGTTAACGGACGGGCGCTTCCTGGCCCGAATGCGTGGCATCCTCCTCGGAGAGCGTCTCCAGTAAAGCGTCAGCCACCTGCGCCGCCCAGACGGCAATGGTCAGGCTGGGCGGACGGCCAGGGGACTCGGGCAGCGCGGCGGCATCCGCGACGTATAAACCAGGATTATCGAAGATCTCGCCATTTGCGCCGATGACGCCATCGGCATTCGAGGCGCCGAGACAGGCGCCGCCAAGCGGCTGAACGGTCAGCGGTGAGGAGGGCGCGACAATTTTTGTGTTGAGCAGCCGCCTGATGGCGTTCATCTCGTCCTCGATTTCCTGATAAACATGGCTTGATTTTTTGTCGTATGTCACCCTGAACCGGCCCTTATTCAGCTGCATCGTGCCGTTGTTGTTATCTTTGCCGAGGCCGACGAGAAAACTGTTGCGGCGCGTCCACTTTCTGAGCCAGCCGGGCAGGGGAAAATCATCCAGTCCCTGCATAGCGGCGCGCAGCATCAGCACCGACTGGCTTTTCGAGCCGCGCGCCCGGAACGGGCCGCTGAGCGGCAGGCCTACCGACAGATCGCGGTCGCTGTTCTCTCTCCAGAAGCCGAAAAATCCGCCATTGGTGCCGAACCCCTCGCCAAGCCGCGGCATCCCCGTAACGCCGCCTTTTGTCGCACGGCTTTGTAGCAGTAACCGAACCGTATTCAGGCAGCCCGCCGCGAGGATCACATGCCTGGCGCGCAGGCGACGATGCGTTTTTCCGCGGTGATCTTTATAGAGGATTTCGTAGCGCATTCCGTCGGGTGCGTCAGTGAGCTTTAAGAGGGAGGTCACCTCGCACATTTCACGCAGGTCGAG
The DNA here is from genome assembly GCF_963888145.1 of Cronobacter sp. EKM101R. Classification (NCBI taxonomy): domain Bacteria; kingdom Pseudomonadati; phylum Pseudomonadota; class Gammaproteobacteria; order Enterobacterales; family Enterobacteriaceae; genus Cronobacter; species Cronobacter sp. EKM101R. Next base: position 7,821 of record NZ_CAWPHW010000003.1, on the reverse strand, counting down.
GCCGCTTTGTATGGCAGGCCAGATCGCTGCGAAATCCAGCGTCGTTTTTGCGCCAGACGGCGAACCCAGCACGCTGTTATTACGGTAATCACACTCCTGGCGCGCCACGCCATTGTTATCCACGACGGTCTGCGCGTGGCCGGGCGTGTCGGGAAACAGCACGCCAATTAACGGCGCGGGCAGGCCGTCTGTAGAGAGCAGCCCGTCATAACAGGTTTCATTAATGGCGTTCGGGACGCGATCGTCAGGCGTAATGCTTCTTGCATTCAACAGACTGACCATCTCTTTGTAATAGCCATCCATCTTTTGCGCGGTGATGTCCTGATGGTGTCCGTCCCAGTAATCAGGGGCGACCGGGCGCGCCAGCATCGCGGCATAAATATGGCTGCCGCCGCCGACACCCGATGAGCAAATAATATTAATGCCACGCCCTTTATAAGCTTCAATAAAGCCTTTGGTGTTGAGAACTAACGGGCGGCGGAATGCCGATGACTGGACGGAGCGGAGACTGTGGGTGAGGAGTTTCCATCCCTGAGGCAATGAGACAAGAGGCTGGCAGCCGATCGAGCGGTTTGGAACGGTGTCTCGCCACGGGCCACGCTCCAGCATCACCACTTCGCGCCCCGCTTCCACGAGACGCTTCGCGGCAATCGCGCCGCCGAAGCCGCTGCCGATAACCACGATTTCCACTTCATCTTTCATTACGTTCACCTGTGCACAGCCATCCAGTAGCGATGTTTTTCCATGGTCTGAAAATAACAACAACTGTAAGGTTACTTATTTGTTAATTAATGAGGCTTATGGTGTTGCACAATAAAAGGACCAGCAAGGTAGATATTGTGCGTCTATTAAAAGAAAAACTTTCAAAGCGTTGGCTATCCATTATTCAGAAATCAGGCTATTAGCCCGATAGCGAAGCGGTAAATAAAGAATAACTTTCATGCAGAATAAAACGGCGCGTTGCGCTTAATCACAGGATGAAAAAGAGGAAGGTGACAGAAAATATGGCGGTATGCGTCATCTTTTATTAACACTGTTCATGTTGTACGGACGGCACGACAAGTCGCCGTCGGCATGCGCCGGGTGTTCTTAATAGCTGATGGCTCATAACGGCGATATGATACGGGCCTTCAGACCCGTTTTTACGACCGGATACGCAGTAAAAAAACCGGTCGTGTTTGGTGAGCCATCATATATGCATAAAAAAGAATTACCCCGGAAGGTGCTTAATCTCCCGGTGGGCTACTACGGCATGGTGTTAGGCATTATCGGGATGGGCTTTGCCTGGCGTTACGCCAGCACCCTCTGGCCCGTCAGTTCGCTTATCGGCAACGGTTTCGTTGTGCTGGCGATGATTATCTGGCTGCTGTTGAGTGTGGCGTTTGTTGTTCGCGCCGTGACGTTTCGTGAGAGCGTGCTGGCGGAACTGCGTCACCCTGTGCAAAGCAGTTTTATCAGTCTCTTTCCCGCCACCACGATGCTGGTGGCCATTGGCATGACCCCCTGGTGTCGGCCCGTCGCGCTGGCGCTTTTCTTCACCGGCGTGGCGGCGCAACTGTGTTATGGCGCCTGGCAGTCCGCAGGGCTGTGGCGCGGCAACCATCCAGGCGACGCCACGACGCCGGGGCTTTACCTGCCCACCGTCGCGAATAATTTTATCAGCGCGATGGCATGCGGCGCGCTGGGGTTTCATGATGCGGGGTACGTGTTCCTTGGGGCGGGCGTGTTCTCATGGCTGAGCCTTGAGCCTGTGATTTTACAGCGGCTGCGTAGCGCAGGTTCATTGCCTGTGCCGCTGCGAACCTCTCTGGGGATACAGCTGGCGCCTGCGCTGGTCGCCTGTAACGCCTGGCTTGCCGTTAACGGCGGCGAGGCGGATGTCTTCGCCAAAATGCTCTTTGGCTATGGCCTGTTGCAGTTGCTGTTTATGCTGCGGCTGATGCCCTGGTACCTGGCGCAGCCCTTTAACCCCTCGTTCTGGAGCTTCTCGTTCGGCATTTCAGCCCTGGCCAGCACAGGCCTTCATCTGGGTCATCACAGCCAGAGTGGGTTTTTCGCTGCGCTGGCCGTTCCGCTGTTTATTTTTACAAATACCATTATTGCGCTGCTGCTGGTGAAGACGGGTCTGCTGCTGATGCAGGGAAAACTACTGATCCGTGTTGAGCGCGAGCCCGCGTCCGACTGCCCGGAAGAGAGGATGTGACGCCTGTAAAAAAAAGCCCGGCGCTGGCCGGGCTTTTTGTTGCGCTCAGGAGGGGACTCAGAAGGTTTCCCAGTTGCCTGCGCCATCGGCAGCCAGCGTTCTCGTTGGCGCCATGACCGGTTTCGCCGCTGGTTTCTTCACTATCGTGTCGCCCAGGCGGAAGCGTGAGATAAGCTGAGACAGCTCACCCGCCTGTTGTTCGAGCGACGCGGCAGCGGCAGAGGATTCCTGCACCAGCGCGGCGTTCTGCTGGGTCGTGGAATCCAGCTCGCTCACGGCTTTGCTTATCTGATCGATACCGCGGCTCTGTTCGTCCGACGCGTGGGAGATTTCCGTCATGATCCCGCTGACGCCTTCCACGGAGGAGACGATATCCTTCATGGTTTCGCCCGCTTTGTTGACCATCGCGGAGCCGGAGCTGACACGGTCAACGGATTCCTGAATCAGGCCCTCAATCTCTTTCGCGGCCTGCGCGCTGCGGCTGGCCAGCGTTCTGACTTCGCCTGCGACCACCGCGAACCCGCGCCCTTGTTCGCCGGCGCGTGCGGCTTCTACCGCGGCGTTCAGCGCCAGGATGTTGGTCTGGAAGGAGATGCCATTAATCACCGTGATGATGTCTTTGATTTTGTTCGAGCTGTCAGTAATGTTCTGCATGGTTTCGACCACATCCCAGACAATCTGCCCGCCGCTGCGCGCGTTCTGCGCGGCGGTGTTCGCCAGCGTGCTGGCCTCGCGGGCGTTATCGGCGTTGCGTTTTACGGTCGAGGTTAACTCCTCCATGCTGGCGGCGGTTTCCACGACGGCGGCCGACTGCTCCTCGGTACGCGAGGCCAGATCGGTGTTACCGACAGAAATCTGCGAAGACGCCGAGGCGACATAAACCACCGATTCTTTGATCTGGGTAATCAGCTCGCGCAGTCGCTGGTTCATGGTCGCCATCGCCGCGCTCAGTCGGCCAAGCTCATCCGTAGAATCCGCTTCAATGACCGTGGTCAGATCGCCTGCGGCGATACGCTCCGCCACGTTCAGGTTATAGCGGATCTGCGAGGTCATCTGACGCGTAATCAGCCAGGCGATGAACAGCCCGATAACCACCGAAAAGAGCGCGACAATCGCAACGATATACATCACATGCTCAATTTTGGCGCTGCTTTTATCCGCCTGGAGCTGTGCCAGTTCGGCAGTGGCGTTATTGAGTTTGTCGGCAACCGCGGTCATGTTGTCCGCCCCGGCCTTCGCGTTTTTCAGTGCGAGGCTATAGGCATCGGCCGCGCTGGCAAGCGTATTCAGCGCTGACTGGAGCGTATCGGCTGAGCCTGCGACCGCAGAGGTATTTTCGGTTTTAATCGCCGCCAGTGAAGATAAAGCCTGCTGCGCGTCGGCACGTAATTGCTGTAGCCCGTCTGCCCCACGCGAGGAGACAATGACCCCCGCATCAGCCCGCGCTTTTTCGATAAAATAGAGCAGATTGACGCTGGATTTGGACAGCGACTCACTGTTACGCAGCGCGCTAGCCGCCTCGTCAAACACGGATTGCCGGGCTGCTTCCAGTACCTTTTTACCCTGCTCAATACTGGCGCTTTCCAGCCCGATAAAATTACTGCGCGCGTCGCTGTACTCTTTAACCTTCGCGCTCAGTCCCTGAAATAACAGCCCTGCGTCTTTTTCCCAGGTGAACTTATCGCCTTCTTTAATTTTATCCGCCATTTTATTAATAGCGGTGAGATTCGCCTGCGCGGCCTTATCTTCATGCGTTAACTGATAAATCAGCCGGTTACGCCTGGCGTTATTGAGGTCATTGCTTATCTGATTGACCAGCTGTTCTTTATCAGAGTGCTCGCTGATAGCCGAAAGCTGATTAATATTAATGGCGGAAGCAATAATAATAATCCCGACCAGTACTGAAAAGCCGCCAAACAACTTCGCTGCTACGGAAAGATTTTTAAAAACACCGGGTCTGCCTGTCATTGTTGATTCCTCGGCTGCTTATCTTGCTGTCATAACGCATTGCTCCGCCGCGTTGATTGGCACGCGATAGTTCGCGCGCTGATGAAGCGCGGCGGGCAAGGTATTGTCTGTTTAATCCATAAAGGTTATCGGCACAAACTAAAATTATATTCAGGATATATTTTCAGGAATTTTTCATCTTCTTTATAATCAGGGTATTAGTTATTTTTTGCGATGTAATATCTGTGAGCGAGTTAACAAAGGGAATACAGGGTGGGGTTATTCAGGAATGCTTTGCGTAAAAACCATAAGCATGATCAGAATATAAACCGCGCATTTTTTATTAGCACGCTAACTCATGGCGCGTGAATCATACCGGAAAAAAGCTTTTGCCGACAAATGACGCTACACCCGGCGGGTACACTGATGGCGCGTTTATTTATCACGATAACGAGGTAGACATGTCTTTTACCCATATGCGCATTGCAAGACCGGTCACCGATCTCGAGAAATCTTTCCGGCTCTGGTCGCAGGGGCTGGGCCTGACACGGCTTGCGGATTTCACCGATCACGCGGGTTTTAGCGGCGTGATGCTGGGGCGCAGGGATGTGCCCTGGCATCTCGAATTCACAGTCTGTCTTGCACACCCTGTTACGCCATCGCCCGGCCATGAAGATCTGCTGGTCCTTTATTACCCGGATAATACCGAATGGCAGCGGACGTGCCGCACGCTCGAAGAGGCTGGGTTTACCCGCACGCCGTCTTTTAACCCTTACTGGGACATCAACGGGCAAACCTGGAGGGATCACGATGGTTACCGGGTGGTGGTGCAACACCAGGCGTGGTAATACGTAGCCCGGCGTTCTGACCGACCTACCAGAATAAGTAAATCCTGATAAAGATCATGCTCTGCGGGGCGCGGAAGGCTACACTGCTTCTGCGCTTTTTTGCGCGTAATAACAATAAATTAATCCCGGTCAGTAAGGGAGTACAGGGGGTAAAATGAAATATAGCGCGTTACTGGCGCTCGCCATGGTTTGCTTACACAGTGGCAATGCGTTATCGGCCGCACCTGCGTTAGCGAATCAGACGCCGGATCAGAGTTATCAGGAAACTATCAAAGCCTTACCCGCGCTTCAGCCCATTACCTTTAAAGCGGCGCATGAAACGCATCAGGTGCTGGTGTTTATCGATAACCAGTGCGTGTATTGCACCAATGTCGTTAAAAACATTAATACCTATACCGATGCGGGTCTGACGATGTCCTTTTTAACCATCGCGCCCGGCGCTATCCGGGATTCCGTTATAGCGGATATGGCCCGGGTGTGGTGCGCCACGGATAAACAGAAAAGCCTGAAGAATGCGATGGTGGGGTTTTTACCGGATAATGACGCCACACCGGAATGTGAAAACCTGATCAAAGCGCAATCCGCTTTCGCGATTAAAAACGGCGTTGAGGTGACGCCCACAATGGTAGTGCTGGATAACCCGCCGCAGGTATTTTTAGGCTCTCTGACGGCTGAAACTATACTGGCTCGTCTCTCCGCGCCGTCGCATAAATAATTATTTACCGCGGCGTCTCACAGGGCGCCGCGTACAGGCTAAAGCCGTAAGGCCATGGCGCAGCGCCCGGCGCGCGTAAAGCCGTGCGCGGCTTCTTCATCAAGCAGGCGAGCCAGACGTTCCGGCATCTCTGCGTCTGAAAGCACGTGAAAACCCAGACGCGTATAAAACGGCTGATTCCACGGCACGTTTCGAAACGTCGTCAGCGTCAGCCCGGCGAGCTGTTTTTCCCGTGCGTGATGAATGGCCCCGGCCATCAGCATTTTCCCAAGCCCCATTCCCTGACAATCGCGCATCACCGCCACGCCCAGAATATGCAGCGCGTCGGCGGTATATTCCCCGTTAATAAACCCGACGGGAATGTCATCGTTATTCACCACAACCGCAGAATATCCCTGATCGCAAAGCCGGTAATGTAAATCCTCAGGCTGGACGCCATCGCTCGCCACCCAGGCGAGCGCCGGGATCGTCTCAAAAGCGCTGTCCGCCGAGCGCTCAATGGCCTGAAGACAACCAATATCTGCGGTTACGGTCTTTCTGATACGAAAAGTCATGATGGCTCCCTGTTCTGCCGACTCCATATTTCGCCCGCGGGCGAAGCATCGCGTTTTCATGCTCTTACACTGGAGCAACATTCAGTGATGGAGAAAACCCATGATCGCCGTTTTATTTGAAGCGCAGGCGCTGCCTGAGGCGCAGTCGCGTTATTTCGAACTCGCCGCGGCCCTGAAACCGCTGCTGGCGGATGCGCCGGGCTTTATCGACCTTGAGCGGTTCCAGAGCCTCACCGTGCCCGACAGGATTTTGTCGCTCTCCTGGTGGGAGAGCGAAGAGGCGGTGCGTCAGTGGAAAGGCAATCTTATGCATCAGGCCGCTCAACAGGAAGGGCGGGCGCGCATTTTCGCGCATTACCGTATCCGCGTGGCGCAGGTGCTGCGCGATTATTCCTCTGATACAAAGGATAACGCACATGTATGATATCCACGTGATCCTCAGCAATACGCCAGGCGCGCTGGCCGCGCTGGGTACGCTGCTTGGTAAAAGCGGCGTCGGTCTTGAAGGCGGCGGCGTCTTTTCATTTGCGCAGGAGAGCCACGCGCATTTTCTGGTGGAAGACGGCGAAACGGCGCAGCAGGTGTTGCAGGACGCCGGATTCACGGTGCGCCACGTCGCCCGTCCGCTTATCCGCAAGCTGCCGCAGGCGCGTCCGGGCGAGCTTGGCGAGATAGCCCGGGCGCTGGCAGATGGCGGTGTGAATATTCTTGTGCAGTACAGCGATCACGCCAACCGGTTGATTCTTGTGACCGACAACCACGAACAGGCGGAAAAGGTAACCAGACCATGGGCAGTCCCGGACGAAACCCCCTGACAGACGCCGACACGGCGCCAGGGCTTGAGCAGGCGATGTCGGGCGTCGCGGCGGCGATGGCGGATCCCTCGCGCGTCACGATGCTCTGCGCGCTGATGGATGGCAGGGCGTGGACCGCGACGGAGCTCAGCGCGGTGGCGGATATCGCGCCGTCCACCGCGAGCGCGCATCTCTCGCGTCTGCTGGGCCACGGGCTGGTGGTCTGCCTCTCTCAGGGTCGCCACCGCTACTACCGGCTGGCGGGGCATGACATCGCCGGGCTGCTGGAGACGCTGATGGGCGTTTCCATGAGCCCTCGCCGTCAGCCTGCGACCCGTACGCCGGGGCATTTACGCCACGCGCGCACCTGTTATGACCATCTGGCGGGCGAACTCGCCGTGCAGCTCTACGCGTTTATGCTGGAGGAAAAATGGCTGACGCCGGATGGCGACGCGCTGACGCCGTTCGGGCGCGAGCGCTTTGCGGCGCTTGGGGTGCCGCTCAGTCCAAAGCCCAGACGCAAAGCGTGCTGCCCGTGTCTCGACTGGAGTGAGCGGCGTTACCACCTGGGCGGCGATGCCGGTGCCGCCTTACTGACGCTGTTTTTACAGGAAGGCTGGCTTCTGAGAACGCCGGGCTACCGGGAAGTGACCGTCACCGCCGCCGGGCGCGCCGCGCTGCGTCGCGTCTTCGCCATTGATAGCGCGGTAACAGTCTGAAAAGCTCGCGATAATTCATCGTGCCGTCATGCAAACACTAT
>NZ_CAWPHW010000002.1:0-159942 GCF_963888145.1 Cronobacter sp. EKM101R | reverse complement strand
ATGGCGGGTGCGCTGCGCTTACCCGCCCTACGTTCCAGGCCCATTCATATTGTGTAGGGTGGGTAAGCGCAGCGCACCCACCGTCCCACAAACCGCCCTTCTCAGCGGCTTTTGCGCAGCTTCACCGCCTTCAACACCACAAACTTATTGTTGGTCGCGACGGTCGTGCAGTTGCCGAAAATCTTCTTCAGCTTGCGGAAATAATCGAGATGACGATTGCCGACGATGCGCAGCTCGCCGCCCCACTTCAGGCAACGGCGGGCGTCCTGGAACATCTGCCAGGCGATATGATCGGTAATGGCATGTTGCTGATGGAACGGCGGGTTGCAGAGCACCGCGTGGAAGCTTTCCGGCTCAACGCCCGTCAGCGCGTTATTCACCTGAAACTCGCAGCGATCCAGCGCGTCCGGCAGATTGGTTTCAACGTTCAGACGGCTTGAAGCCACCGCCATGTAAGACTCGTCGACAAACCGCACCCGCGCCTGCGGGTTCTGCGCCAGCAGCGTCAGGCCGATCACGCCATTACCGCAGCCGAGATCCACCATCTCGCCTTCCACCGCTTCCGGCAGATGCTGCATAAAGAAGCGCGCGCCGATGTCGAGATTCGCGCGGGAAAACACGCTGGCGTGGTTATGAATCGTCCACGGCGTGCCGTCGAGCTTCCAGCTTAATGTCTCAGGCGCGTCGGCAAGCGCCGGGGCGCTGAAGGCGCAATGGATCAGGCGCGCCTTTTTCCAGGCGAGCGTCGTGGTCGTCGGCCCCAGGATTTTTTCAAACAGCGCCAGCGTCGAGGTGTGAATATCGCGCGCTTTGCCGCCCGCGATAATGCGCGTCTGCGGCGTCACCACCTGACGCAGCGCTCGCAGTTGCTGCTCCAGCAGCGCGAGCTGTTTCGGGATCTTCATCAGCACCAGCTCCGGTGCGGCGGGCAGCGGGCTCAGGCTGTCCTGCAGGGTTACCCAGGATTCGTCGATATCGTTCAGGCGTAGGTTGTGGCGCGTGGCCTGGTGGGCGATGAACGAATCGTTGACGCTGACCGGGCGAACATCCGCCAGCGCACAGGCGAGCGCGCCGAAACTGTCGTTGAAAATCAGTACCGGACCGGAGGGCTGTTCGACCTGTTGCAGCAGATATTCATCCGCCGCTTCCCAGGCCTGCAGCGGCGTCTCTTCCGGCATTGGCGGAAAACGCTGCAGCGTCAGTGTTTGATTGAGTAACTCCACCTGGCTCATCGGCCCTCCCGAATGGTAAAATCCGCGCGTTTTATCCCTTAATTACACCCCTGAGTAAACCTTTTTTTCACCCGCTGAGGCCGTGATGACCACACTGACGTATCTCCAGGGCTACCCGGAATCGCTGCTTGCTCAGGTGCGCACGCTGATTGACCAGAACCGCCTCGGCGAAGTGCTTGAGAAGCGCTATCCGCACAAGCATCTGATAACCACCGACAAAGCGCTTTATGACTATGCGCAGGGACTGAAAAACCGCTATCTGCGCAGCGCCCCGCCGCTCAATAAAGTGGCGTATGACAATAAAATCCACGTCATGAAGCACGCGCTCGGGCTGCATACCGCGATTTCCCGCGTGCAGGGCGGCAAGCTAAAGGCCAAGGCGGAGATCCGCGTCGCTACGGTGTTTCGCCAGGCGCCGGAAGATTTTCTGCGGATGATCGTGGTGCATGAGCTCGCGCATATTAAAGAAAAGGAACATAACAAAGCCTTTTATCAGCTGTGCTGCCATATGGAACCGCAGTATCATCAGCTCGAATTCGACACCCGCCTGTGGCTGACCCAGCTTGCGCTGGCGCAAAGCGGCGGGCGGACGGCTTAACCTCAGTTTGTGCAAGGACGCAACGTGAAACTTCCTACTCGCTGGAAACACGGTTTTACCCTCGCCGCCATGCTTCTCATGGCCGTTATTGCGCTGTCGGCGGTGGCCATATTCGCTGCCGACCGCGCGGTCACGCATGCCGCCTCAGGCAGGTTATATGACACGGTCGGCAACACGCCAGCCCGCAAAGTAGGACTGGTGCTGGGCGCGCGTCCTGACAACCGCTTTTTCAACCGCCGTATTGAAGCCGCCGCCGCGCTCTACCACGCCGGGAAAGTCTCGTGGCTGCTGGTGAGCGGCGATAACAGCCGTGCCGATTACGATGAGCCGACGGCGATGGCCGAAGCGCTCAACCGTCACGGCGTGCCCGCCGCCGCGATTTTTTGCGACTATGCCGGATTTTCGACCCTCGATTCCGTGGTGCGCGCCCGGCAAGTGTTTCAGGAAAACCGCATTACCATAATCTCGCAGGCGTTCCACAATCAGCGCGCTATCTACCTGGCGCAGCATTACGGCATCGACGCCATCGGGTTTAACGCCGAAGATCCGGCTTTTCGTCATACGCAATATACGCTGCTGCGCGAGCGGTTCGCCCGCGTGCGTGCGCTGCTTGATGCCCGCCTGTTGCGCCGCGAGCCGCACTTCCTCGGCCCCACCGTGGCGATAGGTCCGAAAGACGCGCCGCGCGGCTGCAATATTTACGCGGCCACACCCTAACAATCTGCGCCCGCGCGCACTGGTTTTGTCATTTTCGCGTGTTACTCTGAAAAGATATTCACTGCCGGAGAAGACACGCCCTTATGATACGTTTCGCCGTTGTTGGAACGAACTGGATCACCCGCCAGTTTGTCGATGCCGCCCACGAGACGGGCAAATTTACCCTTACCGCTATCTACTCCCGCAGCCTTGAACAGGCGCAGGCGTTCGCCAGTGATTACCCGGTGGAGCATCTCTTCACCTCGCTGGAGGCGCTGGCGCAAAGCGATGCCATCGACGCGGTCTATCTCGCCAGCCCCAATGCCCTGCACTTTTCCCAGTCCTGCCTGTTCCTGAGCCATAAAAAGCATGTGATTTGCGAAAAGCCGCTGGCCTCTAACCTGTGGGAAGTGGAAGCGGCCATCGCCTGCGCGCGCGAAAACCAGGTTGTGCTGTTTGAGGCGTTTAAAACCGCCAGCCTGCCGAATTTCATCGCGCTGCAACAGGCGCTGCCGAAAGTGGGCGCGCTTCGCAAAGTGCTGTTTAACTACTGCCAGTATTCGTCGCGCTACCCGCGTTATCTCAACGGCGAAAACCCGAATACGTTCAACCCGGCGTTTTCTAACGGCTCTATCATGGATATCGGTTTCTATACGCTCGCCAGCGCTGTCGCGCTGTGGGGCGAACCGCATGAGGTGAAAGCCACCGCCAGCCTGCTGGCAAGCGGCGTGGACGCGCACGGCGTGGTTCAGATGAACTATGGCGATTTCGACGTCACGCTGCTGCACTCCAAAGTGAGCGACTCGACGCTGCCGAGCGAAATTCAGGGCGAAGCGGGCTCGCTGGTGATTGAAAAACTCTCCGAATGCCAGCGCATCACCTTTATTCCGCGCGGCGGCAAACCGCAGGAGCTGACGCTGCCGCAGCACATCAATACGATGCTCTATGAAGCCGAAACCTTTGCGCGTCTGGTTGAGACCCACGAAGTCAATCATCCGGGTCTCGCGGTCAGCCGCACGACGGCGAAACTGCTCACTGAAATTCGCGCCCTGACGGGGGTGAAATTCCCGGCGGATGACGTGAGCGCGCCGCTCCCGGCGTAAAGCTTTGTAAAAGCGCCCCGACAAGTCATTGACCGCATAAATGCCTTGTAATAGTTTGTTACTTGCAAAGGGGAGTAACTTCATTGCCGACGGTCGTCATTACGGTGCAACGCATCCGGTCGTCGGGCAGCCAGGCTGTTATCCATGGGGGTAACGCGGCGGCTGTAAGTGAGACCTTGCCGGAAGGCGAGGTCTATGCGGTGCTCTTAAGCAAAGCGGCTGACGTCTTCTGACGTTAGCCGTTTTTGTTTTAGAGGATTTTGCTTATGAATACTGTCGGCACTCCCTTGCTGTGGGGCGGCTTCGCCGTCATCGTGGTGATTATGCTGGCTATCGACCTTCTGCTTCAGGGGCGTCGCGGCGCGCATGCTATGACCATGAAGCAGGCGGCCGTCTGGTCTGTCGTCTGGGTTTCGCTGTCCCTGCTCTTTAACGCTGCCTTCTGGTGGTATCTCACCGGCACCGCCGGGCGTGAAGTGGCGGATACCCAGGCGCTCGCCTTCCTGACCGGTTATCTCATCGAAAAAGCCCTGGCGGTGGATAACGTCTTCGTCTGGCTGATGCTCTTTAGCTACTTCGCCGTACCGCCTGCGCTCCAGCGTCGGGTGCTCATTTACGGCGTGCTGGGCGCTATCGTGCTGCGCACCATTATGATTTTCGCCGGCAGCTGGCTTATTACGCAGTTCGAATGGCTGCTCTATGTGTTCGGCGCGTTCCTGCTCTTTACCGGCGTGAAAATGGCGCTGGCGAAAGAAGATGAAGGCGGGATCGGCGACAAACCGCTGGTGCGCTGGCTGCGCGGACATCTGCGCATGACGGACAACATTGAGAACGAGCACTTTTTCGTGCGTAAAAACGGCCTGCTCTACGCCACACCGCTGCTGCTGGTGCTGATCATGGTGGAGCTGAGCGACGTGATTTTCGCGGTAGACAGCATCCCGGCGATTTTCGCGGTCACCACCGACCCGTTTATCGTGCTGACCTCTAACCTGTTCGCGATCCTCGGCCTGCGCGCCATGTACTTCCTGCTGGCGGGCGTGGCGGAGCGCTTCTCGATGCTGAAATATGGTCTGTCGATTATCCTGGTGTTTATCGGCATCAAGATGCTGATTGTCGATTTCTACCACATCCCGATCGCGATTTCGCTCGGCGTGGTGGGCAGCATTCTTGCCACAACGCTTGTGATTAACGCCTGGGTTAACCATCGCAACGACAGGAAAAAGTTGGCGGAATAAAGTTTTGCCGCCATGCCTTTGACGCCGCCCGCGCTCCTGCGGGCGGCGTTTTTTTATGGGTTGTCTATCGCCCGCGCTTTTGCAACGCGCCCGATGACGGATTTGCTGATTTTGTCACAATAACGTTAATGGATAGTTAAAAAACGGGAGCAATTCAGAAAATCCAGCACTATCCCCTTCCTCCCTGTAGCCAAATCCTTATACTCATCTGTGCAAACTTTTGTTACATCCTGATGCAACGTGGCAAAGAACACGGCGCGGGATGCAACCACATCACTTCTGAAGGAAATAGTATGACTACGCAATCTCAGGGCGGCGGCCTGCTGCACCGCCTGGCACAGGGCAGTCTGGTAAAACAGATTCTGGTGGGACTGGTGCTCGGTATTCTGCTGGCCTGGCTTTCCAAACCCGCGGCTATCGCGGTCGGTCTGCTCGGCACGCTGTTCGTCGGCGCGCTGAAAGCCGTGGCGCCGGTACTGGTGCTGATGCTGGTAATGGCGTCAATCGCCAACCATAAACACGGGCAGAAAACCAATATTCGCCCTATCCTCTGGCTCTATCTGCTGGGTACGTTTTCCGCGGCGCTGACTGCCGTGCTGTTCAGCTTTCTCTTCCCTTCCACGCTGCATCTGGTCTCCGGCGCGACGGATATCACGCCGCCGACCGGCATTGTCGGCGTGCTGCGCGATCTGCTGCTCAGCATGGTCGCGAACCCGATGGATGCGCTGCTGAAAGGCAACTATATCGGCATTCTGGTCTGGGCCGTGGGCCTTGGCTTCGCGCTGCGTCACGGCAATGAAACCACCAAAAATCTGGTGAATGATATGTCGGATGCCGTCACCTTTATGGTGAAACTGGTGATCCGCTTCGCGCCCATCGGTATTTTCGGCCTGGTCGCGTCCACGCTTGCCACCACCGGTTTCGATACCCTGTGGGGCTACGCGCAACTGCTGGTCGTGCTGGTCGGCTGTATGTTGCTGGTGGCGCTGGTCATTAACCCGCTGATTGTTTTTGCGAAAATCCGCCGTAACCCCTATCCGCTGGTGTTCGCCTGCCTGCGCGAAAGCGGCGTGACCGCGTTCTTTACCCGCAGCTCGGCGGCGAATATTCCGGTCAACATGGCGCTGTGCGAGAAGCTGAATCTGGATCGCGATACCTATTCCGTGTCGATCCCGCTGGGCGCGACCATCAACATGGCGGGCGCGGCGATTACGATTACGGTGCTGACGCTTGCGGCGGTGCATACGCTGGGTATTGCGGTGGATGTGCCGACCGCGCTGCTGCTGAGCGTGGTGGCGTCGCTGTGCGCCTGCGGCGCATCGGGCGTGGCGGGCGGTTCGCTGCTGCTGATCCCGCTGGCGTGCAACATGTTCGGCATTCCGAACGATATCGCCATGCAGGTGGTCGCGGTGGGCTTTATCATCGGCGTGTTGCAGGATTCCTGCGAAACCGCGCTGAACTCCTCCACCGACGTGCTCTTTACCGCGGCCGCGTGCCAGGCGGAAGATGCGCGCCTCGCAAGTCACGCGCTGCGTAACTGATGACATACCGGCGGTCTGCGGGCCGCCGGGTTTTACCGCTTCTGCACTATCTCTTTTTCGACCTTAAACGGATCGATCCCCCGCTTTTGCATCTGCCAGAACCGAATAATGTTAAGCCCGTTGATGATGAGAAAGCTGCCTTCAATCAGCGTGCCGCCGATCGAACCAATCCAGAAATTATGCGTGACCCAGCAGGCGGTGGAGCACCACATCACGCAGCGGGTGGTCAGCCCGGTACAGCGAAACAGCGCCCAGGTGCTGGCGACAGTGCCGATAATCGGTAACAGTTCGATGGGGTGATGCAGCTTCACCAGGCCTAGCGTCAGCGTGAGCACGATAAACAGCGTCATGATCCACAGGCTACGGGTGCGTAGCGAAATCACCGTGCGCAGCGCGTTCAGCTCCGCGCTCATCCCCGCAGGCGTCGCGCCCATCAGGAAAAAATGCGCCCCAATAACGGCGCTGTAGAGCGCCAGTTGCAGCTTGAAGCGCCGTTCGTCGCGGTTAAAAAAGGTCGTGATGCCAATCAGAAAGGCGATGACCCCAACGCCCTGGGCAAGCCAATACGCGGTCATAAAGCGTCCCTCTCAAAAAGAAACGGCGCTTCATAAATGAAACGCCGTCTGATGATTACGTCGTCCGGGGCCTACAGCGTCACGCCGCTCTTAAAGATAGCCAGTTCGCGGAAGTCGTTTTTCTCGTTGCAGGTCTGTTTGCCCGAGGCGATATCGACAATGCTGTCGACAAACTTTTCCAGCAGCTGCGGCATCGCGGTGCCGTGCAGCAACTGACCGGCGTCGAAGTCTATCCAGTGCGGTTTTTTCGCCGCCAGCTCGCTGTTGGTGGCGATTTTTACCGTCGGCACGAAACCGCCGTAGGGCGTGCCGCGCCCGGTGCTGAACAGCACCATATGACAGCCCGCGCCCGCCAGCGCGCTGGTCGCCACGGCGTCGTTGCCCGGCGCGCTTAGCAGGTTAAGGCCCGGCGTATGCAGCCGCTCGCCGTAGCGCAGTACATCCACCACCTGGCTTGCGCCGGCCTTCTGGGTGCAGCCGAGCGATTTCTCTTCAAGCGTCGTGATGCCGCCCGCTTTGTTGCCCGGCGATGGGTTTTCGTAAATCGGCTGGTTATGCGCGATGAAGTACTGTTTGAAGTCGTTCACCATGGTGACGGTTTTCTCAAACGTCGCTTCGTCGCGGCAGTGGCTCATCAGAATGCGCTCCGCGCCGAACATCTCCGGCACTTCGGTCAGTACTGTGGTGCCGCCGTTGGCGATCACGTAATCCGAGAAACGGCCAAGCATCGGGTTCGCGGTAATGCCCGAAAGCCCGTCCGAACCGCCGCACTCCAGCCCGAATTTCAGCTCGCTGAGTTTGCCCGGCTCGCGCTTGTCGTGACGCATTACGTCATAAAGCGCATGCAGGTGCTCAAGCCCCGCTTCCACTTCATCATCCTGGTGCTGGCAAACCATAAAATGCACGCGCGTCGGATCGAAATCGCCCAGCGTTTCGCGAAACGCGTCCACCTGGTTGTTCTCACAGCCCAGACCAATCACCAGCACCGCGCCGGCGTTCGGGTGGCGCACCATGTTTTGCAGCATGGTGCGGGTGTTGATGTGATCGTCGCCCAGTTGCGAACAGCCGTAGGTGTGGCTGAAGAGAAACACGCCGTCGGTACCCTCGGCGTCGTGCGTCTCTTTCAGGAAACGGTTCTGGATCTGGCGCGCGATCCCGTTGACGCAGCCGACGGTCGGCAGGATCCACAGCTCATTGCGGATCCCCACCTCGCCGCTGGCGCGACGGTAGATCTGCACCTCGCGATCGCCCATCTGATCGCCCGTGTAAGGCGCTTCGGGTTGATAGCTGTACTCATCCAGATCGCTGAGATTGGTGCGGGTATTATGGGAGTGAATATGTTCGCCCGGCGCGATATCCGCCAGCGCATGGCCAATCGGCAGGCCATATTTTACAACGTTCTCTCCCTGTGCGATGGGCAGCAGCGCGAACTTATGGCCGCGCGTCACCGGCTGCAACAGCATGACGGATAACCCGTCAATGGCGATAACCGAGCCTTCGGGCAGATCCGCCAGCGCTACCGCAACGTTATCCTGCGAATGGATCCTGATGTATTGCATATCAACCTCAAAGGGCCTTAGTTGAGTTCAATGGCGAAGTAGTCGCGGGCGTTGTTGAAGCAGATGTTTTTCACCATCTCGCCCAACAGGTCGATATCCGCCGGCGCCTCGCCTGCTTCCACCCAGCGGCCAATCATCTGGCACAGAATGCGGCGGAAGTATTCATGACGGGTATAGGAGAGGAAGCTGCGGCTGTCGGTCAGCATGCCCACGAAGCGGCTCAGCAGGCCGAGCTGCGCGAGCTGGGTCATCTGACGCTCCATGCCATCTTTCTGATCGTTAAACCACCAGCCGGAGCCGAACTGCATCTTGCCTGGCATCCCTTCGCCCTGGAAGTTGCCGATCATGGTGCCCAGCACTTCGTTATCACGCGGGTTCAGGCAGTAGAGAATGGTTTTCGGCAGCAGATTCTCTTCGTTCTGTTTGCTCAGGAGTTTTGACAGCTCTTCGGCGAGCGGACGGTCGTTGATGGAGTCAAAGCCGACATCCGGCCCCAGCAGTTTGAACTGACGCTGGTTGTTATTACGCAGCGCGCCGATGTGGTACTGCTGCACCCAGCCGCGGCGGGCATATTCCGCGCCAAGCCAGACCAGCACCGCAGTTTTGAACTGCGCCACTTCGTGCTCGCTGAGCGTCCCGCCCGCCAGACGGCGCGCCAGGATGCTGTCGAGTTCGCTTTCGCTGGCGTCGGCAAACAGCACCACGTCCAGCGCGTGGTCAGACACTTTACAGCCGTGGGCCGCGAAGTGATCCAGACGTTTCGCCAGCGCGGTTTGCAGATCGCTGAAGCGGCGGATATCGGTATCGGAGACTTCCGCGAGCTTCGCCATGTAATCGGTGAAGGTCGCCTGTTCAATGTTAAATGCTTTGTCCGGGCGCCAGCTCGGCAGCACTTTAACGCTGAAGCTGCTGTCTTTGGCGACGGTCGCGTGATGCTCCAGCGAGTCGATCGGATCGTCCGTGGTGCCGACCATTTTCACGTTCATCTGCTGCATGATGCCGCGGGCGCTGAACGCGTCCTGAGCCAGCAGATCGTTGCACTGGTTCCAGATCTCGTCGGCGGTTTTCGGCGACAGCAGCTTACCGGTGATGCCAAACGGACGGCGCAGTTCCAGATGCGTCCAGTGATACAGCGGATTGCCGATGGTGTGCGGCACGGTGGCGGCCCATGCGTCAAATTTTTCGCGATCGCTCGCATCGCCGGTACACAGGCGTTCCGGCACGCCGTTGGTACGCATCGCGCGCCATTTGTAGTGGTCGCCTTTCAGCCAGATGTCATACAGGTTTTTAAAACGGTAATTTTCGGCAATCTGCTGCGGCGGAAGGTGGCAGTGATAGTCGAAAATCGGCTGTTCTTTAGCGTAGTCATGGTACAGACGACGGGCGAATTCGGTGTCGAGCAGGAAATCTTCGGTCATGAACGGGGTCATTTTATGCTTCCTCTGAGCCAGTATTTCAGATGCGTTAGCATGATGCTGACAAAGTTATCACACCAATTTCTAGTGACCGAAGCTATTTTCGTGAGTCAGATCAATAAAAGCACACAAATAATCACCCCTCTCCAAAGTAAACACCGCCCCAGCCCGCGCCACGTCTGGCTTTGCGCCACGCCTGACGTAACCTTACAAAGAAAGATGCTTTTGTGATGGCTCTCAACTTTTAAAGCTGTATGACAAGTTATCGTTCTGCCGTCGCAACATATAAACCCACGGAATGTTTTAAGGGGTGAGATTCACTCCATTAGCCGGAACGGATACCGGCCTGGCTCCATAAATACTGTATGGCAAGGCGTGGGCGGCACCGATAACACTTCCGGCGCGCCTCCCGTTACTGAATGAGTACCGCGTAAGCCTGGCAACCTGCCGGCCTGCGCGGCGAACGATTAAACGATGAGGTTTCCAATGCGTAAAATTAAAGGGTTACGATGGTACATGATTGCGCTGGTGACGCTGGGCACCGTGCTGGGCTATCTGACCCGTAACACCGTGGCGGCCGCAGCGCCTACCCTGATGGAAGAGCTGCATATCTCCACGCAGCAATACTCTTATATTATCGCGGCCTATTCCGCGGCTTATACCATCATGCAGCCGGTAGCAGGCTATGTGCTGGATATTCTCGGCACGAAAGTCGGCTACGCCTTCTTCGCCGTGACCTGGGCGGTGTTCTGCGGCGCAACCGCGCTGGCAGGCAGCTGGGGCGGTCTGGCGCTGGCGCGTGGCGCGGTAGGTGCTGCAGAAGCGGCGATGATCCCGGCGGGCCTGAAAGCCAGCTCCGAGTGGTTTCCGGCGAAAGAGCGTTCTATCGCGGTGGGCTATTTCAACGTGGGCTCGTCTATTGGTGCCATGATTGCCCCGCCGCTGGTGGTATGGGCTATCGTGATGCATAGCTGGGAACTGGCGTTCATTATTTCCGGTGTGCTGAGCTTCGCCTGGGCCATGGCCTGGCTGATTTTCTACAAACACCCGCGTGACCAGAAAAAACTGACCGAAGAAGAACGTGACTACATCATTGGCGGTCAGGAAGCGCAGCATCAGACCAACAACGGTAAAAAAATGTCGCCGTGGCAGATTGTCCGCACCCGTCAGTTCTGGGGCATCGCGCTGCCGCGCTTCCTGGCGGAACCGGCATGGGGCACGTTCAACGCCTGGATCCCGCTGTTTATGTTCAAAGTGTACGGCTTTAACCTGAAAGAGATCGCGATGTTCGCCTGGATGCCGATGCTGTTTGCGGATCTCGGCTGTATCGTCGGCGGCTATCTGCCTCCGCTGTTCCAGCGCTGGTTCGGTGTGAACCTGATCGTCTCCCGTAAAATGGTGGTGACGATGGGCGCGGTGCTGATGATTGGCCCAGGCATGATCGGCCTGTTCACCAGCCCGTATGTGGCGATTGCCCTGCTGTGCATCGGCGGGTTCGCGCATCAGTCGCTCTCCGGCGCGCTGATTACGCTCTCCTCTGACGTGTTTGGGCGTAATGAAGTGGCGACCGCCAACGGCCTGACCGGTATGGCCGCGTGGACCGCGAGCACGCTGTTTGCGCTGGTGGTCGGCGCGCTGGCCGATACCATTGGCTTCAGCCCGCTGTTCGCCGTACTGGCCGTGTTCGACCTAATGGGCGCGCTGGTTATCTGGACGGTGCTGAAAAACAAACCGGCCAGTGAGCTGGAACGAGAGACGCGAAGTGGCGCTCCCGTCACACAACACTGATCAATCCTCTGGAAAGCCGCCTGCGGGCGGCTTTTTCATGGGCGTCGAGTGGAGGGCAAACCCGAAAAGTGGTATAACAAATCTAAGCAGTATCGTGTTCACTGGAGTCGCACATGGAAATCGCAGAACCGCGTCGTCTGTATCAACAACTGGCCGCCGAGCTTAAGCAACGCATTGAAGAAGGCGTTTATCAGGTAGGTGAGAAACTCCCTGCCGAGCGATTTATCGCCGACGAAAAAAACGTCAGCCGCACGGTCGTGCGCGAAGCCATCATCATGCTGGAAGTCGAAGGCTATGTTGAAGTACGCAAAGGCTCGGGCATTCATGTGATCGCCAACCAGGGGAAATATCGCGCCCCGGCGCCTGAGCAGGAGTATGAATTCGCCAGCTATGGCCCGTTCGAGCTGTTGCAGGCCCGCCAGCTCATTGAAAGTAATATCGCCGAGTTCGCCGCCACCCAGGTCACCAAACAAGACATCATTAAGCTGATGGAGATCCAGGAAAAAGCGCGTAACGAGAAGTTCTTCCGCGATTCCGAATGGGATCTTCAGTTTCACGTTCAGGTAGCGCTCGCCACGCAGAATACCGCCCTTGCCGCCATCGTTGAAAAAATGTGGACTCAGCGCGTTCACAACCCGTACTGGAAAAAACTGCACGAACATATCGATTTACGCACGGTCGATAACTGGTGCGACGATCACGATAACATTCTTAAAGCCCTGATTCGTAAAGACCCGCACGGCGCGAAGCTCGCCATGTGGCAGCATCTGGAGAACACTAAACAGATGCTCTTTAACGAAACCAGCGACGACTTTGAATTCAACGCCGACCGCTACCTTTTTGCCGAAAATCCAGTGGTCCACCTCGACGCGGCGGCAAACAGCGAAAAGTAATCCTCTTCTTACCGCGAGGGTAAGCAAACCATATATAGTGTCAGCCTGTGTAAATACCCTCGCCAGCCTTACGCCCGGAAAGCAAAATCATTCCTCAACAAAGCACGATTTCTGTGACGCATCAGGCAGAGCTTTGTTACAATTAGACGCATTTCCTGGTGAAAAGTTAGCGCTTGCTTACTTCACTCATCGCACATGGAGCCGTGCCGGCGCCAGGAACGCACAGAGCGCTGTTGACGTCCTTCATACCTCAGAAATGTCGCAATGCTATCTGTTCTACCCCATTGGCTTTAACCGATGTGCCAGGATCACTGAATGGAACTTTTGACACAATTACTCACCGCGCTCTGGAGCCAGGACTTCGAAACGCTGGCCAACCCCGGCATGATCGGCATGCTCTACTTTGTGCTGTTTATGATCCTGTTTCTGGAAAACGGTCTGCTGCCCGCCGCGTTTCTGCCGGGCGACAGCCTGCTGGTGCTGGTGGGCGTGCTGATTGCCAAAGGCCCGCTGGGGTATCCGCAAACGGTGCTGCTGTTAACCGCCGCCGCCAGCCTCGGCTGCTGGGTGAGCTATATCCAGGGGCGCTGGCTCGGCAATACGCGCATCGTACAGAACTGGCTTTCACATCTGCCCGCGCATTATCACCAGCGGGCGCATCACCTGTTTCATAAACACGGGCTGTCAGCGCTGCTGCTCGGCCGTTTTATCGCCTTTGTCCGCACGCTGCTGCCGACTATTGCCGGGCTCTCTGGTCTCAATAACGCCCGTTTCCAGTTCTTTAACTGGATGAGCGGCCTGCTGTGGGTGGTTATCCTCACCTCTCTTGGCTATCTGCTCGGCAAAACGCCGGTGTTCCTTAAATATGAAGACGCCCTGATGTCCTGCCTGATGCTGTTGCCGGTCGTGTTGCTGGTTATCGGCCTGGTCGGATCGCTGGTGGTGTTATGGAAGAAAAAACATGGAAACCGGAGCTAAAGGATGGCCTTCACACGCGCGCTTTCTCGTCGTCTTACGCTAACGCTTGCGGCAGGCGCGCTAATGGCCGCGGTGCTGCTTAGCTGGGCCGCGCTGCAAAAACATGAAACCACGCTTGAGATCCGCGCGGTGTCGCAGGGTGCGACGATCCCGGACGGCTTTTCCGTCTGGCACCATCTGGACGCCAACGGCATCCGCTTTAAAAGCATTACGCCGCAGGATGACATTCTGCTGATTAAATTCGACAACAGCGATCAGAGCGAAGCCGCGCGCAAAGTGCTCTATCGCTCCCTGCCGCGCGGTTTTGTTATCGCCCAGCAGGAAGAAAAAAGCCTCACTCCCGCCTGGCTCTCTCGCCTGCGTCACGATATTCAGCGCCTGGGTTAACCCTTCCAGGAATCTGAATCTTTTCACGGACTTTGGGGTTTGCGCCATTACTTACTATGCTTGAGTAAGCGCAACCCATTGTTCTGTCCGCGCAACACATCGGAATCGCGTTTGGCCGCAAGCCTTACGCAACACAATGGAAGGTTTAATCATGAATTACCGCATAGTACTGGCCTTAGCCCTTTTTTCCTGGAATGCCGCAGCGCTTGCCGCCTCCCCCTGCGAAGAAAAAGCGCAGGAAATTGAAAAGGAGATCCGCTACGCCGAACAGCACCAGAACCAGGGACGCATCGACGGGCTGAAAAAAGCGCTAAGTCAGGTACGCGCCAACTGCCGCGACGGCGATGTTATCGCCGAGCACCGGCAGAAAGTGGCGCAGAAACAGGCGGAAGTGGCTGAACGCCGCGCCGAATTGCATGAAGCGTCGCAAAAAGGCGATGCGGATAAAATTGCCAAACGTCGCCACAAGCTCGCTGAAGCCGAGCAAGAGCTTAAGGCGTTGAAAGCTCAAGATTACTGAGCTTATGGATAACCCTCACTTATCAGGAGAGCATTATGTCAAAAGAAAATACCGACCACCTGCGCGCTGAGTTGAAATCGCTTGCCGATACGCTGGAAGAGGTGCTGACCGCCTCCGGGGACAAATCGAAGGAAGAGATGAGCAAACTGCGCAATAAAGCAGAGCGTGCGCTGAAAGACACCCGTTATCACTTAACCGAAACCGGTGACGTGATCGCCAAACAGACCCGCGAAGCGGCGGCGCGTGCGGAAGATTACGTGCGTGAAAATCCGTGGACCGGCGTGGGTATCGGTGCGGCCATCGGCGTCGTACTGGGCGTGCTCCTGACGCGGCGCTGATTATGACGGAGCCTCGTCACGCGCAAGGGCCGGGTAAAAGCGTTCTCGGCATCGGACAACGTATCGTCACCGTGCTTGTGGAGATGGTGGAAACCCGTTTACGGCTCGCCGTGGTGGAGCTGGAAGAGGAGAAAGCGAATCTCTTTCAGCTGCTGCTGATGACTGGCCTGACGATGCTGTTTGCCGCCTTTGGACTGATGAGTCTGATGGTGCTGCTTATCTGGGCAGTGGATCCGCAGTATCGCCTTAACGTCATGATAGGCACGACCGTCGCGCTGTTTGTGCTGGCGCTGATTGGCGGCATCTGGACGCTTAAGAAATCGCGCCAGTCGACGCTTCTGCGCCACACGCGTCATGAGCTCGCTAACGACCGCCAGTTGCTGGAGGACGATAAGTCATGAGCATGAGCAAAGCCGAGCGCGAAAAGCGCAAAGCGCTGCTGCTCAGTCAAATCCAGCAGCAGCGGCTGGATATGGCCGCGGGTCGTCGCGAATGGCTTGCCGTCACCGGCTCTTACGATCGTAGCTGGAACACGCTGCTCAGCCTGCGCTCCTGGGCGCTGGTCGGCAGTAGTGCGATGGCTATCTGGAGCATCAGGAATCCTAACTTCCTGCTGCGCTGGGCCAAGCGCGGTTTCGCCGCGTGGAGCACCTGGCGGTTGATTAAAACCACCATGAAACATCCGCTCCCCTGACACTGACGCCTCTCCCCGGAGAGGCGTTTTTTTATCCCCCTCTTTCTTCATTATTTTTGAATAAGTTTGCCAGTTTTCCTTGCTTACATTCCCATCACGCCCGCCCTATGATGCTTTCCATCAACGGCGGAACGCGGATAAACCCGCGCAAAGCAAACCTTTAATGATAATTAACCTTTCGTGATGAAGCGGGTTTCCTGGAGAGTAAAATGAAAAAATTCGAAGATGCTGGCGTACTGGTGGCACGTATTCTGATGCCGATTCTGTTTATCGTCTCCGGCTGGGGCAAAATTACCGGTTATGCGGGGACCCAGCAGTATATGGAAGCGATGGGCGTGCCGGGCTTTATTCTGCCGCTGGTGGTCCTGCTTGAGTTTGGCGGCGGCCTGGCTATCGTCTTCGGGTTCCTGACCCGCACCACGGCGCTGATCACCGCTGTCTTTACGCTGCTGACGGCGTTCCTGTTCCACAGCAACTTCGCGGAAGGCGTTAACTCGATTATGTTTATGAAGAACTTTTCTATCGCAGGCGGCTATCTTCTGCTGGCGCTGATGGGTCCTGGCGCCTACAGCCTGGATCGCCTGCTGAAAAAGAACTGGTAACTGACTTCACGGCAGGCGGCCCTCACCGCCTGCCTTTTTGCCATACTGAGGGGATACCTCTGACAGGAGAGCATCATGGGACAACTGATCGACGGCGTCTGGCACGACACCTGGTATGACACGAAATCCACCGGCGGCCGCTTTAAACGCACCTCGGCGGCGTATCGCAACTGGGTGACCCCTGACGGCGAACCGGGCCCGACGGGCGAAGGCGGCTTTGCGGCGCAAAAAGACCGTTACCATCTCTATGTCTCGCTCGCCTGCCCCTGGGCGCATCGCACGCTCATCCTGCGCGCGCTGAAAGGCCTGGAGTCGTTTATCTCCGTTTCGGTCGTGCATCCGCTGATGCTGGAAAACGGCTGGACCTTCGATGATGATTTCCCGGCGGCGACCGGCGACACGCTCTACCAGCACGATTTTCTCTATCAGCTCTACCTCCAGGCCGATCCGCACTACTCCGGTCGCGTCACCGTCCCGGTGCTGTGGGATAAAGAGCGCCAGACCATCGTCAGCAACGAATCCGCCGATATCATTCGCATGCTCAACAGCGCTTTCGACGCGGTGGGCGCCCGCGCGGGCGATTACTATCCTCAGGCGCTGCGTGCGGAAATCGACGAACTGAACGGCTGGATCTACGACACGGTGAACAACGGCGTCTATAAAGCGGGTTTTGCCACCAGCCAGCAGGCCTATGACGAAGCGGTGGAGCAGGTTTTCGCCTCGCTGTCGCGGCTTGAGCAGATCCTCGGCCAGCAGCGTTATCTCGCAGGCGACCAGCTCACCGAGGCCGATATTCGTCTGTGGACGACGCTGGTGCGTTTCGACCCGGTCTACGTCACGCACTTTAAATGCGATAAACATCGCATCAGCGATTACCTGAACCTGCATGGCTTCCTGCGCGAGATTTACCAGATGCCGGGCATCGCAGACACCGTGGATTTCGGGCATATCCGCCACCACTATTTTTGCAGCCACAAAACCATTAACCCGACCGGTATTATCTCCATCGGCCCCTGGCAGGATCTCGATGAGCCGCACGGGCGCGACGAGCGTTTCCGCTAATCCGCTTCGCCCTAAGCCTCTTCTGAAAAATGCGCCGTTCCGACGGCGCTCACACTTTGCGTTTTCCCCCAGGCCGTTTCCCCTGCCGACAGCTAGCATTTAGTTAAGCGATCGCTTTAAAAACAAGTGATTGATGGCAAGGGAGGCGAGAACAGATGTACTGGTACATTAAAGCGTTTAAAAATTACCTCGGTTTTACCGGCAGGTCGCGTCGTAAAGAGTACTGGATGTTCACCCTGGTAAATCTCATCCTCGCGGGCGTGATGGTGGCGCTCGATACAATGCTCGGGCTGCGCATTATCGGTGAACAAGGGCTGCTCACGCTCATTTACGGGCTTGTGGTACTGCTGCCCGCGCTGGCGGTACAGTTCCGCCGTCTGCATGACACCGATCGTACCGCCCGGTGGCTGTTTGTCCTGTTGATTCCGGTTATCGGCTGGCTGATGATCCTCGCGTTCAACACGCAGGAAGGCACCCACGGCGAAAACCGCTTCGGCCCCGATCCGAAACATCATCACTGATCCTCTGGCCGCGTTCCGGCGCGGCACGTTTCAGCCCTCCTTTCACTTTGCAGCACCATAAGCGCACAAAGTCTGTTGATTAGCTAAACCGGTTTAACTATTGTTTAGCGCAGGATGAATCGAAGGAGATACGCATGTCAGCAAAAGTATGGGCCCTTGGGGATGCCGTGGTGGATCTGCTGCCCGACGGCCATGGCCGGTTACTGCAATGCCCGGGCGGCGCGCCTGCCAACGTGGCGGTCGGCGTGGCGCGACTCGGCGGCGCGAGCGGGTTTATCGGCCGGGTCGGGCGCGATCCGTTCGGGGCGTTTATGACGCAGACGCTGAAAGATGAAAACGTCGATACCCGCGCCATGCATCAGGACCCGGCGCACCGCACCTCGACGGTCGTGGTGGCGCTGGATGACCGCGGCGAACGCTCGTTTACCTTCATGGTGCGCCCGTCCGCCGATCTGTTTCTCACCGCCGACGACTTACCGCCGTTCGGCGCAGGCGAGTGGCTGCATGTCTGCTCGATTGCGCTCTGCGCCCAGCCCTCGCGGGATACCGCCTTTGAGGCGATGGCGCGAATCAAGCGCGCGGGCGGTTTTGTCAGCTTCGACCCAAATATTCGTGAAGATCTCTGGCCGGATACCGCACAGCTGCGGCAGTGCGTGGAACGCGCGCTGGCGCAGGCGGATGTGGTGAAACTCTCGCTGGAAGAGCTGGCGTTTATTGCCGGAAGCGATGATAAAGAGCACGCCCTGGCGCTGGCGCGCCGCCACGCGATCCCGCTGCTGCTGATCACCCGTGGCGCAGAAGGCGTCGATGCCTGCTTTAACGACGCGCTGCATCACTACCCGGCGGTGCCGGTCGAGTGCGTCGATACTACCGGCGCGGGCGACGCTTTCGTTGCCGGGCTGCTCTGGAGCCTTGCGGCGCATGGCCTGCCGGAGGAGGCCGCACAGCTTGCGCCTGTACTCGCCGCAGCCCAGGCGTGCGGCGCGCTGGCCACCACCGCCAAAGGCGCGATGACCGCGCTGCCCCGCCTTGACGATCTTCAACCGTACCTCGCCTGATCCTGTGAGCCGCCGCCGCGGCTCGTTTTGCGAACCGCATCACAATCACTAAACCGGTTTAGCTAATTTAATTGCCAGTAAAAATAAGGCGTGATTATGATTGCCGCCTAAACCGGTTTAGCAAGTCTGCATAATGATGATAACGCCTTCTCAGGGATGCCATACCATGATTAAAAAAAGTACGCTTGCCCTTACCCTTGGCTTAATGGCCGGCGCTCCCGCCGCCTTTGCCGACAGCAATATGACCAGCATTGAGGCGCGCCTCGCGGCGCTGGAACAGCGTCTTCAGGCCGCGGAACAGCGCGCCAGCGCGGCGGAAACCCGTGCTGAAGCCGCCGAACGCCAGGCGCAGGCGCTTGCCGCGCAGCAAAAAGCGCAGCCGCCGGTTCAGCCCGTCGCCGCGCAATCCGCGCCGCAACCCGCCGCGCAAACGGCCGACAATAGCGGATTTGAATTCCACGGCTACGCCCGCTCGGGCCTGCTGATGAACGATTCCGCCGCCAAAACGCAGGGCGGCCCGTCCTTCACGCCTGCGGGTGAAACCGGCGGCCACGTCGGGCGTCTGGGCAATGAGCCAGACACTTACCTTGAGATGAATCTTGAGCACAAACAGACGCTGGCGAACGGCGCCACCACGCGCTTTAAAGTGATGGTGGCTGACGGTCAGCGCAGCTATAACGACTGGACCGCCTCCACCAGCGATCTTAACGTGCGCCAGGCGTTTACCGAACTAGGCCACCTGCCGACGTTCACCGGCGCGTTTAAAGATTCCACCGTCTGGGCCGGTAAACGCTTCGATCGTGATAACTTCGATATCCACTGGATTGACTCCGACGTGGTCTTCCTCGCCGGTACGGGTGCGGGTATCTACGACATGCGCTGGAGCGATAACGCCCGCAGCAACTTCTCGCTGTATGGCCGCACCTTCGGCGATATTGAAAACAGCGAAAACACCGCGCAGAACTATATCCTGACGCTCAACAACTACGTCGGGCCGGTACAGCTGATGGTGAGCGGGATGCGCGCCAAAGATAACGAAGACCGCGTGGATATCGACGGTAACCGCGTGAAGAAAGACGCGGCGGAAGATGGCGTGCATGCGCTGCTCGGCCTGCATAACGACAGCTTCTACGGCCTGCGTGAAGGCTCCTCGAAAACCGCGCTGCTGTATGGTCACGGTCTTGGCGCGGAAGTGAAATCCATCGGCTCCGATGGCGCGTTACTGCCGCAGGCGGATACCTGGCGTCTGGCGACCTACGGCATGACCCCGCTCGACGGCGGCTGGCATATCGCGCCTGCGGTGCTGGCGCAAAGCAGTAAAGATCGCTACGTCAAAGGCGACAGCTACCAGTGGGCGACCGCCAACCTGCGAGTGATCCAGGAGATTAACCAGAACTTTGAGCTGCAATATGAAGGCAGCTACCAGTACATGGATCTGCGCCCGGAAGGCTACAACGCCCGCAACGCGGTCAGCGGCAACTTCTATAAGCTGACCTTCGCGCCGACGCTGAAAGCAGGCGACGTGGGCGAATTCCTCAAGCGTCCGGAGCTGCGTCTCTTCGCCACCTGGATGGACTGGGATCATCGCCTGGACAACTACGCCAGTAGTGATGCCTTCGGCAGCAGCGGCTTTACCGCCGGCGGCGAATGGAACTTCGGCGTACAGATGGAAACCTGGTTCTGATAATAACGGCCCCTGCCACGCGGGGGCCTGCGTATTACTGACAACACAAAAACCACGAGACTGAGGTTGTTATGGATTTTGAACAGATTGCCCGCTCGCTTCTGCCGCTGCTCGGCGGCAAAGAGAATATCGCCAGCGCCGCCCACTGCGCCACGCGCCTGCGGCTGGTGCTGGTGGATGACGCCAAAGCCGACACCGCCGCCATCGGCAATGTCGAGGGCGTGAAAGGCTGTTTTCGCAACGCAGGCCAGCTGCAAATTATCTTCGGCACCGGCGTGGTGAATAAAGTCTATGCCGCGTTTATCGCCGCCGCCGGGATCAGCGAATCGAGCAAATCGGAAGCCGCAAGCGTGGCGGCCCGCAAACTGAACCCGTTCCAGCGCATCGCCCGTCTGCTCTCTAATATCTTTGTGCCGATCATTCCGGCGATTGTGGCGTCCGGCCTGCTGATGGGCCTGCTCGGCATGGTGAAAACCTACGGCTGGGTAAGCCCGGATAACGCGCTCTATATCATGCTGGATATGTGCAGTTCGGCGGCGTTTATCATTCTGCCTATCCTGATCGGCTTTACCGCCGCGCGGGAATTTGGCGGCAACCCGTATCTGGGCGCGACGCTTGGCGGCATTCTCACCCACCCGGCGCTCACCAACGCCTGGGGCGTCGCGGCGGGCTTCCACACCATGAACTTCTTCGGGATTGAGGTCGCGATGATTGGCTACCAGGGCACCGTTTTTCCGGTCCTGCTGGCGGTGTGGTTCATGAGTATTCTTGAAAAACAGCTGCGCCGGATTATCCCGGACGCGCTGGATCTCATCCTGACGCCCTTCTTTACCGTGATTATTTCCGGCTTCGTGGCGCTGCTGGTGATTGGCCCGGCGGGCCGCGCGCTCGGCGACGGCATCTCGCTGGTGTTAAGCACGCTGATTGCCCACGCAGGCTGGCTCGCGGGGCTGCTGTTCGGCGGGCTCTATTCGGTGATTGTGATTACCGGCGTGCATCACAGCTTCCATGCGATTGAAGCGGGGCTGCTCGGCAACCCGTCCATTGGCGTTAACTTCCTGCTGCCTATCTGGGCGATGTCTAACGTGGCGCAGGGCGGCGCGTGTCTGGCGGTGTGGTTCAAAACCAAAGACGCCAAAGTGAAGGCGATTACGCTGCCGTCGGGGTTTTCGGCGCTGCTCGGCATTACCGAAGCGGCCATTTTCGGGGTCAACCTGCGCTTCGTGAAACCGTTTATCTCCGGGCTTATCGGCGGCGCGGCGGGCGGCGCGTGGGTGGTCTCGACGCATGTCGGCATGACGGCGGTCGGTCTGACCGGTATTCCGGGCATAGCGATTGTTCAGGCCAGCTCGCTGCTTAACTACGCCATCGGTATGCTTATCGCCTTCTGCATCGCCTTTGCGGTCTCTTACCTGTGGAAATACAAAACGGACGCTGAATAATGACCACCCGCACGCTGCTGCCAGCTATTTTACAGGCCGTGATGAAAGGCCAGCCGGTCGCGCTTGGCGATCGCTACTACCCGCGCTGGCATCTGGCGCCGGTCACGGGCCTGATGAACGATCCGAACGGTTTTATCCATTTTCAGGGGCGTTACCACCTGTTTTATCAGTGGAACGCGCTGGGTTGCCAGCATCAGCATAAGTGCTGGGGACACTGGAGCTCGGCGGATCTGACGCACTGGCGACACGAGCCGCTGGCGCTGATGCCGGATGAAGAGTATGACCGCAGCGGCTGTTATTCAGGCAGCGCGGTGGATGACAACGGACGTCTGACGCTCTGCTATACCGGCAACGTGAAATTTGACGACGGCAGCCGCACCGCCTGGCAATGTCTGGCGGTGCAGAACGCCGACGGCGGTTTCGACAAGCTCGGCCCGGTGATGCCGCTGCCCGGCGGCTATACCGGCCACGTGCGCGACCCGAAAGTCTGGCGTCACGGCGAGCACTGGTACATGGTGCTGGGCGCGCAGGATCTGGCATTGCAGGGCAAAGTATTGCTGCTGCGCTCCGACAACCTGTGGAACTGGGAAAATCTGGGCGAGCTCGCCGGCAGCACGCTCGGCGGGCTCGGCGAGGCGGGTTATATGTGGGAGTGCCCGGATCTCTTCATGCTGGACGGCAAAGCGATTCTGATCTGCTGTCCGCAGGGCGTTACGCGCGAAGAAAAACGCTATCTCAACACCTACCCGAGCGCGTACCTGTGCGGCGATCTGGACTACGACAAGCCGGAATTTCGTCACGGCCCGCTGGTAGAGCTGGACGCCGGTTTTGAGTTTTACGCGCCGCAAACCACGCTGGCCGACGATGGCCGCCGGTTACTCATCGGCTGGATGGGCGTGCCGGACGGCGAAGAGATGTTGCAGCCAACGGTGGCGCAGGGCTGGATCCACCAGATGACCTGCCCGCGCGAACTGACGCTGCGCGACGGCAAACTCTGCCAGCAGCCGGCGCGCGAGCTCGCTGTCCTGCGCGGCGAGGAGCAGCGCCTGGAGGGCGTGGCCGCCACGCTCCCCTCGCTCGCGGCGGAAAGCCTGGAACTGATTTTGGAAGCGCAGGGCGAGGTGACGCTCGATTTCGCCGATACCCTGCGCCTGGAATGGTCGCGCGACGGCCTGCGTCTGGCGCGCCGGAGCCTGGCCTGCGGCGAGTGGATGCATCGTTACTGGCAGGGCGACGCCCGTCGGCTGCACATTTTGTGCGACTGCTCCAGCGTCGAGATTTTCATTAATGACGGCGAAGGCGTGATGAGCAGCCGCTATTTTCCGGCGGCCGACGCGACGCTTGGCTTTGAGGGCGACGCGCAACTCCGGCTACGCTACTGGTCGTTACGCGCCTGCATGGTAGAATGAGGGTTTGACCACTCACCGAACCGAAGCCGTGCGAAAAACCAAACGCGTTACCATCAGTGATATCGCCGCCCTGGCGGGGGTTTCCAAAGCCACCGCCAGCCTGGTGCTCAATGGACGAGGCAAAGAGCTGCGCGTGGCGCAGGAGACGCGCGAGCGCGTTCTGGCTAT
The DNA here is from genome assembly GCF_963888145.1 of Cronobacter sp. EKM101R. Classification (NCBI taxonomy): domain Bacteria; kingdom Pseudomonadati; phylum Pseudomonadota; class Gammaproteobacteria; order Enterobacterales; family Enterobacteriaceae; genus Cronobacter; species Cronobacter sp. EKM101R. Next base: position 136,444 of record NZ_CAWPHW010000002.1, on the reverse strand, counting down.
CGCCCAACAGCATCACTATCAGCCGAGCATCCACGCCCGCCTGCTGCGCGACAACCGCAGCCATACGCTGGGCCTGGTGGTGCCGGAGATAACCAACTACGGTTTCGCGGTGTTTTCTTACGAGCTGGAGACCCTGTGCCGCGAGGCGGGGCTCCAGTTGCTTATCTCCTGTACCGATGAAAATCCGGGCCAGGAGACCGTGGTGGTCAATAACCTGGTGTCGCGCCAGGTCGACGGGCTTATCGTCGCCTCCAGCATGTTGAGCGACAGCGATTATGTGAAGCTCAGCGAGCAGCTCCCGGTGGTGCTGTTCGACCGCCATATGAACGACACGCAGTTGCCGCTGGTCATCACCGATTCCATTACGCCGACCGCCGAGCTGGTGGCGCGCATCGCCCGCCAGCATCCGGATGAGTTCTATTTTCTTGGCGGCCAGCCGCGTCTGTCGCCGACCCGCGACCGCCTGGACGGTTTTAAGCAGGGGCTGGCACGGGCAGGCGTTGAGCTACGCCCGGAGTGGATCATTCACGGCAATTATCATCCGAGCAGCGGCTATGAGATGTTCGCCGCCCTGTGCGCCCGTCTGGGACGCCCACCAAAGGCGCTGTTTACCGCCGCCTGCGGCCTGCTGGAAGGGGTGCTGCGCTACATGAGCCAGCATCGTCTGCTGGAAAGCGATATCCATCTGGCGAGCTTTGACGATCACTATCTGTATGATTCGCTGTCGGTACGCATCGATACCGTGCAGCAGGATTGCCGTCAGCTGGCGCTGGATTGCTTTGAGATGATCACCCAACTGGTGGATGACAAGGAACCGACGCCGCTGCAGCGCTACCTTCCGGCCACGCTGCAATGGCGTCATCCGGCGGATTAACGCTTCACGTTAAAGAGTTTGGGGATTTCGCGCAGGCACCAGGCTTTCGCCTCGCCCATGCTGTCGCGCCGCCAGGCCATGATGATGTCCACTTCGCTGGTGGACTCCGGGCTGACGACGCGCAGCCGTCCTTCGGCGATGTCCTTTTCCACCAGCGGGTACGGCATCGTCGCCACGCCAAGCCCGGCGAGCAGCGCCTGGCGCTTATCTTCGATGGACGTCACCGTCAGCCTCGGCTGTTTATCGAGTAATTGCACCGTTAATACCGGGCGTTCGCGCGCGGTATCCGCCACCGCCACGCCGCGATACTTCACGCGCGTCACCTCTGACAGCGGCTCCGGCTCGTCGTGAATCGGGTGATCCGGCGCGGCCACATAGACATTCAACAGCGTATATAGCTTGCGGGAGTTAATTTCCGATGACGAGCGAAAGTGCATGTCCGGCGCGATGACAATATCGGCGCGCCCCTGCTCCAGCCGCTCCCACGCGCCCGCCAGCACTTCGGTAATGAAAGAGAGCTGCGTGTTGGCTTTGGCGGCGAGTTTATCCACCAGCGGGAACAAACACGGCGTGGGCACCAGCGCCTCGGCGACGATAGTCAGATGGGTTTCCCAGCCGCGCGCCAGCGCCTCGGCATCCGTGGTGAGCTTATCGGCCGCCTCAAGCAGCACGCGCCCGCGCTCCAGCAGCATGCGCCCGACATTCGTGAACTTGGTGCGGTGCCCGGAGCGGTCAAACAGCACCACGTCCAGCTCCTCTTCCAGCTTCTGCATGGTATAGCTCAGCGCAGACGGCACGCGCCCCAGCTCGTCGGCCGCGGCGGCGAAACTGCCGCGCCGGTCGATAGCGTCCATCACGCGCAGCGCCTCAAGCGTCAATGCCCTTTCTTTAGCCATCAGGTTCTCATTCAGGAAATTTGAATATACCCAGCAGATTAACTGGCTAACAATGCAGCGTCCACACCCTTAACATAAAAGCCTGTCAAGAGAGGTAAAATTATGATTATTACGAGAACAGCCAAACAGTGTGGGCAAGCTGACTATGGATGGCTGCAGGCTCGCTATACCTTTTCCTTTGGCCACTATTTCGATCCGAAACTGCTGGGCTACGCCTCGCTGCGCGTACTGAACCAGGAAGTGCTGGCGCCCGGCGCCGCGTTCCAGCCGCGTACCTACCCGAAAGTCGATATCCTCAACCTGATCCTCGACGGCGAAGCGGAATACCGCGACAGCGAAGGCAACCACCTGCGCGCGAAAGCGGGCGAGGCGCTGCTACTCTCCACCCAGCCGGGCGTAAGCTACAGCGAACTTAACCTGAGTAAAGACCATTCGCTGACGCGGATGCAGCTCTGGCTCGACGCCTGCCCGGAGCGCGAAAACCGGACGGTGCAGAAAATCGCGGTCGGCCCGCAGGCGCGCCAGCTTCTCGCCTCGCCGGACGGCGCGGAAGGCAGCCTGCAACTGCGCCAGCAGGTGTGGCTGTGGCACATCGCGCTGAATGAAGGGGAATCGGTGAGTATGCCCCTGAACGGGCCGCGCGCCTATTTACAGTCGATCCACGGTACGGTCCATGTAAAGACCGAAACGGAAGACAAAGAAGCATTAACCTGCGGAGACGGCGCCTTTATTCGTGATGAGGCTAACATAACCCTTATTGCGGATTCGCCGCTGCGCGCTTTACTGGTAGATTTGCCGGTGTAACAGAAGATGCAGAAAGCTGCATCAGGAGTCATAAAATGAGTACTATCACACAGCAAAAGAAAGTCACGAAGTTGACTGTAACACCCGCCCCGCAGGAAGCGCATACACGCGCCGGAGCGCAACCAGACTTTACCTACGATTGCATGCTCAGCGAGCTGGAAGCCATTATCGCTGAAGCCGAAGTACGCCTGGCCGAGGAAGAAGCCGCCTGACGTACGCTCCCCGGGCGGGCCAGATGGCTCGCCTGTCTCTGAGTCTGATATTCCCTTCCACGTTTACCTTTTCACGCTCCCTGCGGATACCAAACGTTAAGCCGCACTATTTTCACAGAACGCCTCGTGGACAATCATTCATCTTTGCCCCGCCCCAAAAGCAAAAACCCCGCCGAAGCGGGGTTTTCTAAAGTGTGAAGCTGACCGGTAAGCCGGGTTCTTTTCATAGAGAGCGTCGTGGACAGTCATTCATCTTTGCCCCGCCCCAAAAGCAAAAACCCCGCCGAAGCGGGGTTTTCTAAAGTGTGAAGCTGACCGGTAAGCCGCATTCTTTTCACAGAGAGCGTCGTGGACAGTCATTCATCTTGCCCTGCCCCATAAAGCAAAAACCCCGCCGAAGCGGGGTTTTCTAAAGTGTGAAGCTGACCGGTAAGCCGGGTTCTGTCGTGGACAGTCATTCATCTAGGCCAGCAATCGCTCACTGGCTCAAGCAGCCTACCCGGGTTCAGTACGGGCCGTACCTTATGAACCCCTATTTGGCCTTGCTCCGGGTGGAGTTTACCGTGCCGCGAACTGTTGCCAGCCGCGCGGTGCGCTCTTACCGCACCCTTTCACCCTTACCTGATCCCACTTGCGTGGGCCATCGGCGGTTTGCTCTCTGTTGCACTGGTCGTAGGCTTGCGCCTCCCAGGCGTTACCTGGCACCCTGCCCTATGGAGCCCGGACTTTCCTCCCCTCCGCCCGTCTCCCCGAAAGGACGACGACGAAGCGGCGACTGTCTGGTCAGCTTCGGCGCGGAGTATAGAGGGTTTATGCGCATCTGTCACGCATAGCACACATTCTTAGAACGTCTCTCGCAACTTTTCCTTCGAACACTTTCGATACCCTTCGAAAACTCCCTTTTGCGATCGAAATCACAACCGAAACTTTCGATAATATATACATTCCTTTCAATCAAAACATTCCGAAAGAAAGGAGTAATCAATGTTTATTATTTCCAGTAACAACCAGCTCCTTAAAGCGCAACGCGAAGGCTATGCGGTGCCGGCTTTTAATATTCATAACCTTGAAACGCTGCAAGTGGTGGTAGAAACGGCCAGCGACATGCGCGCGCCGCTGATTGTCGCAGGTACGCCGGGCACCTTCGCCAGCGCCGGGACGGACAACCTGCTCGCGCTCGCCGCCGGTATGGCGCGCCACTATAACCATCCGCTGGCGGTTCACCTCGACCACCATGAAACGCTGCCGGATATCCAGAATAAAATCATGGCGGGCGCGCGATCCGCCATGATTGACGGCTCCCATCTCCCCTTTGAGGAAAACGTGGCGCTGGTTAAAAGCGTAACAGCGTTTTGTCATCGCTATGACGCCAGTGTCGAAGCAGAGCTGGGGCGGCTCGGCGGCCAGGAAGACGACAAGGTCGTCGGGGATAACGACGCGCTGTACACCGACCCGGCGCAGGCTCGCGCTTTCGTCGAGCAGACCGGTATCGACGCCCTTGCCGTCGCAATAGGTACCGCACACGGTTTTTATCACGCCGAGCCGAGGCTCGATTTTGCAAGACTCGCCGCCATCCGGGCTGCGGTTGAGGTTCCGCTGGTGCTGCATGGCGCCTCCGGGTTATCCGCTGCCGATATACAGAAAGCCATCTCGCTTGGCATTTGCAAAGTTAACATTGCAACCGAGCTAAAAGTGGCCTTTTCCACCGGGCTTAAACGCTATTTTCACGACCATCCCGACGCCTGCGATCCCCGCCATTATATGCAGCCCGCGAAAGCCGCCATGAAAGAGGTCGTGCGTCAGGTCATTCATCGTTGCGGCTGCGAAGGCAAGCTTTGAGACAGCGCGCAGGCGGTTCAGGGCTGACCATTCCCTCCTGCCTTAAGCGCTTTCTGACAATTTTCGAAAATTTTACGAGGCCGCTCGCGAAAGCGAAATGAGCCCTTTGTTAGTCAAACAACAGTTTATGAAATTAAATGAAAATGGAGGGAATATGCAGGATTTGATAGCCCGACACAAAGCCGGAGAGCCTATTGGAATATGCTCCGTCTGCTCCGCCCACCCGCTGGTGATAGAAGCGGCGCTGCGTTTCGATCTTCACACCGACAGAAAGGTGTTGATTGAAGCCACCTCAAACCAGGTCAATCAGTCTGGCGGCTACACCGGTATGCAGCCCCATCAGTTTCGCGATTTCGTCTGGCAGATAGCAGACCGGATCGGCTTCCCCCACCAGCGCATTATTCTGGGCGGCGATCACCTTGGCCCCAACTGCTGGCAAAACGAGAGCGCGGAAGCGGCAATGGAAAAAGCCGTCGCGCTGGTCGCCGCGTATGTGGCGGCGGGCTTTAGCAAAATTCATCTTGATGCCTCAATGTCCTGCGAAGGCGATCCCGTACCGCTTGCACCGCATACGGTGGCCGAGCGGGCAGCCCGGCTTTGCGAGGCGGCGGAGCGCGCCGCCACCGCGGAGCAACGGCAACGGCTGACCTATGTCATCGGGACGGAAGTGCCCGTGCCGGGTGGCGAGGCCACGACGATTGGCAGCGTACACGTCACGCGCGTGGAAGATGCCTCGCTGACGCTTGAAACCCACCGCGAGGCGTTTTACCGGCTGGGGCTGGAGGAGGCATTTGAACGCGTCATCGCGATGGTGGTGCAGCCCGGCGTGGAGTTCGACCATACCCAGATCATTCACTATCAGCCACAGCACGCGCAGGCGCTTTCCGCATGGATTAACCAGACGCCGCTGGTGTACGAGGCCCACTCAACGGATTACCAGTCACGCCAGGCGTACCGGGCGCTGGTCCATGACCATTTCGCCATTCTGAAAGTGGGGCCTGCGCTGACCTTCGCGCTGCGCGAAGCCCTCTTTGGGCTGGCCTGGATGGAAGAGGCGCTGATCCCGCCGGAACGCCGCAGCCACGTGCGGGACGTCATTGACGAAGTGATGCTGAACGAGCCGGCGTACTGGAAAAAGTATTACCGCCCCACCTGGAGCCAGGCGATGGTCGATATTCACTTCAGCCTCTCCGATCGCATCCGCTACTACTGGCCGCACCCGCGCATCAGCCAGAGCGTGGGCAAGCTTATCGCCAATCTGGAAGAGATATCGCTCCCTCCCGGCCTTATCAGCCAGTTTCTGCCGGGGCAGTTTGAGAGCGTGAACGACGGGACGCTGAAAGCCACGCCGTACGACCTGATTATCGACAAAATCCAGGACGTGCTGCGCGCCTACCGTTACGGCTGCGCCCCTGACGCCGACTAACAAAGAGGAACCCATGAGCCAATTATTCGTACGTACCGGCATCGCTTTTTCCGGCTGTCAGCATGCGCTGGCGCACATTGGCGAAACCATGCTGGCCAAAGGGGTGGTGCGTGACACCTACCCCGCCGCGCTGCTGGAGCGGGAGGCGGCCTTCCCGACGGGCATTGCGCTTGAGCGGCATGCGGTCGCTATCCCGCACTGCGAGGCGATACATGCCGTGTCGCCAGCCATTTACCTGATCCGCCCGGATTCCCCGGTGTACTTCCAGCGCGCCGACGATGACGGCGAGGTAGCCGTCTCTCTCATTATCGCGCTGATAGTCGACAACCCGGCGGCGCAACTGACGCTGCTGCGCCGTTTATTCGGCAAGTTGCAAGACCCTGACGTGCTGGACGCGCTGCTGCAGGCGCCCGACGCGGAGCTGGCCACGCGGTTTGAACAGACCATCCTTGAGCCTGAACCCTGCGCCCGGGCTTCATAATCTACTGATAATAAAAGGAGTACCCTATGAAACGAAAAATCATCGTGGCCTGCGGCGGCGCGGTCGCCACATCGACCATGGCGGCAGAAGAGATTAAAGAGCTGTGCGAAGCGCACCATATTGAACTGGATCTGGTGCAGTGCAGGGTGAACGAGATTGAAACCTATATGGATGGCGCCGATCTTATCTGCACCACGGCAAAAGTCGAACGCACGTTTGGCGATATTCCGGTGGTGCACGGCATGCCCTTCGTCTCTGGCGTCGGCATTGAGGCGCTCCAGCAAAAAATCCTGACAATCCTGATGGGGTGACGCCATGTTTAGCGAAATCATGCGTTACATACTCGACCTCGGCCCCACGGTCATGCTGCCGGTGGTCATTATCATCTTCTCAAAGCTGCTCGGCATGAAAGCGGGCGAATGCTTCCGGTCTGGCCTGCATATTGGCATCGGGTTTGTGGGTATCGGGCTCGTCATCGGCCTGATGCTGGATTCGATTGGCCCGGCGGCGAAGGCGATGGCGGAACATTTCGAAATAAACCTTCATGTGGTGGACGTGGGCTGGCCGGGATCTTCACCCATGACGTGGGCGTCGCAAATCGCGCTGGTGGCAATCCCCATCGCGATTATCGTCAACATCGCCATGCTGGTGACCCGCATGACGCGCGTGGTGAATGTCGATATCTGGAATATCTGGCATATGACGTTTACCGGCGCCATGTTGCATCTCGCCACGGGCTCTTACTGGATTGGCATTGTGGGCGTGGCGGCCCATGCCGCTTTTGTCTACAAGCTTGGCGACTGGTTTGCCAAAGATACCCGCGACTATTTTGGTCTGGAAGGCATGGCAATCCCTCACGGTACGTCCGCCTATCTCGGCCCCATCGCGGTACTGGTAGATACCCTTATTGATAAAATTCCGGGGCTTAATCGCATCCATTTCAGCGCCGACGACGTGCAGAAGCGGTTCGGCCCTTTTGGCGAGCCGGTCACCGTGGGCTTTGTCATGGGGCTCGTCATCGGTCTGCTGGCAGGTTATGACGTCAAAGGCGTACTGCAACTGGCGGTAAAAACCGCGGCGGTAATGCTCCTGATGCCGCGCGTCATTAAACCGATTATGGATGGCCTGACGCCTATCGCGAAGCAGGCGCGTAAGCGGCTGCAGGCGAAATTCGGCAGCCAGGAGTTCCTGATTGGTCTCGATCCGGCCCTGCTGCTGGGCCACACCTCGGTGGTGTCCGCCAGCCTGATTTTTATTCCTTTAACCATTCTGATTGCGGTTGTCGTGCCGGGCAATCAGGTGCTGCCGTTTGGCGATCTGGCCACCATCGGGTTCTTTGTGGCAATGGCGGTCGCGGTGCACCAGGGGAACCTTTTCCGCACCCTGATCTCCGGCGTCATCATCATGAGCATGACGCTCTGGATAGCGACACAGACTATCGGCCTGCATACCCAGCTTGCCGCCAATGCGGGCGCGCTTAAAGCGGGTGGGCTGGTGGCTTCGATGGATCAGGGCGGCTCGCCGGTGACCTGGCTGCTGATCCAGCTCTGCACCTGGCAGAACGTGACGGGGTTTGTCGTTATCGGCGTCATTTATCTTACTGGCGTGCTGCTTACCTGGCGTCGCGCGCGGGCGTTCGTCGCGGTGGAAAAAGCCGCCGTCAACGAGGCAGGCCCGAGCGTTTCATGACCATGGGGGAGCGCCGCTCCCCCTGCAATTTCTGGAGGAACAATGAAATCAGTGGTAATTCATGCTGAGGGCAGCGTACGCGTTGAAGAACGCCCTGTGCCCACTATCAATGCGGACGACGACGTCCTGGTGAAAGTCGTTTGTTCGGGTTTATGCGGCTCCGATATCCCCCGCATTTTCGCCCACGGCGCGCACTACTATCCCATTACGCTGGGCCATGAGTTTAGCGGCTATGTGGAGCGCTGCGGCAGCGCGGTAAGCGATCTTTCACCCGGCGATGCGGTGGCCTGCGTGCCGCTACAGCCCTGTTTTGTCTGTGAAGAATGCGCGCGCGGTTACTTTTCCCTGTGCCGACACTACCAGTTTGTCGGCTCCCGCAGCGAAGGTGGCCACGCCGAGTATATTGTGGTCAGGCGCGCCAGCCTCTTTCTATTACCGCCAGAGATGTCGGTTGAAGATGGCGCGTTTCTCGAACCTGTTACCGTCGGGCTACATGCTTTTCACCAGGCCCAGGGGTGTGAAGGCAAAAACGTCGTGATCGTCGGCGCCGGCACTATCGGTCTGCTGGCGATGCAGTGCGCACAGGCGCTGGGCGCGAATAGCGTGACGGCCATTGATATTAATCCCGAAAAGCTCCGACTGGCGCACGCGCTCGGCGCCGATCGCGTGCTGAACAGCCGTGAAATGTCCGCGCAGGCCATTTCCGCCGCGCTGGAGGCGCAGCGCTTCGATCAACTGGTGCTGGAAACCGCGGGCACGCCGCAGACGGTATCACTGGCCATCGACATCGCCGGGCCGCGCGCGCAGGTCGCGCTGGTGGGAACGCTGCATCATGACCTTACGCTCTGCGCCGCGGTTTTTGGCAAAATTTTGCGTAATGAACTGACGCTGCTCGGCAGCTGGATGAACTATTCGGCGCCCTGGCCGGGTGAAGAGTGGCGAACCGCCGCGCGGCTGCTTGCCGAAAAGCGGCTGTCGCTTGAGCCACTGATTGCGCATCAGGGCGATGAGGAAAGCTTCGTCAGCGCCGTCCGGGCGCTGAACGGCGCGCCGATGCAGGGCAAAATTCTGCTGCGCTTCGCCTGACACAATGAGCCAGCAACCTGAGCTGGCTCACATTTGCTTTCGAAATACGGCGTTCATCTTTCACATTGCTTCATTTACACTGGCAGGAGTCAATTATCAGGCAAACCGATATGAACTCTTTTGAGCGAAGGAACAAAATTCTCGATCTGGTGAATACGCAAGGTAGCGTGATGGTACTGGATCTTTCGAACGCTTTTGACATTTCTGAGGTCACCATCCGCGCCGACCTGCGCTTTCTGGAAGAAAAAGGGCTGGTGACGCGCTTTCACGGCGGCGCCGGGAAGCCCGGCAGCAACCTTGCGGAAAGCGACAATCAGGAGGTGAAGCTGGAAGAACGCTACCAGCTGGCGAGCGATCCTAAAAAACGCATCGCCCAGGCCGCCGCCGCGATGATCAACGAAGGAATGACGCTCATTCTCGATAGCGGCAGCACGACCCTGCTCATTGCGCACGAGCTGGCCAGGATGGCGAATATTACGGTCATCACCAACAGCCTGCCCGCCGCCTGCGCGCTCGCGAATAATAAAGATATTACGCTGGTGGTTTGCGGCGGCACGGTGCGGCATAAAACGCTTTCCATGCATGGCACGATTGCGGAGCACTCATTGCAGGGCATCAGCGCCGACCTGATGTTTGTCGGCGCCGACGGCATTGACGCCACTAACGGCATTACCACCTTTAACGAAGGCTATTCTGTCAGCGGCGCGATGGCGGCGGCGGCCCATAAGGTTATCGCCGTCCTGGACGCGACCAAATTTAACCGTCGCGGATTTAACCAGGTGTTGCCGATGGCCGAGCTAGACTGTGTCATCACTGACGAAGGCATCAGCGAAAAAGACAAAACGTCGCTTAAGAAAACGGGCGTTGAACTGAAAATCGTGTGATTCAGGGCGTTTATGGCCGTCGCGCTGACAGTCGCGACGGCGAACGGGCGCAAAGCAGGTTTACGCCTGCTGCTCCAGCGCGTACTTATAGAGCGCATTCTTCTTTACGCCGTGGATTTCCGCCGCCAGCGCCGCGGCTTTTTTCAGCGGCAGCTCGGCCTGCAGCAGCGCGAGCGTGCGCAGCGCGTCAGGCGGCAGCGCGTCTTCCTGCGCTTTATGCCCCTCGACGATGAGCACCATCTCACCCTTGCGGCGGTTTTCATCCTCTTTCACCCAGGCGAGCAGCTCGCCCACCGGCGCGCCGTTAATGGTTTCCCAGGTTTTGGTCAGTTCGCGCGCCAGCACCACGTAACGGGACTCGCCCCAGACGGCGACCATATCTTCCAGGCTTTCCAGCAGACGATGGGTGGACTCATAAAAAATCAGCGTGCGCGGCTCCTGCTCCAGCGCCTTCAGCGTGTCGCGACGGCCTTTGGATTTCGCTGGTAAAAAGCCTTCATAGCAGAAGCGGTCAGAGGGCAAGCCCGCGGCGGAAAGCGCAGCGATAGCGGCACACGGCCCCGGCAGCGGCACCACGCGCAGTCCGGCTTCACGGCAGGCGCGCACCAGATGATAGCCCGGGTCGTTAATCAAGGGCGTCCCGGCGTCGGACACCAGCGCGATGTTCTGCCCCTCGCGCAGTTTGGCTATCAGGGTTTCCGCTTTTTGCTGTTCGTTATGGTCGTGCAGCGCAAAAAGCCGGGCGCTGATAGCAAAATGTTGCAGCAACAGACCAGTATGACGGGTATCCTCAGCGGCGATAAGATCGACGGACTGCAATACTGTCAGGGCGCGTTGCGTGATGTCGCCGAGATTGCCGATAGGCGTCGGGACGATATAGAGCTGGCCCTGAGAATTCTGCGCCGAATCGTTTTGTTTCATTGTTTCGTCCGTATTGCCGATTTAAAATTGAACATTCACCAGAAAAACCCACTGGATACAGTATGGTACCTTCTAAATTTTCCGGCTCTAAAGCCGCGCGTTGTCTGCCTGTCCTGCTGGCAGCCCTGTTTTTCGCAGGCTGCGGCACGCAGACGCCTGATCAAAGCACTGCGCATATGCAGGGCGAAGCCAAAGCGGATTCCGGCTTTTATCTGCACCAGATGGAACAAAGCCGTGATGATAGCAAGACCAACTGGCAATTACTCGCCATACGTGCACTGCTCGGCGAAGGTAAACGCGAGCGCGCCATCACGCTCTACGGCGAGCTGCCGCAGAACCTGACGGACGCCCAGCGTCGCGAAGCGTCGCTGCTGGAAGCGCAAATCAAAGTGGCGCAGCAGGATTATCAGGGCGCCATCGCGTTGCTGGATAAAATCAGCCCGGCGGATCTGAACGACGAGCAGAAAGCCCGCTACTGGCAGGCCAAAATCGACGCCAGCCAGGGCCGTCCGTCGCTGGAACTGCTACGTGCGCTGATCGCGCAGGAGCCGCTGTTGCAGGGCCCGTCGAAACAGAAAAACATCGACGCCACCTGGCAGGCGCTGTCGCAGATGTCTGCGGATCAAGCGAAGGCGCTGGTCATCAACGCCGATGAAAACACGCTTCAGGGCTGGCTCGATCTTCAGCGCGTCTGGTTCGATAACCGCAACGATCCGAAAATGCTCCAGGCGGGCGTGAAGGACTGGCAGACGCGCTACCCGCAAAATCCGGGCGCGAAAATGCTGCCGACGCAGCTCGCTAATCTGCAAAACTACAAGCCTGCCTCTGCCGATAAAATCGCGCTGCTGCTGCCGCTGAACGGCCAGGCGGCGGTATTTGGCCGCGCCATCCAGCAAGGTTTTGAAGCCGCGAAAAACGCGGGCACCAGCCCGGTCGCCGTTCAGTCGCCAACGCCTGCGCAGGCGGAGAGCGCCGCACAGCCTGCGAATAGCGCCCAGACACCGCCGACCGACGGCGTGGCAAGCCCTGCCGCCGCCCCGGTCGACGATCTGGCCGCGCAGCCTGACGCCCAGGAAAGCGCGCAGCCAACACAGCAACCGGTTGATGCACAGCCTGTCGCTGCCGCGCCCGCGAACCCTGCCGCGGAAATTAAAGTGTATGACACCAGCTCGCAGTCCATCACGCAGATCCTGGCCCAGGCGCAGCAGGATGGCGCAAGCCTGGTCGTCGGCCCGCTCCTGAAAGAGAGCGTGGACGGCGTGCTGAAAAGCGGCACACCGCTGAACGTGCTGGCGCTTAACCAGCCGGAGACGGTGCAGAATCGCCCGAATGTCTGCTATTTCGCGCTGTCGCCGGAAGATGAAGCCGCCGACGCCGCCGCCCATATCTGGCAGGAAGGCAAACGCGCGCCGCTACTGCTGGTGCCTTACAGCGCGCTGGGCGATCGCGTCACTAAAGCCTTCGCCGACCGCTGGGCGCAGCTTGGCGGCGGTACGGTGCTGCAGCAGAAATTCGGCTCCGTCAACGAGCTGAAAATGAATATCAACGGCGGCACCGGCATCGCGCTGACCGGCTCGCCTGTCGCCGCCAGCCTGCCGCAACAGCAGCCTGTGACCATAGGCGGCCTCTCCATTCCGGCGCCGCCGACCGACGCGCAAATCACCGCAGGCAGCAGCGGCAACGTGGATGCCGTCTATATCGTCGCCACGCCGTCTGAGATTGCCCTGATTAAGCCGATGATCGCCATGCGCGCGGGCAGCCACAGCGGAGCGACGCTGTATGCCAGTTCGCGCAGCGCTCAGGGCGGCTCGGGCCCGGATTTCCGCCTCGAAATGGAAGGTCTGGAGTTCAGCGATATCCCGATGCTCACCGGCAGCAACCCAGCGCTGCAGCAGCAGGCGCTTTCCGCGGTGAATAACGACTACTCGCTGGCGCGTCTGTATGCGATGGGCGTGGATGCCTGGTCGCTGGCGAACCATTTCTCTCAGATGCGTCAGGTGCCCGGCTTCCAGCTGAGCGGCAACACCGGCGCGCTTAGCGCGACACAGAACTGCGTCATTAACAGGAAGTTAACGTGGCTCAAATACCAGCAGGGACAGTTGGTTCCGGCCAACTGAGTCGCAAAGAGACCGGCGCCGTCTGGGAAGCCCGGGCGCGCGCTTTTCTTGAGCGTAAAGGATTACGCTTTATCGCCGCCAACGTGCATGAGCGTGGCGGCGAAATCGATCTCATCATGGACGATCGTGGCGTGACGGTATTCGTCGAGGTACGCTACCGCCGCGCCAGTCTGTATGGCGGCGCGGCCGCCAGCGTCACCCGCAGCAAACAGCAAAAATTGTTACATGCCGCCCGGTTGTGGCTAGCGCGCCACAATGGGAGCTTTGATACTGTGGATTGCCGGTTCGATGTGTTAGCCTTCACCGGCAATGAAATCGAGTGGATTGCGAACGCCTTTTCGCTCCACGCCTGAAATGACGTAACGCTCAAAGGATAATCGTGCTAGAAAGAATCAAAGTCTGCTTTACGGAAAGCATTCAAACCCAGATTGCGGCGGCGGAAGCACTCCCGGATGCGATTTCACGTGCGGCCATGACCCTGGTTCAGTCTCTCCTTAACGGCAACAAAATCCTCTGCTGCGGTAACGGCACGTCCGGCGCCAACGCGCAGCATTTCGCAGCCAGCATGATCAATCGTTATGAAACCGAACGGCCCGGTTTACCTGCCATTGCACTAAATACCGATAATGTGGTCTTAACCGCGATAACCAACGACAGGCTGCATGACGAAGTGTATGCCAAACAGGTGCGCGCGCTGGGCCACGCCGGAGATGTGCTGCTGGCGATCTCCACCCGTGGTAACAGCCGCGATATCGTGAAAGCCGTTGAAGCGGCCGTCACCCGCGATATGACTATCGTGGCGCTGACTGGCTACGACGGCGGCGAGCTGGCAGGTCTGCTCGGCCCGCAGGATGTGGAGATCCGTATTCCTTCCCATCGCAGCGCGCGCATTCACGAGATGCATATGCTGACAGTCAACTGCCTGTGCGATCTTATCGATAACACATTGTTTCCACACCAGGATGATTAAGGAGTGCTCATGAAGGCCATTAAACCCCTTGCGGTGGTGATGACCGCGCTAGTGCTACAGGGCTGCGTCGCGGCCGCCGTCGTCGGAACCGCGGCTGTCGGCACCAAAGCCGCCACCGATCCGCGCAGTGTGGGTACTCAGGTTGATGACGGGACGCTGGAGCTGCGCGTCAATACCGCGCTTGGCAAAGATGAACAGCTGAAGAAAGAAGCGCGTATTAACGTGACGGCTTATCAGGGCAAAGTGTTGCTGACGGGCCAGTCGCCGAACCCGGAACTGGCGTCCCGCGCGAAACAAATCGCGATGGGCGTGGAAGGCGCGACGGAAGTGTTTAACGAGATCCGCAACGGTCAACCGATTGGGCTGGGCACCGCGTCGTCGGACACCTGGATCACCACCAAAGTGCGCTCTCAGCTGCTTGGCAGCGATCAGGTGAAATCGTCTAACGTGAAGGTAACGACCGAGAACGGCGAAGTGTTCCTGCTGGGTCTGGTGACCGACCGCGAAGGCCGCGCGGCAGCGGATACCGCAAGCCGGGTGAGCGGCGTGAAACACGTCACCACCGCGTTTACCTACATTAAATAATCCCCTCACCCCAGCCCTCTTCCCGCCGGGGAGAGGGTTTCTGCGACATCCTTACACTTATGACGATGGCGGGTGCGCTTCGCTTACCCGCCCTACAACACCGCAACGCCGGTTCTCCGGCGGGTGCGCTTTGCTTACCCGCCCTACAGAATGGATAAGGCTCGCTTACCCGCCCTACGGTAAAGGGAATACTTTTGGCTTTTGTAGGGTGGGTAAGCGAAGCGCACCCACCTTTCCAGTATCAGAAAACCAGCGCCAGCGCGCCTGTCACCGCACCCGCCAGCATCACCATCCCGCCGGTCAGCCATAACGCTTTCGCAGGGAAAGCCTTACGCAACATGATGAGCGAAGGCAGGCTTACCGCAGGCAGCGTCACCAGCAGCGCCAGCCCCGGCGCGACGCCCATACCCGCTACCATCATGGTCTGCACAATCGGAATTTCCGCCGCGGTCGGGATAACGAACAGGCAACCGGCAATCGCCATCGCCAGCACCCAGAACAGCGTATTGCCCACCGCGCCGTCGGCGTGCGGGAACAGCCAGACGCGCGCGGCGCCCAGCGCCAGCACCGCCAGCAGATACACCGGGATCGTATTCCAGAACAGCGTCCAGAGCGCCTGAAACCAGCGCGCCATAAAGCTGCCCTGCGGAGCCTCTGCGGGCAGCGCCGCCTCTGGCAGCGCAGGCGCTGGCGTGTCGGCCACAAACCGCTGCACCAGCGACGCGATGCCGATAACCATCACCAGGCCCACCACCACGCGGATAAGCGTAAACTCCCAGCCCAGCACAAAGCCCATAAACACCAGCGTCGCCGGGTTCAGCAACGGGTTGCCGAGCCAGAACGCCAGCGCGCCGCCCATCGACACCGACTGACGGCGCATCCCGGCGGCCACAGGCGCGGCGCAGCAGGTGCACATCATGCCCGGCAGTGAAAACAGCGTGCCGAGCAGCGTGCCGCGAAAACGCGGCTGACCCAGCGTGCGCACCAGCCAGTCGCGCGGGATCAACACCTGAATCAGCGAGCCCAGCAGCACGCCGAGCACGGCGGCTTTCCAGACGGCGAGAAAATAGATGGCGGCGTAATCGATCGCCGCGCGCAACGGGTTATCCTGCGCGTTAGCGAGAATGGAATGACCAATGCTGTGGGTTTGCGCCGCGGTAAAAGCTTTGCCGTAATAAGGCTGCCATTTGACGTACCACAGACCAATAAACAGGACGAGAAAAAATAGCGCGGGTTTCCACCATGCGGGGGATTTCGGCGCCAGAGATGAAGACTGACCAGCCATAACATTCCTCTGGAAAACAGGGGGTAAATTTTTGCCGGTCAATAGTACGCCCGCCGGACGCGTTTTGAAACGCTGTTCAGCGCGCCGTTTGCGCCGCTATTTCACGCAATTGCGCCGAATCGAGCACCGCGACGTCTTCTTTTGCGGGCGACAGCGACGCATTTATCAGCGCCTGCGCCACGGTTTGCGCCTCAATGGCTTTCCATTTCCCCGGCAGCAGACGAAACAGCGGGGCCATGAAAGATTCCCCGGCGCGGCGTTTTTCGCGATCGCCTATGAGCAGCGACGGACGCGCCAGCGTCAGCCGCGGCCAGCCCTGCGCCTTCAGCGCTGTTTCCATCTCCCCTTTTACGCGGTTGTAGAAAAACGGCGAATTCGGGTTCGCGCCGAGCGCGCTGACCACCAGCATATGCTTTGCGCCAAGCCGCAGCCCGGCGAGCGACGTGTCCACCACCAGCGTGTAGTCGGCAAGAATAAACGCCTCTTTGCTGCCCGCCTCGCGCCGCGTAGTGCCGAGACAACAAAAGACGATATCCAGCGGCGCGCTAAGCTGCGTCAGCACATCGGAGAGCTGCGGGTCGCACGGGTTTTCCACTTTATGCATCGGCACGCGCAACGGACGACGGGTTGGCGCGATGATCGACGACACGCGCGGTTCGTCGACCAGCATCCGTAGCAGATGGCCGCCCACCAGCCCGCTGGCGCCGGTTATCAGTACTCGACTCATGATCGCTCCTTTGCAGAATCTTCTGCCTTGCAATGTCAGCGCCCTGAACCAGGCTTAATAGTCTGTGTGGTTTAAGTATTTACCATTTCTGGCAAAAGCCATTACTGCACATCACCGTTCTGCAAAGACACCAAGGGAGGCGTAATGAGCAAGAAGATTGCAGTCTTAATCACTGATGAGTTCGAAGATTCGGAATTCACATCCCCGGCGGCCGAGTATCGCAAGGCCGGACATGAAGTGATCACCATTGAGAAAGAAGCCGGTAAAACCGTCACTGGTAAGCAAGGCGAGGCGAAAGTCACTATTGATAAGGCCATCGATGAGGTGAGCCCGGCTGATTTCGACGCCCTGCTGTTGCCTGGCGGTCATTCACCCGACAGCCTGCGCGGCGACGATCGTTTCGTCACCTTTACCCGCGACTTTGTGAATACTGGTAAACCGGTCTTCGCTATCTGCCACGGGCCGCAGCTGTTAATTAGCGCCGATGTGATCCGCGGGCGTAAGCTGACCGCCGTCAAGCCTATCGTGATTGACGTGAAAAACGCCGGGGCGGAGTTCTACGATCAGGAAGTGGTCATCGATAAAGACCAACTGGTGACCAGCCGCACGCCGGAAGATTTACCGGCATTTAACCGTGAGGCGCTACGCCTGCTCGGCGCGTAACCAGACGAGTTTTTTACCAAACCCCAGGGTGTTGTCAGTAAATTTGATCTCATCAAGACGGATCTCCCACAGCGGGGAGGACATCACCCTGGCCACCGGAAAGCGACGGTTGTAGCGCTCGCGCAAGGCCTCGCTTTCCGGCTCTTCCACCAGCCTTAACTCTCCTGCAAACTGCACGCCGCGGATAAGCGCCACGGTTTTGGTCTGCCCGTTGACCGTGCCTGCGACAGACGCCAGCTTGCCTGCCATTTGGCCGTGGCGGCTTTGGGTATCGCTTAACAGATAAAACGCTACCCGCTCGCGGTCATAGATATAAAACGCGTTCGCGCACCAGAGCGCGTCTTCGCGGCCGACGCAGTAAGTGACGACATGCTGCTTAGCGAGCCATTTGCTGATGGCGTCGAGAGCGTCCATTGGTTCTCCTGTCAGGGATAATCATG
Source organism: Cronobacter sp. EKM101R (assembly GCF_963888145.1). NCBI lineage: Bacteria > Pseudomonadati > Pseudomonadota > Gammaproteobacteria > Enterobacterales > Enterobacteriaceae > Cronobacter > Cronobacter sp. EKM101R. The sequence goes on along the minus strand of NZ_CAWPHW010000002.1, from coordinate 118,545 downwards.
GTAAGGTGCGGCCAGTGATGACTGCCGCCGATACGTATTATGGAAGAATGGTTTCTTTATCTGATCCGCTGCCCCGATAACCGCCTTTATACCGGCATCACCACCGATGTCGCGCGCCGCTTCGCCCAGCATCAGCGCGGCAAAGGCGCCAAAGCGCTGCGCGGCAAAGGCGAGCTGACGCTGGTCTTCAGCGCGCCCGCGGGCAATCGCTCCGAGGCGCTGCGCGCCGAATACCGCATCAAGCAGCTGACGAAACGGCAGAAAGAGCAACTGGTCGCGGGAGAGCTGGCGTTTGAGGCGATGACAACCGCACCGCAAACGCCCTGAGATCAGAAACGATTAAAATGCTCGTGGTAATCCACGGGGCCGTGCACGCCGTTCAGGGCGTCATCGGCGAGGCGGTGCACCTGGAACGCCGCCTCGGCGCCAGGCCAGCGGCAGTGGAGGTCATAGCGGGCGGCTGGCTCAAAGCCCAGACGGTTGTAAAACTCCGGCGAGCCCAGCGTGACGACCGCCGAGTAGCCAAACTCATTGAGCGAATCGAGCCCTTCATACACGAGCTGACGACCAATCCCCTGCGCGCGCCAGGCCTCGTCGACCGCCAGCGGCGCAAGCCCCAGCCACTGGCGCTCTTCGCCCGCCACGGTAACGGGGCTGAATGCGACGTAACCCACCACCTGCCCTTCATCATCCGTTGCGACCAGCCCCAGCGTCAGCAGTCCGTCTTCACGGAGCGCGTGCACCAGCTCCGCCTCGTCGGCGCGACCGAACGCACGGCGAAGTAACGCGTCGATGCCCGGCGCATCAATGGGGATTTCTACACGAATCAGCATGGTTCACCTATGGAAGTTGCTTTGGTTAGCGGCGAGACGCGAAGCCCCGCTTCAACGAAGTCCGCCAGTTGCAGCAACATCACGCGCAGCGGTTTCGGCATCGCGTCGAGCTCAATGGCGTCCATCAGATTCTTCACATATAACCCTAATTCAGTATCGCCTTCAATCACCAGACGACGCTGGAAGAAAAGCGTATCGGGATCCTGCTTGCGCGCGGCGATCATTAACAGGTCGGCGGCGTCCGCGCGGAACATAACGTCGGCCTCGGCCTGTTCGCGCACAATGAGCTTGTCGTTTTCGACCGACGTGAACCAGCGCAGGCCGATATCGCGCACTTCGATGCCGAGCCAGCGGCCTTCAAGAAACGCCAGCTCCTCATCCGCCAGCGCCTGACGGAATTGCCAGCCGAGCAGTTGCTCCAGCGCCTGACGCTTGAGCGCAAACGGCGCGATCGCGACCGGCGCTTTCAGAAGCGAAGGGCCAAGATGTACCAGACAGGAACGCAGATTATTCAACACGGGCTTTTCTCCTTGCCAGATCACAGTGGCCGTTATTGTGCCATATCAGTCCGTTGAGATAGCGGCTCAAATCAAGCTTTGCGCCTTCGCAGGTACCCCTTTATAGATGCCATCAATACGACATTAGCTGCCTTAAATCAAAAATTGTCGCGGGCGGGTTAACTAAAATCGCCGTTCGTTAACAATTTCGCTGCCTTTATGCAGCGCGCCAGGCCCCACGCGGCCTGCTTTTATTTTCAGGACACGCTATGGAGTTGCTTTGCCCCGCCGGTAATCTGCCGGCTCTGAAGGCGGCCATCGATAATGGCGCGGATGCGGTCTATATCGGTCTGAAAGACGATACCAACGCCCGCCACTTCGCTGGTCTCAACTTTACCGAGAAAAAATTACAGGAAGCGGTCAGCTATGTGCATCAGCGTGGCCGCAAACTGCACATCGCCATCAACACCTTCGCCCACCCTGACGGCTATGAACGCTGGGAGCGCGCAGTGGATATGGCCGCCCAGCTCGGCGCCGATGCGCTGATCTTAGCGGACCTCGCGATGCTGGAGTACGCCGCCGCCCGTTATCCGCACGTCGAGCGCCATGTGTCAGTCCAGGCGTCCGCCACCAATGAAGCCGCTATCCGCTTTTATCAGCGCCATTTTGACGTGGCCCGCGTGGTGCTGCCGCGCGTGCTGTCCATTCATCAGGTAAAACAGTTAGCCCGCGTCACGCCCGTGCCGCTGGAAGTGTTCGCCTTCGGCAGCCTGTGCATTATGGCGGAAGGCCGCTGCTATCTCTCTTCGTACCTGACCGGCGAATCGCCCAATACCGTGGGCGCCTGTTCGCCCGCGCGTTTCGTGCGCTGGCAACAGACGGAACAGGGGCTGGAGTCGCGCCTGAACGACGTGTTGATTGACCGTTACCAGGAAGGCGAAAACGCCGGTTATCCGACGCTCTGCAAAGGCCGCTATCTGGTGGACGGCCAGCGTTATCACGCGCTCGAAGAGCCCACCAGCCTGAATACGCTGGAGCTGCTGCCGGAGCTGCTGGCGGCCAATATCGCCTCGGTGAAAATCGAAGGGCGCCAGCGCAGCCCGGCTTATGTCAGCCAGGTGGCGAAAGTCTGGCGTCAGGCTATCGACCGCTGCAAAGCCGACCCGCAGCGCTTTGCGCCACAACCGGCCTGGATGGACGCGCTCGGCGCGATGGCCGAAGGCACCCAGACGACGCTTGGTGCGTACCATCGCAAATGGCAGTAAGGAGAGCAGGATGAAATATGCATTAGGGCCGGTGCTGTACTACTGGCCGAAAGCGACGCTGGAGAGCTTTTACGAGGCTGCGGCCCAAAGCTCCGCCGACGTGATTTACCTCGGCGAAGCGGTGTGCAGTAAACGTCGCGATACCAAAGCCGCCGACTGGCTGGCGCTTGCCAGAACACTCGCCGCCAGCGGCAAGCAGGTGGTGCTCTCAACGCTTGCGCTGGTGCAGGCGCCGTCGGAGCTGACCGAGCTGAAGCGCTATATCGATAACGGCGAGTTTCTGATTGAGGCCAACGACTTCGGCGCCGTGGGGCTGGCCGCCGAGCGCAAGCTGCCGTTCGTCGCGGGCCATGCGCTTAACTGCTACAACGCCGTCACGCTGCGCCTGCTGCTGAAAGACGGCATGACGCGCTGGTGTATGCCGGTGGAGCTGTCGCGCGACTGGCTGGTGAATCTGCTCGATCAATGCGATGCGCTGGGTATTCGCAACAAGTTCGATGTGGAAGTGCTGAGCTACGGCCATCTGCCGCTCGCTTACTCCGCCCGCTGCTTTACCGCCCGCTCGGAAGACAGGCCGAAAGATGAGTGCGAAACCTGCTGCATCAAGTATCCCAACGGCCGTAGCATGCTCTCGCAGGAGAACAGCCAGGTCTTTGTGCTGAATGGCATTCAGACCATGAGCGGCTATGTCTATAACCTCGGCAACGACCTGTCATCGATGGCGGGACTGGTGGATATAGTGCGTCTCTCGCCGATGGGACCGGAAACGCTGACTGTCCTCGACGCGTTCCGGGCCAATGAAAACGGCGCCGCCCCGCTGCCGCTCGCCGCGCACAGCGACTGTAACGGCTACTGGCGCAGGCTCGCCGGGATGGCGCTTCAGGCGTAAGAAAAGGCTCACTTTGTTAACAGCATTTTGCATGAATTCATGCAGTATGAAAGGACAGCTTTCCGGCCGGGCCGCGGGCAAAATCCCCGAAATGCGCCAGGCTGGAAGAAGACCTTCAATCTGATGACACTGCTGTAATTAAGTGAGCCGTTATGTCTGATAAATCTGTTGTGCCTTTTTCGGTGCTCGATCTCGCGCCGATCCCGCAAGGCTCCTCCGCCCGTGAGGCGTTCCACCACTCGCTCGATTTAGCCCGTCTCGCTGAGAAGCGCGGCTACGACCGCTACTGGCTGGCGGAGCACCACAATATGACCGGCATCGCCAGCGCCGCGACATCGGTGCTGATTGGCTATCTCGCCGCCAATACCACCACGCTGCGCCTGGGCTCCGGCGGCGTGATGCTGCCCAACCACGCGCCACTGGTGATTGCCGAGCAGTTCGGCACGCTCGACGCCCTTTATCCTGGCCGTATTGAGCTGGGCCTTGGCCGCGCGCCGGGCAGCGATCAGCGCACGATGATGGCGCTGCGCCGCCATATGAATCACGATATCGACAACTTTCCGCGCGATGTGAAAGAACTGACGGACTGGTTCGACGCCCACGACCCTAACCCGGCGGTGCGCCCGGTGCCAGGCTATGGCGCAAAACTTCCGGTCTGGCTGCTGGGTTCGAGCCTCTACAGCGCGCAGCTTGCGGCGCAGATGGGCCTGCCGTTCGCGTTCGCCTCGCACTTTGCGCCAGATATGCTGTTGCAGGCGCTGCACCTCTACCGCACGCATTTCCAGCCTTCAGAGCGCCTGGAAAAACCGTATGCGATGGTGTGCATTAATATCGTCGCGGCCGACAGCAATCGCGATGCGGAGTTTTTGTTTACCTCAATGCAGCAGGCGTTTGTGAAACTGCGTCGCGGCGAAACCAGCCAGCTGCCGCCGCCGATTGAGTCCATGGACAGCTTCTGGAGCCCGGCGGAGCAGTACGGGGTGCAGCAGGCGCTCAGCATGTCGCTGGTCGGCGATAAAGCGAAAGTTCGCCATGGGTTGTTATCTATACTGCGTGAAACCGAAGCCGATGAGATTATGGTTAACGGGCAGATTTTCGATCACGAGGCGCGGCTGCACTCGTTTGATCTCGCCATGCAGGTGCGCGAAGAACTGTTGAGTTAATGCGAGTGTTTGCCCTCTGCGCAAGAGAGGGCAAACGCAACGTTACTGATACACCGGCAGCAGATTGAAGCTGGAAAGCAGATGCACCAGCGCGTTGCCGAGTCCAAACAGCAGTATCAGCGCAATCATCCCTTTGCCGCCCCAGACGCGAAAGCGCGGACTGCCGAAACGCTGCCGTGACGCGCGCGCCAGCAGCGCCGGTACAATCGCCGCCCAGATTGTCGCCGCCAGCCCCGCATAGCCAATCGCATACAGAAACCCGTTCGGCCACAACAGCCCGCCCGCCATCGGCGGCAAAAACGTGAGCAGCGCGGTTTTGAGACGCCCTCGCGGCGAATCGTCAAACCCGAAGAGATCCGCCAGGTAGTCGAACAGCCCCAGCGTCACGCCAAGGAATGAGCTCGCCACCGCGAAGTTGGAAAACACAATCAGCAGCACATCTAACGTGCGGCTGTTCAGCACATCGCTCAGCGCCCCCACCAGCACATCGATATTACCGCCCGCTTTGGCGATGCCGATAAACTCCGGGCGCGGAATGTTGCCCATCGTCGTCAGTAACCAGATGGTGTAAAGCGCGAGCGCAAGCAGCGTTCCCCAGACCAGGCAGCGAATGATGACCCCTGGCTCTTTGCCGTAGTATTTCATCAGGCTCGGTACGTTGCCGTGGTAGCCAAATGAAGCCAGGCAAAACGGCAGCGTCATTAAGAGGTACGGCGTATAGCTCGGGCTTGCCTCGACGGTGTTGAATAATGTCGTGGGCTCAACATGCCCCAGCAACCCGCCGAAAGTCAGAAAGAATGTGATGACCTTGGCGCCGAGCACAATTGCCGTCATCCGGCTCACGGCCTGGGTGGAGAGCCAGACGATAAACGCAACGATAAGCGCGAAGCCGAAACCCGCCAGCCGCGCCGGCACGTCAATATTCATGCCTGCAAACGTGTGGTGAAGCACCGAGCCGCTGGCCGAGATATAGGCATAAGTAAGGATGTAGAGGACAAATGCGACGGATGCGCCGTTCACCACGTTCCACCCTTTTCCGAGCAGGTCGCGGGTGATGGTGTCGAAGCTCGCGCCGATATGGTAGTTGAGGTTGGCTTCCAGCAGCATCAATCCTGAATGAAGCATACAGAACCAGGTAAATACCAGAGCGAGCAGCGACCAGAAAAACCACGCGCCGGACATCACCACCGGCAGAGAGAACATGCCTGCGCCGATGATCGTACCGGCGATAATCACAACGCCGCTTAAAAGCGAAGGCGAGGCGCTGCGGGCGACAAGTGTGGCCATAATGCTTTCCTGTGAAAAAGGTTACCCTGATGATTCATTGTACCAGTACGCGAGTACAAAAAGGAGAAAAAATTACGCCTCTGATAAAGCGTGACGTATTCGGCTGGGGTGGCGCAGCGCAGTAGCGGATTTATTAGCCAGAATGGCCTGGCATAGCACGTTAGGTTCTCCGGCTGTCAGGCAGCCATGAGCCACATGGAGAGGGAAAACATTCATGGCATGGCGAGCGGCCTAAATCGCGCCCATAAAAAAAGCCCCGGCATGGCCGGGGCTTGTTGTCAGACTCGCTGTGCTTATGCGTCGCCGAAACGACGGCGAGGGGTCGCTGCGTCATCACGACGCGGACCGCGGCCGCCTTCACGACGTTCGCCACCGAAGCTACGACCGCCTTCGCGACGCTCGCCGCTGAAACGACGACCTTCGCTACGGCCTTCACCGCGACCGCCTTCACGACGTTCGCCACCGAAACCACGGCCACCGCCAGCAGGGCGACGATCGCCACGCGGCTGTGCATCACCCATCAGCTGCATATTCATCGGTTTGTTCAGAATACGCGTACGGGTGAAGTGCTGCAGCACTTCGGTCGGCATGCCTTTCGGCAGCTCGATGGTGGAGTGAGAGGCGAACAGCTTGATGTTACCAATGTAACGGCTGCTGATATCGCCTTCGTTGGCGATAGCGCCCACGATGTGACGCACTTCAACGCCATCATCACGGCCCACTTCGATGCGATACAGTTCCATATCGCCTGCTTCACGACGCTCACGACGCGGACGCTCTTCGCCGGCACCGTTACGCTCGGTACGCGGGCCACGCTCGTTGCGGTCGCCACGGCGCTCGAAACGGTCATCGCGATCGCGGAACTCGCGCTTCGGACGCATCGGCGCATCCGGCGGCAGGATCAGCGGACGTTCGCCCTGCGCCATTTTCAGCAGCGCGGCAGCCAGCGTTTCTACATCCAGCTCGCCTTCCGGCTGAAGCTTAGCCAGCAGCGCACGGTACTGGTCCAGATCGCTGCTTTCCAGCTGTTGCTGTACTTTCGCGGCGAATTTTTCCAGACGGCGTTTGCCCAGCAGTTCTGCGTTCGGCAGTTCCACTTCCGGAATGGTCAGCTTCATGGTGCGTTCGATGTTACGCAGCAGACGACGCTCGCGGTTCTCAACGAACAGCAGCGCACGGCCCGCACGACCTGCACGACCGGTACGGCCGATACGGTGAACGTAAGACTCGGAGTCCATCGGGATGTCGTAGTTCACTACGAGGCTGATACGCTCAACGTCCAGACCACGCGCCGCAACGTCGGTTGCGATCAGGATATCCAGACGACCATCTTTCAGGCGCTCCAGGGTCTGCTCGCGCAGGGCCTGGTTCATGTCGCCATTCAGCGCGGCGCTGTTGTAACCGCTGCGCTCCAGCGCTTCAGCCACTTCCAGGGTCGCATTTTTAGTACGAACGAAGATAATCGCCGCGTCAAAATCTTCCGATTCAAGGAAACGCACCAGCGCTTCGTTTTTACGCATGCCGTAAACAGACCAGTAGCTCTGGCTGATGTCCGGGCGAGTCGTCACGCTGGACTGGATGCGCACTTCCTGCGGCTCTTTCATAAAGCGACGGGTGATGCGACGAATCGCTTCCGGCATGGTCGCGGAGAAAAGCGCGGTCTGATGTTCGGCCGGGATCTGCGCCATGATGGTTTCAACGTCTTCGATGAAGCCCATACGCAGCATTTCGTCTGCTTCGTCCAGTACCAGGCCTTTCAGGTTAGAAAGATCCAGCGTGCCGCGCTTGAGGTGATCCAGCAGACGGCCCGGCGTACCGACCACGATCTGCGGACCCTGGCGCAGCGCGCGCAGCTGCACGTCATAACGCTGGCCGCCATACAGGGCCACGACGTTTACGCCATGCATATGTTTAGAGAAATCAGTCATGGCTTCAGCAACCTGAACCGCCAGTTCGCGGGTCGGTGCCAGCACCAGGATCTGCGGCGCGCGCAGAGTGTCATCAATGTTATGGAGCAGCGGCAGTGAAAACGCTGCGGTTTTGCCGCTACCGGTCTGGGCCATACCCAGAACGTCGCGACCGCCCAGCAGATGCGGAATACATTCTGCCTGGATTGGAGATGGTTTTTCGTAACCCAGATCGTTAAGGGCTTCAAGGATAGGAGCCTTCAGGCCCAGATCAGTAAAAGTGGTTTCGAATTCAGCCATGTAGTACGAGTGCCTCAGAATTAATGGCGGCCAGTCTACATAACTCATCGTGAAAATTTTCTGCAATTTTCATTAAAAGTGTGAACCGGCTCAAAGTAGGTGTATTAACGAACAAACAGGCCCTCACCGGTTAAGGTGATGACTTTAATAAAAAAATCCGTGGGCTGAAATGTTCGTCAGCTATTGCTGGTCCGATTCTGCCAGGTCATCTTGCTCCTGGCCCAAGAGCGCTAATTCCAACAATGCATAACGGTGCTCAACGAAGTTGTGGACGTTGTTAGCAACCGCTAATTTGAACAGTGCCGTGGCGCTGTCCTTATCCCCCAGACTTAGGTAGTACTTACCTAAATAGAAGTTGGTTTCACTGAGATGCTCAGCGAGCGAGGTGTTATCCGTTGCGTCTGCCTTCAGGCGTTCCATTAACGTTTTTTCGTTAATGTCGCCGAGCCAGAATTCGACAATGTTCCATCCCCACTGTTCTCTGTCCGATTTCTCAAAGCGTTCTTGCAAGGCCGCTTTGGCCTGTTTCTCATCCATTTTGCTTTCAGCAAGGAAGAGCCACAGACTACGGAAGGGATCATTGGGATCGTCGTGATAAAACGCCAGCAGATCATCTTGCGCTAATCGGTAACGTCCGCCGTAATAGAGGGCGATACCGCGATTTAAATGCGCGTAGTTGTAAGTTGGATCAAGCTCAAGTACAGAATCAAACGCTTCATAGGCAGCATCAAAATTGCCTGCCTGCGTTAAATAAATGCCTAAGTAGTTGAATACTTCAGGCATATCGGGTCGGATAGCCAGCGCTTGTGAAAAATCATTCCGCGCCAGTGCTCGCAAACCAAGACTATCATACAACACTCCGCGCTCATATAAAAGCTGTGCGCGTTCATCATCGGTTAAAGCCCGACTTGCGAGGATCTGCTCCATGCGTGCGAGGATCACTTCTTGCTGCAAGGCCGGTTGCAATGGCACCGCCAGGACCTCGCTCTTACGCCAGGCAGAGTTGCTGCATCCTGCCAGCGTGAGTGCTGTCGCAACGAAACACCAGCGCAATAAAGGCTTCATTTCCTACTCCCGAAGACAACTATTGGATGAACGTCCTGTCCCCCGGCTGCAAACGGGGCATCCTGCCTCGTAACAAATCGCTCTCCGTGTCGCCACGGAGAGCTAAACGGCAAACCTTACTCGGCTTCCGGCGCAGCAGGGGCTGCTGCTTCCTGAGTCTGCTCGGTCGCTTCTTTAATGCTCAGGCGTACGCGGCCCTGACGGTCAACTTCCAGTACCTTAACCGGTACTTCCTGACCCATCTGCAGATAGTCGGTCACTTTCTCAACGCGCTTGTCAGCGATCTGAGAGATGTGTACCAGACCTTCTTTACCGCCGCCGATAGCGACGAAGGCACCGAAGTCAACGATACGGGTCACTTTACCATTGTAGATACGACCCACTTCGATTTCAGCGGTGATTTCTTCAATACGACGAATCGCATGCTTCGCTTTTTCGCCATCGGTCGCGGCGATTTTCACGGTACCGTCATCTTCGATTTCGATAGTGGTGCCGGTTTCTTCGGTCAGCGCACGAATCACAGAACCGCCTTTACCGATCACGTCTTTGATCTTGTCCGGGCTGATCTTGATGGTGTGAATACGCGGTGCGAACTGAGAGATATCGCCACGCGGCGCGTTGATAGCCTGTTCCATCACGCCAAGGATGTGCAGACGCGCACCTTTAGCCTGATTCAGCGCCACCTGCATGATCTCTTTGGTGATACCTTCGATTTTGATATCCATCTGCAGCGCAGTGATACCTTCGCGGGAACCCGCTACTTTGAAGTCCATGTCGCCCAGGTGGTCTTCGTCACCCAGAATGTCGGACAGTACGACAAAGTTTTCGCCTTCTTTCACCAGACCCATCGCGATACCCGCGACAGCGGCTTTGATCGGCACGCCTGCATCCATCAGCGCCAGAGAAGCGCCACACACGGAAGCCATGGAAGAAGAACCATTGGATTCGGTGATTTCAGATACTACGCGTACGGTGTACGGGAAGCGGTCCGCTGCCGGCATCACTGCCAGTACGCCGCGTTTCGCCAGACGACCGTGACCGATTTCACGACGCTTCGGAGAACCGACCATGCCGGTTTCGCCAACAGAGTACGGAGGGAAGTTGTAGTGGAACAGGAAGCGGTCAGTACGCTCGCCCATCAGCTCGTCGATGTTCTGCGCGTCGCGCTCGGTACCCAGCGTCGCGGTTACCAGAGCCTGCGTTTCACCACGGGTGAACAGCGCGGAGCCGTGAGTACGCGGCAGTACGCCAGTGCGTACGTCCAGACCACGGATCATGTCTTTTTCGCGGCCATCGATACGCGGTTCGCCAGCCAGCACACGGGAACGCACAACGTTCTTCTCGATAGCGTGCAGGATGTCGCCCAGCTCGTTTTCGTCAAGCGCGTCGCCTTCGGCCTGTTCAGCCTGCAGTGCCGCGATAACGTCCGCTTTGATAGCGTCGATTTGGCTGTAACGTTCTTGTTTGTCGGTGATGCGGTAAGCGTCGCTCAGACGAGATTCAGCCAGCGCTTTAACGCGCGCGTTCAGCGCTTCGTTCGCGGCTTCAGGCTGCCAGTCCCAGCGCGGTTTGCCCGCTTCTTTCACGAGATCGTTGATGTTCTGAATCACAACCTGCTGCTGCTCGTGGCCAAATACAACGGCGCCCAGCATCTGATCTTCGCTCAGCAGTTCTGCTTCGGATTCCACCATCAGCACGGCGCTTTCGGTACCGGCAACCACCAGATCCAGTTTGCTGGCTTTCAGCTCTTCCTGGGTTGGGTTCAGTACGTACTGGTCATTGATGTAACCCACGCGGGCAGCACCAATCGGGCCATTGAACGGAATACCGGACAGAGACAGCGCGGCGGACGCGCCGATCATCGCAACGATATCCGGGTTAACCTGCGGGTTAACGGAAACGACGGTCGCGATAACCTGAACTTCGTTAACGAAGCCTTCCGGGAACAGCGGGCGGAGCGGGCGGTCAATCAGACGCGCGATCAGCGTTTCGCCTTCGCTCGGACGGCCTTCACGACGGAAGAAACCGCCAGGAATGCGGCCAGCAGCGTAGGTACGCTCCTGATAGTTAATAGTCAGTGGGAAAAAGTCCTGGCCCGGCTTCGCTTTTTTAGCGCCAACCACGGTCACGAATACCGCAGTGTCATCCATGCTTACCATAACGGCAGCAGTGGCCTGACGAGCCATCATTCCGGTTTCAAGAGTGACAGTATGTTGACCATACTGAAATTTGCGGACGATCGGATTAAGCAAAATTATACCCTTTCTAAATGAAGAACAGCACGCCCAAAGCCGTGCTGACAGTACCCGATCCTCTTTGCATCCTCGCGACTAATGACAACCCTAACCCGCCTGTGCGAATCAAGCCTCTCATTAGCCGCGCGAACCTCTGCAACGAAGATCATACTTAGCAACAATACATGAGTTTACTCGCAATTGCTGCCGTCTGGTCGAAAAAAGGGGCCGTAAAGGCCCCCTTTTCTGAAACTCGCAGTGATTAGCGACGCAGACCCAGGCGCTCGATCAGCGCAGTGTAGCGTGCTACATCTTTACGTTTCAGGTAGTCGAGCAGTTTACGACGCTGAGAAACCATACGCAGCAGACCACGACGGCTGTGGTGATCTTTTTTGTGCTCTGCGAAGTGGCCCTGCAGGTGGTTGATCTGCGCAGTCAGCAGTGCAACCTGAACTTCGGTAGAACCGCTGTCGTTCTCACCACGACCAAACTCAGAAACGATTTTAGCTTTAGCTTCAACGCTTAGAGACATTTTCAACTCCAGTTTATAAAAAATAAGGGTGCCGATCTCTAATTCAGCCACCCGGGGCTACGTCTGCATTAAAATGACGGACGTAGTGTTTAGCCGCAATATTCTACCTGTCACGGCTTGTTATCGCAAGGTAACGACGCGCGTTAAACCGGATACTCCACCACCAGGCGACGGGGCGCCACGCGCCCTTCGCTGTCGATTTCGCCCATGCCGAGAAACTTCTGCGCTTCGCCTTCCGTCACGCGCACCAGGCCTTCTGACGGCGCGTCGCTGGTACGCACCGGATTGCCATTCTTAAAGTAAACGGATGACGTCAGCGGAAGATTCACCACAGGGTAGTCCGCCGCCGGGCTGTCCATCGGCATTAACAGCGGATCGAGCAGTTCGGACGGCGCGATTTCACGCGTCTGCGCCTCTTCAAGCAGCGCATTGAGCTGCTCCAGCGTCACCATACGCTCGACAGGATACTTACTGACCGCCAGGCGGCGCAGATAAATAACATGCGCGCCGCAACCGAGTTTCTCGCCTAAATCGTCAATGATGGTGCGGATGTAGGTGCCTTTCGAACAGTGCACTTCCAGCTCCAGTTCATCGCCTTCATGGCGAATGAAAAGCAGCTCATAAACGGTAATTGGACGCGCTTCACGCGGCACTTCAATACCCTGACGCGCATATTCGTACAGCGGCTTGCCCTGATATTTCAGCGCCGAGAACATGGTCGGCACCTGCATGGTGTCGCCGCGAAAGCTCTCCAGCGCATCCTGCAGTTCCTGCTCGCTGAACGTGACCGGGCGCTCCTCCACCACCGTGCCGTCGGCATCGGAGGTGTCGGTGCGCTGCCCGAGGCGCGCAATCACACGGTAACGCTTATCGGAATCGAGCAGATACTGGGAAAACTTGGTCGCTTCGCCGAGACAAATGGGCAACATGCCGGTCGCCAGCGGATCCAGCGCGCCGGTATGGCCCGCTCGATTCGCGTTATAGATACGCTTTACTTTTTGCAGCGCGTCGTTAGAGGAGAGCCCCTGTGGCTTATCCAGCAGCAATACGCCATGCACGTCGCGACCGCGACGACGAGGACGACTCATTATTCCTCCTTGTCGTCGTCCGGATTAACGCGACGTTCTTCGTCGTGTTTCACTACGCTAGTGACCAGGTTGGACATGCGCATCCCTTCAACCAGCGAGTTGTCATAGAAGAAGGTCAGTTCCGGCACGATGCGCAGGCGCATGGCTTTGCCCAGCAGCGAGCGGATAAAGCCTGAGGCATCCTGCAGCGCTTTAATACCGGCTTTTACCGCCGCATCGTCTTTATCGTTCAGAAACGTCACGAACACTTTGGCATACGCCAGGTCGCGAGATACTTCAACGCCCGATACGGTGGTCATCAGCCCAACGCGCGGATCTTTGATTTCGCGCTGCAGAATGATGGCAATTTCTTTTTGCATCTCCTGCGCGACGCGCTGCGGGCGACCGAATTCTTTCGCCATAATAAAATCTCCAGACAAAAAAGGGGCTATTAGCCCCTTTTGAATATTCATACCGGGTGGCGCTTCGCTAACCCGGCCTACAAATATGTCCTAATCCACGCCCGGCAAACGTTCTGCCGCCGGGCAAACAGGGATTAGTCGATGCTGCGCTGGATTTCGATGATCTCGAAGACTTCGATCATGTCGCCAACACGGACGTCGTTGTAGTTCTTAACGCCGATACCACATTCCATGCCGTTACGGACTTCGTTAACGTCATCTTTGAAGCGGCGCAGGGATTCCAGCTCGCCTTCATAGATAACCACGTTGTCGCGCAGTACGCGGATTGGGTTATGACGCTTAATCGTGCCTTCGGTAACCATACAGCCCGCGATCGCACCGAATTTCGGCGATTTGAACACATCGCGCACTTCGGCCAGACCGATGATCTGCTGTTTCAGCTCAGGCGACAGCATGCCGCTCATAGCCGCTTTCACTTCGTCGATCAGGTTATAGATGACGGAGTAGTAGCGCAGATCCAGACTTTCCGCTTCGATAACACGGCGCGCGGAGGCGTCGGCACGAACGTTAAAGCCAACCAGGATGGCGTTGGAAGCCGCAGCCAGCGTGGCGTCGGTTTCGGTGATGCCACCCACGCCCGAGCCCACAATCTTCACCTTCACTTCGTCGGTGGAGAGTTTCAGCAGGGAGTCGGAAATCGCCTCTACGGAGCCCTGTACGTCGGCTTTCAGCACGATGTTGACTTCGTGAACTTCGCCCTCGGTCATGTTCGCGAACATGTTCTCGAGTTTGGATTTCTGCTGACGCGCCAGTTTGACTTCGCGGAATTTGCCCTGACGATAGAGAGCCACTTCACGCGCTTTCTTCTCATCACGAACCACGGTCACTTCGTCACCCGCGGCAGGAACGCCGGAGAGACCCAGAATCTCAACAGGAATGGACGGGCCCGCTTCCTGGACTTCCTGGTTCAGTTCGTTACGCATCGCACGTACGCGGCCATATTCAAAGCCACACAGCACGATATCGCCTTTGTTCAGCGTACCTTCGCGAACCAGAACGGTAGCAACCGGACCACGACCTTTATCCAGGAAGGATTCGATAACTACGCCAGTCGCCATGCCTTTACGTACCGCGTGCAGTTCCAGAACTTCGGATTGCAGCAGGATCGCGTCCAGCAGCTCATCGATACCGGTGCCCGCTTTCGCAGAAACGTGGACGAACTGGCTCTCGCCGCCCCACTCTTCCGGGATGATACCGTGCTGAGACAGTTCGTTTTTAACACGATCCGGATCGGCATCAGGCTTATCGATTTTGTTCACCGCAACGACAACCGGCACTTTCGCCGCTTTCGCGTGCTGGATAGCTTCGATGGTCTGCGGCATCACGCCGTCGTCCGCCGCAACAACCAGAACCACGATATCCGTTGCCTGCGCACCACGTGCACGCATCGCGGTAAACGCGGCGTGGCCCGGGGTATCCAGGAAGGTGATCATGCCGTTGTCGGTCTGTACGTGGTACGCACCGATGTGCTGGGTAATGCCGCCCGCTTCGCCCGAGGCCACTTTCGTGGAACGGATGTAGTCAAGCAGAGAGGTTTTACCGTGGTCAACGTGACCCATGATGGTCACGACCGGTGCGCGCGGCTCGGCCTGTGCGCCCATATCACGGTCGCTCATTACCGCTTCTTCCAGCTCGTTTTCACGACGCAGGATAACCTTGTGGCCCATCTCTTCAGCAACCAGCTGCGCGGTTTCCTGATCGATAACCTGGTTAATGGTCGCCATCGCGCCCAGCTTCATCATCGCTTTGATAACCTGAGAGCCTTTTACAGCCATCTTGTTAGCAAGTTCGCCGACGGTGATGGTTTCGCCGATAACAACGTCGCGGTTAACTGCCTGAGCCGGCTTGTTGAAGCCCTGCTGCAGGGAGCTGCCTTTACGCTTGCCGCCTTTGCCGCCGCGAACGGCTGCACGGGCTTCTTCGCGATCCGCTTTGGATTCGGAATGCTTGTTGCTTTTTTTCTGGCGAGCGGCTTTCGCCGGACGCGCGCGGCTACGGCCACCTTCTACTTCGCGATCGCTGTCATCTTCTGCCTGACGTGCGTGCTGGGAAGTAGTGACATGGTAGTCGCTGCTGTCTTCAGATTCTTCTTCGCTGCCGCTTTCCCACTTGGTCGCGTTCTCTTCAGCCATACGACGGGCTTCTTCTGCTACGCGACGGGCGTTTTCTTCCAGCTTGCGACGCGCTTCTTCTTCGGCCTTGCGCTTAAGGTCAAGGGCTTCAGCTTCGCGGCGGGCTTTTTCCGCCTGAGCAGCTTTGCTCACTTCGTCAGTTTGTTGATTGCTCACTTTGCTCGTTTCCGCAGCTTCACGTTTCGCTTTATCAGCGGCATCGCGTTTAGCCTGTTCTTCAGCTTCACGTTTAGCCTTATCGCCGGCTTCACGCTTGGCTTTTTCCTCTGCCTCTCGTTTGGCAGCTTCCTCTGCTTCACGACGGGCCTGCTCTTCCGCCTCACGCTTCGCCTGTTCTTCCGCGGCGAGACGCTCTGCCTCTTGCGGATCACGTTTTACAAAGGTGCGTTTTTTGCGGACTTCGATCTGTACCGACTTACTTTTCCCGCCGGTACCCTGAATATTTAAAGTACTGCGCGTTTTGCGCTGTAAAGTCAACTTATCTGGCCCTGAACCATGTTCGCGGTTCAGGTGCGCCAGTAAGGCTTGTTTCTCTTGTGCCGTCACAGAGTCTTCAGCGGACTTCGGGATCCCTGCATCAGCGAATTGCTGTACCAGGCGGTCCACGGAGGTCTGAATCTCTGCGGCCAGCGCTTTTACGGTTACATCAGTCATGCTGTTCCTTCCTGCTACAGTTTATTACGCTTCATCGCTAAACCAGCGGATGTTACGAGCGGCCATGATAAGCTCACCGGCTTTCTCATCGGTCAACCCGTCGATATCCGCGAGGTCGTCCACGCCCTGATCGGCGAGGTCATCAAGCGTACACACACCGCGAGCAGCGAGTTTGTAAGCCAGCGTACGATCCATACCTTCAAGGTTCAGCAGATCGTCAGCCGGTTTGTTATCGCCGAGGCTCTCTTCCTGAGCCAGCGCAAGGGTGGTGAGCGCATTTTTAGCGCGTTCGCGTAATGCTTCCACGGTCGGCTCATCCAGGCCATCAACTTCCAGCAGCTCTTTCATCGGCACATAGGCCAGTTCTTCGAGCGTGGAGAAGCCTTCTTCCACCAGAACCGTGGCGAACTCTTCATCAATGTCGAGATACTTCGTGAAAGTATCAATAGCGGCGTGCGCTTCAGCCTGGTGTTTCGCCTGGAGATCGTCAACAGTCATGACGTTGAGTTCCCAGCCGCTCAGCTGTGAAGCAAGGCGCACGTTCTGACCGTTACGGCCGATAGCCTGCGCCAGATTACCCGCTTCGACGGCGATATCCATGGTGTGTTTGTCTTCATCCACCACGATAGACGCGACATCTGCCGGCGCCATGGCATTGATAACGAACTGTGCCGGATTATCATCCCACAGCACGATATCAATACGTTCGCCGCCAAGCTCGGTCGACACCGCCTGAACACGCGCGCCGCGCATACCGACGCAGGCGCCAACCGGATCGATGCGCTTGTCGTTGGTTTTCACCGCGATTTTAGCGCGTGACCCTGGGTCGCGAGCAGCGGCTTTAATTTCAATCACTTCTTCGCCAATTTCCGGTACTTCGATGCGGAACAGCTCGATCAGCATCTCCGGTTTGGCGCGCGTGACGAACAGCTGAGCGCCGCGCGCTTCAGGACGTACTGCGTACAGCACGCCGCGAATACGGTCGCCCGGACGGAAGTTTTCACGCGGCAGCATATCTTCACGCAAAATGACCGCTTCGGCGTTGCTGCCGAGGTCCAGCGTAATGTTTTCGCGGTTAACTTTTTTCACCACGCCGGTGATGATCTCACCTTCATGTTCGCGGAACTGGTCAACGACCATCGCGCGTTCGGCTTCACGAACTTTCTGTACGATGACCTGTTTAGCGGTCTGCGTGGTGATACGGTCAAACGTCACGGATTCGATCTGATCTTCGACGTACTCGCCGACGTTCAGGCTCGGATCTTCGTAACGCGCCGCTTCCAGCGTGATTTCGCGGGTCGGCTGGGTAACTTCTTCAACAATAACCCAGCGGCGGAACGTGTCGAAATCACCGCTTTTACGGTCGATGCTCACGCGAACATCGATCTCTTGTTCATATTTTTTCTTGGTTGCCGTAGCCAGGGCGCTTTCCAGCGCTTCAAAAATTTTCTCGCGCGGAACCGCTTTTTCGTTGGAAACTGCTTCGACAACAGCCAAAATTTCTTTATTCATCAGGGGCCTTCGCCTCAATCCAGACTGTTAAAATTGGGGTACCAGGTTCGCTCTCTGGATATTACTTAGCGCGAACACTTCATCTTTGCCGTCAACTGCAACGGTAATCATTTCGCCATCAACGGCTTTAATGACTCCCTGCCACTTACGACGATTCTGTACCGCCATACGCAGTACCAGCGTCACCTCTTCACCAGTGTAACGGGCGTAATGTTCGGCAGTGAAGAGAGGACGGTCGAGGCCAGGCGAGGAGACTTCCAGGTTGTAAGCCACCGTAACCGGGTCTTCGACATCAAGAACGGCGCTAACCTGGTGGCTGACATCAGCACAATCGTCAACAGTGATGCCATCTTCACTATCAATATAGATGCGCAGCGTCGATGTGCGACCGCGAATGAATTCGATGCCGACGAGTTCGTAGCCCAGCGCTTCCACCGGTGCCGTAATCATCTCTGTTAATTTTTGCTCTAATGTGGACAAGCCCACCCCCAGGACATAAAAAAAGGGCATATAGCCCAGTTATTCTTTAGCCAGATAACAAAAAACCCCGATAAATCGGGGCTTTTAATAACTGAACCCTGTAAACCGCAATGTGCGGTCCGGAACACCTTCCAGGGAATTTTCTTTCAAAACGATGAGGAAGGCATTCGCTGCACTTCACAGTATATTTGAAAAACAACTCTCAGGGAAAGTGGTTGCGGGGGCCGGATTTGAACCGACGACCTTCGGGTTATGAGCCCGACGAGCTACCAGGCTGCTCCACCCCGCGTCCGAAACGTGGCAAATACTACGCCTTAAACGTCTAAATTGCAAGTTCTGCTGGGATTTGGTACCGAGGACGGGACTTGAACCCGTAAGCCCAATCGGGCACTACCACCTCAAGGTAGCGTGTCTACCAATTCCACCACCTCGGCACTATAGTGCGCAGTTTCTGTTTACTGCGCGAAGCTGACAAATTAACGCGGGATATCGCTGGTCGGCTTAGCCGGCGCTGCGGGCTGAGTCTGCTCAGTTTTTGCTGGCGCAGTCAGATTTTCCCACTCGCTTCCTTTACTGGTTTTGTTGCTGTTAATGTTACCCAGCACCAGGCTGATAATGAAGAACAGGGTTGCCAGCACAGCTGTCATACGGGTCATGAAGTTACCAGAACCACTTGAACCGAACAGCGTAGCAGAAGCGCCTGCGCCAAAAGAGGCTCCCATATCAGCGCCTTTACCTTGCTGCAGCATGATAAGACCAACAAGGCCCAGCGCTACAATAAGGAAAACTACCAAAAGAGCTTCGTACATAATCAACCTGTTCCTTGCGGGGTTACCGCAGCCAATTGCTTCAAACCAATAAAGCAGGGTATTTGTCATTCCCTACTGAAGCGGGTGTGAATACTAACGAAAGAGTTCTGGGCGCGCAAGCGCAATTTTACCGGCAAATGCTGACTGCGGAAAAAAACGGCAAATTGCGCTAAAACGACGATTTTAAAGGCGACTTTCGCCGCCTTTTTAAGCATGCCTGTGCTTAAACCGCTTTCACGGCGTCCGCAATCCGGTGCGCAAATTCCGTCACCTGCGCTTCGTCTTCGCCTTCTACCATCACGCGGATGAGCGGCTCGGTACCGGATTTACGCAGCAGCACACGGCCGCGTTTACCCAGCGCCTGTTCTACGTCTTCAGTCACCGCTTTCACGGTGGCATGTTCCAGCGGATCGCCGCTGCCTGGCGTAAAGCGCACGTTGACCAGGATCTGTGGGAAGAGCTTCATGCCACTGCAAAGATCGTGCAGGCTCATATGGTTACGCGCAATCGCGGTTAATACCTGCAGCGCGGCCACAATGCCGTCGCCCGTCGTGGTTTTATCCAGCAAAATGACGTGGCCTGAGTTTTCCGCCCCGATGCGCCAGCCTTTTTCCTGCATTTTCTCAAGCACGTAGCGGTCGCCCACTTTTGCACGCGCAAACGGAATGCCAAGCTGTTTGAGCGCAACTTCAAGCCCCATGTTGCTCATCAGTGTGCCGACCGCGCCGCCGCGCAGCTGTCCCTGACGCAGCCCTTCACGCGCAATGATGTACAGGATCTGGTCGCCATCGACTTTGTTGCCTTCATGGTCGACCATGATGACGCGGTCGCCGTCGCCGTCGAATGCGATACCCAGATCGGCCTTCTCGGCTACCACGCGCTCCTGCAGCAGGCGAACATCTGTCGCGCCGCATTTCTCGTTGATGTTCAGCCCGTCCGGTTCAGAGCCGATAGTAATAACGCGAGCGCCCAGCTCCCGCAGCACGTTAGGCGCGATGTGATACGTCGCGCCGTTAGCGCAATCCACTACGATTTTCAGCCCGTTAAGGCTAAGTTCGTTCGGGAACGTGCCTTTACAGAATTCGATATAACGACCCGCAGCGTCCACAATACGGCTTGCTTTACCCAGCTCTGCGGAATCCACGCAGCTGATTTCTTTCTCCAGCTCCGCTTCAATCGCTTCTTCCACTTCATCCGGCAATTTTGTGCCTTCGATGGAGAAGAATTTAATCCCGTTATCATAGAACGGGTTATGGGAGGCGGAGATAACAATCCCGGCTTCAGCACGGAAAGTACGCGTCAGGTAAGCAACCGCAGGCGTCGGCATCGGCCCGGTGAACAGCGCAGAAAGCCCGGCCGCAGCCAGCCCCGCTTCCAGTGCGGATTCGAGCATGTAGCCAGAAATGCGTGTGTCCTTGCCGATAATGACTTTGCGGGAGCCGTGACGCGCCAGCACCTTGCCCGCCGCCCAGCCAAGTTTCAGGACAAAATCCGGGGTAATCGGCGCATCGCCCACGCGACCGCGAATGCCGTCTGTCCCAAAATATTTACGGTTACTCATAGTATTTTTTATCCTTCGCTGAAAGAGTTGCTTCCACCACGCGCATCGCTTCGACGGTTTCTTTAACGTCATGAACCCGAATAATCTGCGCCCCCTGCATGGCCGCCATCACCGCGCAGGCAAGGCTTCCGGGCAGGCGCTGATCGGGCCCGACGTTAAGTAGTTGTCCAATCATCGATTTACGCGACATTCCCACCAGCAAAGGCATTCCGAAACGCTGGAATTCTGAAAGCCGGGCGAGAAGCTGGTAATTGTGGGTCAGATTTTTACCGAAACCGAATCCCGGGTCGAGTATGATTTTTTCTTTTGTAATGCCTGCCGCTTCGCAGCGGGCGATATGCTGCTCAAAAAAGCGCGTGACGTCGGCAAAAACATCTTCATAGTGCGGCGCCTGCTGCATCGTTTTCGGCTGGCCCTGCATATGCATGAGACACACCGGCAAACCGGTCTCTGCCGCCGCTTCAAGCGCGCCTGGCTCCGTCAGCGAGCGAATATCGTTAATGATATGCGCGCCGACCCGCGCCGACTCGCGGATCACTTCTGGTTTAGACGTATCAACCGACACCCAGACCTCAAAACGCTGCGCCAGCGCTTCCACCACCGGCACCACGCGAGAAAGCTCTTCTTCCACGCTGACTTCCGCCGCCCCAGGGCGCGTCGATTCTCCGCCTACGTCAATGATGGTCGCACCGGCGTTAATCATCGCATTGGCGTGTTTTACCGCCTCTGTCAGCGTGTTGTGCTGACCGCCATCGGAAAAAGAATCCGGCGTGACATTCAGTATCCCCATGACATGCGGATGAGAAAGTTCGAGCGTTGAGCCCTGAGCGAAGAGTTTCATTGCCATTCCCTTATGAACTTGAATGAACGAAAACAGAAAACCCCGGACAGGCCGGGGTTTTAATTAATGCAGCGATGCTACAGCAGGCAATTATTTATCGCCAAACTGCTCAGACATGGTGTTGCCCGGGTTCGGCGTACGCGGTTCATCGACCGGACGCGGCGCACGCGGCGTACCGTTGCTGTCAGAGTTATTGTTGGCGCCCGGATCTTCCCAGCCCGCTGGCGGGCGAACATCACGGCGAGCCATCAGATCGTCGATTTGCGGCGCGTCGATGGTTTCATACTTCATCAGCGCGTCTTTCATGGCATGCAGGATGTCCATGTTATCGTTCAGGATCTGACGAGCGCGATTGTAGTTACGTTCAATCAGGGCTTTAACTTCCTGATCGATGATACGCGCCGTTTCATCTGACATATGCTTGGCTTTCGCCACGCTACGGCCCAGGAATACTTCACCTTCTTCTTCCGCGTACAGCAGCGGACCAAGTTTGTCGGAGAAGCCCCACTGGGTCACCATGTTACGGGCAAGGTTAGTCGCGACTTTAATGTCGTTAGACGCACCAGTGGAGACATGCTCCGGCCCGTAGATAATCTCTTCCGCCAGACGGCCGCCGTACAGCGTAGAAATCTGGCTTTCCAGCTTCTGACGGCTGGCGCTGATAGCGTCGCCCTCAGGCAGGAAGAACGTTACGCCCAGCGCGCGACCGCGCGGGATAATCGTCACTTTATGAACCGGATCGTGCTCTGGCACCAGACGGCCGATAATCGCATGGCCCGCTTCGTGGTACGCGGTGGATTCTTTCTGCGCTTCCGTCATCACCATGGAGCGGCGTTCCGCACCCATCATGATTTTGTCTTTCGCTTTTTCGAACTCAACCATCGATACGACACGTTTGTTGCCGCGCGCGGCAAACAGCGCCGCTTCGTTGACCAGGTTAGCCAGGTCAGCACCGGAGAAGCCAGGCGTACCGCGCGCAATGATTGCCGCGTCGATATCTGGCGCCAGCGGTACGCGACGCATGTGCACTTTCAGGATCTGTTCACGACCACGCACATCCGGCAGACCAACCACGACCTGACGGTCAAAACGGCCTGGGCGCAACAGCGCAGGGTCAAGCACGTCAGGACGGTTAGTCGCCGCGATGACGATAATGCCTTCGTTGCCTTCAAAACCATCCATCTCAACGAGCATCTGGTTCAGGGTCTGCTCACGTTCATCGTGACCACCACCAAGACCGGCGCCACGCTGGCGACCCACGGCATCGATTTCATCGATAAAGATGATGCACGGCGCCGCTTTTTTAGCTTGTTCGAACATGTCGCGAACACGGGACGCACCCACACCCACGAACATTTCTACGAAGTCGGAACCGGAAATGGTAAAGAACGGCACTTTCGCCTCGCCCGCGATAGCTTTCGCCAGCAGGGTTTTACCGGTACCCGGCGGGCCGACCATCAGGACGCCCTTCGGAATTTTACCGCCCAGCTTCTGGAAACGGCTCGGCTCGCGCAAGTATTCCACCAGCTCGCCGACTTCCTCTTTCGCTTCGTCGCAGCCTGCCACGTCAGCGAAAGTGGTTTTGATCTGATCTTCCGTCAGCATGCGCGCCTTGCTTTTGCCGAACGACATGGCGCCTTTGCCACCGCCGCCCTGCATCTGGCGCATAAAGAATATCCAGACCCCAATCAGCAGCAGCATCGGGAACCAGGAGATGAAGATAGTGGCCAGCAGGCTCTGCTCTTCAGGCGGTTCGCCGACAACTTTTACGTTTTTGGTCAGCAGGTTATCAAGGAGTTTGGGATCGTTTACGGGAATATAAGTCGTGTATCGGTTACTATCTTTCTTGGTAACGTTGATTTCACGTCCGTTGATACGCGCTTCGCGAACCTGGTCCTGGTTAACTTCTTGCAGGAAGGTAGAGTAATCCACCCTACGGCCACTCGACTCGCTGGGCCCAAAGCTCTGGAATACTGACATCAGCACAACTGCGATGACCAGCCAGAGTATTAGGTTTTTCGCCATGTCACTCAAGGGATTAACCTCATATTACAACTGTGTTAACAAACAGCGTCAGGGTACTATAGTTTGCGCCCGGTCGCTACAATGTACACTTCACGTGAACGGGCACGAGAAGAGTCCGGTTTACGAACTTTCACCTTCGTAAACAGGGAGCGAATTTCCCGCAGGTACTCATCGAAACCTTCGCCCTGAAACACCTTCACTACAAAACTGCCGCCCGGCGCCAGGACATCCCGACACATCTCAAGCGCCAGTTCCACCAGATACATGGCGCGGGGGATATCTACAGCCGGAGTCCCGCTCATGTTCGGTGCCATATCTGACATGACAACCTGTACTTTACTGTCACCCACGCGTTCCAGTAACGCTTTCATGACTAATTCATCACGAAAGTCGCCCTGAAGGAAGTCCACACCAACGATAGGATCCATTGGTAAAAGATCGCAAGCGATAATACGGCCTGCTCCTCCTATTTGCGTGACCACATACTGTGACCATCCGCCAGGCGCGGCGCCAAGATCGACAACCGTCATTCCTGGTTTAAAAATCTTGTCACTTTGCTGTATTTCATCAAGTTTAAACCAGGCACGGGAACGTAACCCTTTTTTCTGCGCCTGTTGAACATATTTATCGCTAAAGTGTTCCTGTAGCCAGCGACTGGAGCTGGCAGAACGCTTTTTACCTGTCATTTCACATTCCATCCGGGTTCATCGTGAGCCGCAGGCTCAAAAACCCACGTATTGCCATTTGGCGATAATTGGGAGATGGCGGTAGAATGACCCGTTTTCAATCCCAACGTAAGCAAAAAATACGATGAATCTGAGTACTAAACAAAAACAGCACCTGAAAGGTCTCGCCCATCCGCTCAAGCCGGTGGTTATGCTTGGCAACAATGGTTTGACCGAAGGGGTACTGGCCGAGATTGAACAAGCGCTTGAGCACCATGAGTTAATCAAGGTGAAGATCGCCACTGAAGACCGCGAAACTAAAACCCTGGTTGTGGATGCCATCGTGCGTGAAACCGGCGCCTGTAATGTACAGGTCATCGGAAAAACGCTGGTGCTCTACCGCCCGTCAAAGGAACGTAAAATTTCGCTGCCCCGCTAAGCGGTGGGTTTTGCGAGCGATCGCAGAAGCCGCAAACTACAGGCAAGGGTGCAAAATGCCACGCCCCGTTTGTTGATAAAAGGCCGCTTAGCGGCCTTTTTCCTTTCTTTACAATCTGAACGGTATTGCTGTCATGCCGGTTGAGGTGAATCGCACAAATCAGCCAGTCTGACTATCAGGCGTGTCTCTTACCGAAAAAACAACCGTTCAGAGGCTGGCGTTAAAGATAATCGACTTTGATAATCTCAAATTCAACCTGCCCGCCCGGGGTGTTAATGGTCACCACGTCGTCCAACTCTTTACCCACCAGACCGCGCGCGATAGGCGAGTTCACAGAAATGAGATTCTGTTTGAAGTCTGCTTCGTCGTCGCCAACGATGCGGTACGTCTGCTCTTCGTCAGTATCCAGGTTCAGTACCGTAACGGTAGAGCCGAAAATCACACGGCCATTGTTAGGCATCTTAGTGATATCAATCACCTGAGCGTTCGACAGCTTCGCTTCGATATCTTTAATACGCCCTTCGCAGAAACCCTGTTGCTCGCGAGCAGCATGGTATTCGGCATTTTCTTTCAGATCGCCATGCTCGCGGGCATCGGCGATGGCGGCGATGATTTCCGGACGACGCACGGATTTCAGATACTCCAGCTCTTCGCGTAATTTCTCAGCGCCACGTAAGGTCATCGGAATAGGTTGCATTTGTTATACCTCTCACTGTCCTGTTAAGAACGGTTCACAGCCCGCTCCGGCTGCACGCCAGCCCGGAAAACCTTCCAGCCCCGGACGGCAAACAAAAGAAAACTGACCCGGAGACAAAGCCCCAGGTCAGGAACGATTTTGCAATTTGATACGTATTTTACCCTGAAGTTCCCGAAGGGTCATCGTTTACTTTGCAGGGCGATGCGCCTTAGTATGACGGCACGTTTCCAGCTGTTACCGCGAGATTATGCGATTTTCCAGATTTGCTGTCGGATTGACCACCAGTGTAGCCCTGAATGCCAGTGCCGCCAATGTTGAAGAGTATATCAATCAGTTACCCGCCGGCGCGAATCTCGCCCTGATGGTGCAAAAAGTCGGAGCCAGCTCCCCTGAGATTGATTTTCACAGCCAGCAGATGGCGTTGCCTGCCAGTACGCAAAAAGTGATTACTGCGCTGGCCGCGCTATTGCAGCTTGGGCCAGACTACCGCTTCACCACCACGCTTGAGAGCCGTGGCGATGTGCGCGATGGCGTACTTGATGGCGATTTAATTGCGCGTTTCACCGGCGACCCAACCTTTAAGCGTCAGGATATGCGCAATATGGTGACGGCGCTGAAAAAAGCGGGCGTTCAGCAAATAAAAGGAAACGTGCTGATCGATACCTCCGCTTTCGCAAGCCATGATAAAGCGCCCGGCTGGCCGTGGAACGACATGACCCAATGCTTCAGCGCCCCGCCGTCGGCCGCTATCGTCGATCGCAACTGTTTTTCGGTGTCGCTTTACAGCGCCCCGCAAGCGGGCGAACCGGCATTTGTGCGTATCGCCTCTTATTATCCGGTCAACGTCTACAGCCAGGTGAAAACCCTGCCGCGCGGCTCGTCGGAAGCGCAGTATTGCGAGCTGGACGTGGTGACAGGCGATTTGAACCGTTATACGTTGACAGGCTGCATGACGCAGCGCGCCGATCCGCTGCCGCTGGCCTTCGCGATTCAGGATGGCGCGGGCTATGCCGGCGCGATACTTAAAGCGGAGTTGAAACAGGCCGGCATCACCTATAACGGCACGCTGCTGCGCCAGACGCAGCCCAACGAGCCGGGGACGGTTATCGCGAGCCGTCAGTCTCCGCCGCTGCACGATCTCCTGCGCGTAATGTTAAAGAAATCCGACAATATGATCGCCGACACGGTGTTTCGCACCATCGGGCGTAATTTCTACGGCGTACCCGGCACCTGGCGCGCAGGCTCTGACGCCGTTCGCCAGATCCTGCGTCAGAAGGCGGGCGTGGATTTAGGCAATACTATCGTGGTGGATGGTTCCGGCCTGTCGCGCCATAATCTGATAGCGCCCGCGACGATGATGCAGGTGCTGCAATACATCGCCCGCAATGACAGCCAGCTGAATTTTATCTCTATGCTGCCGCTGGCGGGGCATGACGGATCTCTGCTGTACCGCGCAGGTCTTCATGAGGCGGGCGTTGACGGCAAAGTGTCCGCCAAAACCGGCTCGCTGCAGGGGGTTTATAACCTGGCGGGCTTTATTACAACGGCCAGCGGACAGCGCATGGCGTTTGTTCAATATCTTTCCGGCTATGCCGTAGAGCCTACCGATCAGCGCAACCGCCGTATTCCGCTGGTGCGCTTTGAAAGCCGGCTCTATCGCGACCTTTACCAGAATAATTAACGATGAAACTGCTGATAGTCGAAGATGATCTGCTGTTACAGGAAGGACTGGCGCTGGCGCTCGGTAACGAGGGCTATGCGCTGGATTGCGCCACGAATGCAGCCGAAGGCGACGCCCTGCTCCAGAGCGGCGAGTACAGCCTGATTATTCTCGATTTAGGCCTGCCGGACAAAGACGGCGCCACGTTGCTTAGCCAGTGGCGCCGGAGCGGCGTGACAACCCCCGTGTTAATTCTGACGGCGCGCGATGCGCTGGAAGACCGCGTCAGCGGGCTTGATGCAGGCGCGGATGACTATCTGGTCAAACCCTTTGCACTGGCGGAACTTCACGCCCGGGCGCGGGCGCTGATTCGCCGCTATCAGGGACATAGCGACAATCTGCTACAGCACGACGACATTACGCTCAACCTGCAAACGCAGCAGGTACTGCTCCAGGGACTGCCCGTAGAAGTGACACCGAAAGAGTTCGCGTTGCTCACCCGCCTGATGATGCGTATCGGCCAGACTGTGCATCGCGAAACCCTGCAGCAGGATATCTACAGCTGGCAGGACGATCCCAGCTCCAATACGCTGGAAGTGCATATCCATAACCTGCGCCGTAAGCTTGGCAAAACGCGCATCCGCACCATACGCGGCGTGGGCTACCGGCTGGAGCGCCCTTCATGAACAGCATGCGTCGTCGGCTGATGCTGATGCTCGCGCTTATTCTGCTTTTCTTTCAGCTCATTAGTGTTGTCTGGCTCTGGCACGAAAGCCGCGAACAGATAAGTTTTCTGGTCAATGAAACGCTGTCAGCCAAATCCCGTACCCATCATGTCGAGAAAGAGATCCGCGAGGCGATCGCCTCTCTGCTGGTGCCGTCACTGGTGATGGTCGGATTTACCCTGTTCTTCTCTTTTTGGGCCGTCACGTGGATAACCCGCCCGCTCAGCCAGCTTAGCCGGACACTCGCCAGGCGCTCAGCGGATAATCTCTCTCCCGTGCCCGTCGCTTCCGCAATGGAAGAGATAAGCGCGGTGACGCTCTCGCTTAACCAGCTTTTTTCACGGCTCGATCACACCATCCAGCAGGAGCGTCTGTTCACGGCGGATGCGGCCCATGAGTTACGCACGCCGCTGGCGGGTATTCGCCTGCATCTGGAGCTGATGGAGCAATCTGGCGTCTCTCAGGCCACACCGTTGCTCGCGCGTATCGATCGTCTGATGCATACCGTTGAACAACTGCTGATGCTGTCGCGCGCGGGCCAGGCGCTGGCGAGCGGGCATCATGAAACGTTGTGCTGGAATGAAGATATTCTTGCGCCGCTGCACAGTGAGCTGGACGAGCTGGCGGGACAACGCGGGCAGCGTATTGTCTGGCCTCATGACGAGACGACACTGCGCGTTCAGGGTGATGCCGTGTTGCTGCGCCTGATGCTGCGAAATCTGCTGGAAAACGCGTCGCGGTACAGTCCTGAGCAAAGCTGCATTGAGGTGCGGTTATCGTCTGACGAGGGCGGCAGCCGCCTGACCGTAATCGATGAAGGCCCAGGGATCCCGCAGGCGCAGCGTGAGGCGATTACCGAACCTTTCCGGCGGCTGGATCAGCGCTATGGCGGCAGCGGCCTGGGGCTGAGCATTGTGCAGCGTATTGTGCATTTACATCGCGGCAGGTTGATTCTGGAAGATGGGCCGAACGGCGGACTTATGGCTTCATGCTGGCTACCGGAAGAGATTAACCAGTCATAAGCAGGTGGAACATTTATAGGTTCATGCCATTAAAAAAGGCCGGTTTCCCGGCCTTTTTCTGTTAACGCTGATACACGATTTCGACGCCTTCGTCGTCATCTTCGTCCCAGTCGTCATCCCACTCTTCTTCTGCTTCCGCTTCCATCTCTTCGAGTTGCTGGCGATGATAGTCATCCCACATAAACTCGACTTTTTCTGGCTGCTTCTCTTCTGTTTCGTGAACGACCGGGTTTTCGATGATGAAGTGCATCACGTCCCAGCAGAGATCTTTCACGTTCATCTGGCTCGCCGCGGAGATCAGATAATATTTTTCGTCCCAGCCCAGCGCTTCGGCGATAGCTTTCGCTTTCGCTTCCGCTTCTTCACGGCTCAGCAGGTCGATTTTATTGAAGACCAGCCAGCGCGGCTTGGAAGCCAGCTTCTCGCTGTACTTCTCAAGCTCGCCCACGATAATACGGGCGTTTTCTGCCGGATCAGAGCCGTCGATCGGATCGAGATCGATCAGGTGCAGCAGTACGCGACAACGCTCAAGGTGCTTCAGGAAGCGAATACCGAGGCCTGCGCCTTCCGCCGCGCCTTCGATAAGACCCGGAATATCGGCGACCACAAAGCTTTTTTCGTTATCCATACGCACGACGCCAAGGCTTGGCACCAGCGTGGTAAACGGATAATCCGCCACTTTCGGCTTCGCCGCGGAGACCGCGCGAATAAACGTGGATTTACCGGCGTTCGGCATACCCAGCATACCGACGTCTGCCAGCAGCATCAGTTCCAGTTGCAGATCGCGTTTCTCGCCCGGCGTGCCCATGGTTTTCTGGCGCGGAGTACGGTTAACGGAAGATTTGAAGCGGGTGTTGCCAAGGCCGTGCCAGCCGCCCTTCGCCACCATCAGACGCTGACCGTGTTTGGTCATGTCGCCCATCGTTTCGCCCGTACCCTGATCGATAACGCGCGTCCCGACCGGCACTTTGACCGTCACGTCTTTACCGCGTTTACCGGTGCAGTCGCGGCTCTGGCCGTTCTGACCACGCTCGGCGCGGAAGGATTTCTCGAAGCGGTAATCGATAAGGGTATTGAGGTTTTCATCGGCCTCAAGCCAGACGTCGCCACCATCACCGCCATCGCCGCCGTCAGGGCCGCCTTTCGGGATATATTTTTCACGACGGAAGCTTACGCAGCCGTTACCGCCGTCACCCGCCACGACCAGGATCGCAGCTTCATCAACAAACTTCATTTTACTTCTCCGTAATTCATTCGCCCGAGCGGGGGATGACTCCAACCGCTTCGTTTTTACGCCACCGCCCCCAAAGACGGTGACCAATGGCGGAATACATCGCACCCGCAACCACGACAAACGCACCGAGATAACCCAACAGGTTTAACATCGGTCTGGCGAAGAAATCGGGCCAGGCAACAGATAACACATCTGAAAATATTAAGGTAAACAGTGGGGTAAGCGTAATAATGGCGCTCACCTGCGCAGCCTGCCATCTCGCCATCGCTTCCGCCAGCGCGCCATACCCCACCAGGGTATTCAGGCCGCAAAAAATCAGGCAGGCCAGTTGCCACGAACTTAGCTGAAACAGCACGCCAGGCTTCGCCAGCGGCAACAGCGCAATAGTACATAAAGTGTACAGCAAAAAGAGGATCTGTTGCGAGGCCAGACGACGCAGCAGCACCTTCTGCGCCACGCCATAGCTGACCCAGACTGTCGCCGCGCCAACCCCGAATATCACACCCCACGTGTAATCCGTCAGGCGCGTAAAGATCTCTATCAGGCTGGTGTTGAAAAACATCACCAGCCCGCAAAGCAGCATTATTGCCCCAATGATCTGCGTGCCGCGCATCTTCTCCTTAAGGATCAGAACGCTTGCCACCATCATTCCGACCGGTGAAAGCTGACCGATCACCTGCGATGCCGTGGGGCTAAGATATTGCAGGGAAGAACTGAACAGAATGAAGTTACCGAAGAGCCCGCCTGTCGCTATCGCGAGCAACGCCAGCCAGCGCGGTTTACGAAACAAGCCCATCGGCGGCAGCCTGCCTTTGATGGCAAGGATCAGCCCAAGTCCGATGCCCGCCATCAGAAAGCGGTAAAACACCACGGTGGGCGGCTCCATTACTTCCAGAACCTGCTTCATTGCAATTGGCAGCGCACCCCAGCACATTGCGGTCGTAAGCGCCAAAAGGATACCAATGCCGGCCTGCTGCTTCATGCCCGTTTCCCTACAGAAAGATTACCGGGTTTCCAATGTAAAAAGCCCCGCAACAGGTTGCGGGGCTTTAATCCGTTACCGGACCGAGAAAACCTTACTCAGCAACGATGCTGATGTATTTACGGTTGTTCGGGCCTTTAACTTCAAATTTCACTTTACCGTCTGCTTTAGCAAACAGAGTGTGGTCACGACCGCAACCTACGTTGTTGCCAGCGTGGAATTTGGTGCCACGTTGACGAACAATGATGCTACCCGCCAGAACGGACTCGCCACCGAAACGCTTAACGCCAAGGCGTTTAGCTTCTGAATCGCGACCGTTACGTGTGGAGCCGCCAGCCTTTTTATGTGCCATTTAAATCTCTCCTCAGGTCTTAGGCGCTGATGCCAGTAATTTTCACATCAGTGAACCACTGACGGTGGCCCTGCTGCTTACGGTAGTGTTTACGACGACGAAACTTAACGATTTTAACTTTCTCGCCACGACCGTGAGCAACAACTTCAGCTTTGATTACGCCGCCATCAACGAAAGGAACGCCGATTTTGACATCTTCACCGTTTGCGATCATCAGAACTTCAGCGAACTCAACAGTTTCGCCAGTTGCGATGTCCAGCTTTTCCAGGCGAACGGTCTGACCTTCGCTTACTCGGTGTTGTTTACCACCACTTTGGAAAACCGCGTACATATAGAACTCCGCTTCCGCGCACGCCTTCTGCATGATCAGAGTGCGCTATAAATATTCACAATAGGGCGCGAATATTACGCAAATCGGGACGCTTTGACAAGCCCGTTTGTTGTTCGGTGCGGAAAAAAAACACAACCGTGACGGCGGCGTTTATCTGCCGCGTTTTTCCGGTACAATCTGTACTACATTTAGAATCCACGATCCTTACCTTCTCCCTTACAGACTGTGGTAAACAGGACGATAGCCAGACTTTTGCGATGAATTTAGAAAAAATTAATGAGTTAACCGCGCAAGATATGGCCGGTGTCAACGCGACCATCCTTGAACAGCTCAATTCCGACGTACAGCTTATCAATCAGCTGGGCTATTACATTGTCAGCGGCGGCGGCAAACGCATTCGCCCGATGATCGCGGTGCTCGCTGCGCGCGCGCTGGGTTATGAGGGGAAAGCGCACGTCACTATCGCCGCGCTCATTGAATTTATCCACACCGCCACGCTGCTGCATGACGACGTGGTGGATGAATCCGATATGCGTCGCGGAAAAGCAACGGCGAATGCCGCTTTCGGCAACGCCGCCAGCGTTCTGGTGGGAGATTTTATTTACACCCGCGCGTTTCAGATGATGACGAGCCTGGGATCGATCAAAGTGCTTGAGGTGATGTCAGAAGCGGTCAACGTGATCGCGGAAGGCGAAGTGCTTCAGCTGATGAACGTGAACGATCCCGACATCACCGAAGAGAGCTACATGCGCGTGATTTACAGCAAAACCGCACGGCTCTTCGAAGCGGCGGCGCAGTGTTCCGGCATCCTGGCAGGCGCCAGCGAAGCGCAGGAGCGCGCGTTGCAGGATTATGGCCGCTATCTTGGCACCGCATTCCAGCTGATCGACGATCTGCTGGATTACAGCGCTGACGGCGAACGCCTCGGTAAAAACGTCGGTGACGATCTTAACGAAGGCAAACCGACGCTTCCGCTGCTGCACGCGATGCACAACGGCACGCCGGCGCAGGCGCAGATGATCCGCGAGGCGATCGAACAAGGCAACGGGCGACATCTGCTGGATCCGGTGCTGGAAACGATGGCGGCCTGCGGCTCGCTGGAGTGGACGCGCACGCGTGCTGAAGAAGAAGCAGATAAAGCCATCGCCGCGCTTGAAATTCTCTCCCCTTCCCCCTGGCGCGACGCCCTGATTGCGCTGGCGCATATGTCGGTCCAGCGCGACCACTAACGCTATTCCGCGCCAGCTGGCGCGGAAATATTTCCGCTTTTATCACTGTGCGTTATGAAAGCGAAGCTCATAAAACTTCCCATAATGTCTGTCTGATTTCTCGTCTTTTCTGTTACGCCTCTTCAGGATCGCCCGCGCCGAAACACGGATCGTTTCGTTCGCCAGCCCTTGCAGCACTTACATTTTCTTTGTGGTTATAAGCACACTTTTGAATACAACCAAAACTAACTGGAACCTTTTAGAAAATTTTGTGCTATAAATAATCAATCAGTTCCCCCGGGAACTGCGCAGGGGGTTTTAATGCCGTAACAGGGAGGAAGCATGGAACGTAAGTTTATCGACTGGCACCCCGCCGATATTGTCGCCGCGCTACGCAAGAAAGGCTCATCACTGGCCGCGGAGTCTCGTAAAGCAGGCCTGAGTTCATCAACGCTTGCCAATGCGCTGACGCGCCCCTGGCCGCGCGGCGAGAAAATCATTGCCGAGGCGCTGGGCACCGAGCCGTGGATCATCTGGCCTTCACGCTATCACGATCCGATCACACACGAATTTATCGATCGCTCGCGTTTGATTCGTCATCGCTGACGCCGCCGGAATCACCGCTTTTCCTTAATCCATAAAAAAAGCCCGCCGGGAGCGGCTGAGTATCAGCGTTTCCCGACAGGCTTATCGCAGGCTCCGCACTGGCGGAGCAGGCGTTATTCGCCTTTTATGCGCTCAATGTTCGCACCCAGCGCACGCAACTTATCTTCGATGCCTTCATAACCGCGATCGATGTGATAAATGCGATCCACAACGGTGGTGCCTTCCGCGATGCAACCCGCCAGCACCAGGCTTGCAGATGCGCGCAGGTCAGTCGCCATCACCTGAGCGCCGGAAAGTTTCTCAACGCCGTGGCAAATGACCGTATTGCTTTCGATTTCCGCATGCGCGCCCATACGGATAAGCTCCGGCACGTGCATAAAACGGTTTTCAAAAATGGTCTCGGTAATCACGCCGGTCCCTTCAGCCACCAGGTTCAGCAGCGTGAACTGCGCCTGCATATCCGTCGGGAAAGCCGGGTGCGGCGCCGTGCGCACGTTTACCGCTTTCGGGCGTTTGCCGTGCATATCGAGGCTGATCCAGTCTTCGCCGGTTTCGATATCGGCACCGGCTTCGCGCAGTTTCGCCAGCACCGCATCCAGCGTGTCAGGACGCGTATTGTGGCACATCACTTTACCGCCGGAGATCGCAGCGGCCACCAGGAACGTGCCGGTTTCGATGCGGTCCGGCAGAACGCGATAGACGCCGCCGCCCAGGCGCTCAACGCCTTCGATAGTGATCTTATCGGTACCCTGACCGGTGATTTTCGCACCGAGGGTATTGAGGAAATTTGCGGTATCGACAATCTCCGGCTCGCGCGCGGCGTTTTCAATAACCGTAGTGCCTTCGGCAAGCGTCGCGGCGGACATAATGGTAACGGTGGCGCCAACGCTCACTTTATCCATCACGATATGCGCGCCTTTCAGGCGACCCTGGACAGACGCTTTGACATAGCCCTCTTCCAGTTTGATTTCCGCGCCCAGCTGCTCAAGACCGGTAATGTGTAAATCGACCGGACGCGCGCCGATAGCGCAGCCGCCCGGCAGAGAAACCTGGCCCTGACCGAAACGCGCCACCAGCGGGCCGAGCGCCCAGATAGAGGCGCGCATGGTTTTCACCAGTTCATACGGCGCGCAGAAGATGTTGACCTGGCTTGCATCGATCCAGACAGAGCCGTTACGCTCCACTTTGGTCCCGAGCTGGCTCAGCAGCTTCATGGTGGTATCGATATCTTTAAGCTTCGGTACGTTTTGAATTTCTACAGGCTCTTCAGCCAGCAGGGCGGCAAAAAGGATCGGCAGAGCGGCGTTTTTCGCCCCTGAGATCGTCACTTCGCCGGAAAGGCGGCCTGACCCCTGCACACGGAATTTATCCATCAGAACTGTTCTCTGTTATTCAATCAATTGCTGTCGGCGTAACGCCCACAGCTCAAAAACCGTTGAGTTTGCGCTCGCGTTCCCATTCCTGGGGCGTAAACGTTTTGATGGAGACCGCATGAATGCGGTTATCGGCGATGAACTCCATCAGCGGGCCGTAGACCGCCTGCTGTTTCTTCACACGGCTCATAGCGCCAAACAGCTCACCCACAGCAATGACCTGAAAGTGGCTGCCATCGCCGGAGGAGACGTGGACTTCCTGGAGAGGCAGTGCATTCATCAGCACCGTCTGAATTTCATGATTTTCCATGGGCTTTATTCATTATTCAGTGAAAACAGCCCAACATCTTAGAGCAAAGTGGCGCTGTCTTAAACAAGCAAAAAAGCCCCGCCGGGGACACGGACGGGGCTTTATCAGTAACGTGCTGAAAATATTAGTCTGTCGAGGTCGGCAGAAGGTTTTCCGGCAGGTTGTAAAGTTTCGCAAGCGTCGTCAGATTCTCGCTCATGCCTTCAAGCTTCACCCCACGTCCGCCCGCCTGGGTCAGCGCCACCAGATGCACCAGCAGCGCCAGCCCGGCGGTATCGACGCGGGCAAGGCCGCTGAGATCGATGCGCTGCAAGCCGTCTGTGAGGGACTGCCGCTGCTCCCACAGGGGCAGCAGCGTTTCGCGATCCAGCGTACCGTTTAAGCGCAACTGCGCTCCTTGACGCTCCCAGTCCAGTTCCGCGGA
This sequence comes from Cronobacter sp. EKM101R, assembly GCF_963888145.1. Classification (NCBI taxonomy): domain Bacteria; kingdom Pseudomonadati; phylum Pseudomonadota; class Gammaproteobacteria; order Enterobacterales; family Enterobacteriaceae; genus Cronobacter; species Cronobacter sp. EKM101R. The sequence continues at coordinate 82,982 of NZ_CAWPHW010000002.1, read as the reverse complement.
CATTACTGCTTCTGATCCAGCGTAATCGGCTGACGAGAGATGGATTTCAGCTGCTCGGTCAGGCCATCGATGCCTTTCTGGCGCAGCAGATCGCTCCACTCATTCTGTTTGGTCGTAATCATGCTCACGCCTTCGGCGATCATGTCATACGCCTGCCAGTGACCGGTCTGGCTGTTTTTACGCCACTGGAAATCCAGACGTACCGGCGGACGACCATTCGGATCGACGATGGTGACGCGAATCGGCACGATATTAGCGTCGCCCAGCGGCTGCTCCGGCGCAATCTGGTAAGTCTGGCCGTGGTACATCGCCAGCGCCTGGCCGTAGGCCTGTTTCAGGTATTCGCGAAACGCGGCGAAATAGGCTTCGCGCTGCGCCGGGGTCGCTTCTTTGTAATAGCGGCCCAGCACCAGCGCGCCGGCGTATTTCACCTGGACATACGGCAGCAGTTCCTGATCGACGATATCGCGCAGGTAGTTCGGGTTCTGACGGATTTGCGGCTGTTCATTTTTCAGACGGTCAAACGTTTTCTTTGCCGCCTCGTTCATCAGCTTATACGGGTTGGATTGATCCGCCGCGGCAGCAGTGGCAAGCGGTGCAATCACCAGCATGGCGACCATTAAAAGACGTTTAAACATATCCGTTTCTCCTGATTAGTTCGTCGCGCCGGCAGGCGGCGTCGCGTTATCCGGTTGGGCGGCGGTGCCCTGCTCACCGCCCTCTTTCTGGTTGTCGCCGCTGTTGCTCTTATAGAGGAACTGGCCAATCAGATCTTCAAGCACCATAGCGGATTTGGTGTCCTGAATGGTGGCGCCATCCTTAAGGATAGTGGTTCCCAGCTCAGGATCTTCAAAACCGACGTTTAGCGCCAGATATTGTTCCCCCAGCAGGCCGGAAGTACGAATCGCCAGCGAGCTGGTATCGGGAATATGATCGTAGCGCTGTTCGATATCCATCGCGACGCGCGGCAGGTAGGTTTTCGGATCCAGCGTGATGTCGGAAACACGGCCAATCACCACGCCGCCAATGCGTACCGGCGAGTGCGATTTCAGGCCGCCGATATTATCAAAGGTGGCATAAAGCCGGTATGTCGGTTCAGCCCGCAGCGAGGTGACATCCGCGACTTTCAGACAAATGAACAGCGCGGCCAGCAGCGCCACGAGCATAAAAGCGCCAACCCAAATCTCAAATTTCTTCGTTTGCATGCGTTAGTTCCCAAACATCAATGCGGTAAGCACAAAATCAAGGCCAAGCACGGCCAGTGAAGCGTGCACAACGGTACGTGTAGTTGCCCGGCTGATCCCGGCCGACGTCGGGATCGCGTCGTAACCGTTAAATAACGCAATCCAGGTCACCGTAATGGCAAACACCACGCTTTTAATCAAACAGTTAATCAGGTCCATACGCCAGTCGACGGCGTCCTGCATGGCGGACCAGAAAAAGCCGGCATCGATGCCTTTCCAGTTCACGCCGACCAGCGACCCGCCCCAGACGCCCACCGCCACGAAAATAACCGTCAGCAGCGGCAGTGAAATTACGCCCGCCCAGAAGCGCGGCGAAATCACGCGGCGCAGCGGATCGACCGCCATCATCTCCATACTGGAGAGCTGCTCGGTCGCTTTCATCAGCCCAATTTCCGCCGTCAGCGCCGAACCGGCGCGACCGGCGAACAGCAGCGCGGCGACAACCGGCCCCAGCTCACGCAGCAGCGACAGCGCCACCAGCATGCCGAGGCTCGTTTCCGCGCCGTAAGTAGTGAGTACCAGATAGCCCTGCAGGCCCAGCACCATCCCGATAAACAGCCCCGAGACGATGATGATAATCATCGACAGGACGCCCACGTGATAGAGCTGGCGCACCAGCAGCGGGCCGTGTTTGCGAAACTCCGGCTTGCCGACGATGGCATTGAATAACATCAGCCCGGCGCGGCCGAAGGAGGCGCTGAATTTAAGCCCGCGTTGCCCCATCGACGCCAGTAAATTTAACAGCATGAGCAGACTAACTCCCTGTTGGCGAAATCAGATCGTGGTGATAATCCCCGGCGGGATAGCGGAAAGGCACCGGCCCGTCGGCAATGCCGTCGAGGAACTGGCGCACGCGTGGATCGGCATTCTCTTGTAACGCCTGGGCGCTGCCCTGCGCGACAATCCGTTTGTCGGCGACGATATACGCATAATCCGCAATGCTGAGGACTTCCGGCACGTCATGCGACACCACCACGCAGGTGACGCCAAGCGCGCTGTTCAGCTCGGAAATCAGCTTCACCAGCACACCCATGGTGATAGGGTCCTGACCGACGAATGGCTCGTCGAACATAATGAGATCCGGCTCCAGCGCAATAGCGCGCGCCAGTGCGGCGCGGCGCGCCATGCCGCCAGAGAGTTCAGAAGGCATCAGCTTTGCGGCGCCGCGCAGCCCTACGGCTTCAAGCTTCATCATCACCGTGCTGCGCAGCAGCGGCTCCGGCAGGCGGGTATGCTCGCGCAGCGGGTAGGCGACGTTTTCAAAGACGTTCAGATCGGTAAACAGCGCGCCGGACTGGAACAACATGCTCATGCGCTTGCGCACTTCATAGAGCCGCGAGCGGGACATGGCGGGAATATTTTCGCCATCAAACAGAATTTCGCCGCAGTCAGGCGCGATTTGCCCGCCAATCAGGCGCAGCAGCGTGGTTTTACCAATCCCTGACGGCCCCATAATGGCCGTTACCTTACCGCGCGGGACGGTAAGCGAGATATTATCAAAAATAGATCGGTTGCCGCGCGTAAAGCTCACGCCGCGCACGTCAATCAATGTCTCACCGATCTGGCTCATCAACGCATCCTTTAAGGTTCGCAGAGTTGTTCATAATGGCGCCAGTCGACACCGCAAAGGGGTTATTTTTACAGAATATCCCCGTATGAGGTTAGCGAAAGCTGGCATTTGTTTTACTTTTGGCGCGCATCTGGTCAAAATTAAGAGTTTACTTCGTTCCTTAACGATCCGTATGCGCGGCCAGCAACTCAGGCACAGTGGACCGGCGATTATACCTGAAGAAAGGACTTTGCATGCTTTTAGCTACGGCGCTGTTGATTATTGGTTTGCTATTGGTGGTCTATAGCGCCGATCGTCTGGTTTTCGCCGCCTCGCTACTCTGCCGCAGTCTGGGCGTGCCGCCATTGCTGATTGGCATTACCGTGGTGGGTATCGGCACCTCGCTGCCTGAAATGATTGTTTCCGTCGCCGCCGCCCTGCATGGCGAAACCAGCCTCGCTATCGGCACAGCGATAGGGTCGAATATCACTAATATCTTGCTGATAGCCGGCTTAACGGCGCTGCTGCGCCCGCTGGCGGCGCACTCGTCGGTACTGCGCCGCGAACTCTCCGCCATGTTGATTGTCAGCGCGCTGGCGGGTCTGGTGCTGTGGGATGGCGAACTCACCCGCGCCGAAGGCATCTGGCTATTGCTCATCGCCGCCGCCTATTTATGGTTTATCATCCGCCTGGCTCGCCGGGCCGAGCGTCAGGGGAATGACAGCCTGACGCGCGAACAGCTTGCCGAACTGCCCCGCGAAGGCGGACGCTCGGTCGCGTTTCTCTGGCTTGGCGTAGCGCTCATTATTATGCCCATGGCGACGCGCATGGTGGTGGATAACGCCACCGTCCTGGCCCACGGTTTCGCCATCAGCGAGCTGACGGTCGGCCTGACCGCGATTGCTATCGGCACCAGCCTGCCGGAACTGGCGACCGCTATCGCGGGCGCGCGAAAAGGCGAAGACGATATCGCCATTGGCAATATCATCGGCTCGAATGTTTACAATCTGGCTATCGTGCCTGGCCTGCCCGCGCTGCTGGCGCCCGGTCATTTCGATCCGCTGGCTTTCACGCGCGATTACGGCGTTATGCTGCTGGTCAGCGTTATTTTCGTGATGCTGTGCTGGCGTCCTGAGCGGTATCTCGGTAAAAAAACCGGCGCCGGATTATTATGTGGGTTTATCGTTTGGATGGTGATGCTGTTCTGGGCGTCGCCGCGTCTTGTTGGATGAATCGGAATCGCATTATGTCGCAACTAGATTTACCGCCAGGTTTTGACTTTGAACAGGCCGGGAAAGATGTCCTGACTATTGAGCGCGCAGGCCTGGAACATCTGGATCAATACATTAACGCCGACTTTGCCCGCGCCTGCGAAAGCATGTTTTACTGCCGCGGCAAAGTCGTGGTCATGGGCATGGGCAAATCGGGGCACATCGGAAAAAAAATAGCGGCCACGCTCGCCAGTACCGGCACGCCGTCGTTCTTTGTGCATCCGGCGGAGGCGAGCCACGGCGATTTAGGCATGGTAAGCGCGCAGGATATCGTGATTGCGATTTCCAACTCCGGCGAGTCCAACGAAATCCTGGCGCTCATCCCGGTGCTGAAACGCCTTCAGGTTCAGCTTATCTGTATGACGGGCCGTCCGGAGAGCGCGATGGCCAAAGCGGCGGATATCCATCTGTGCATAAAAGTGCCGCAGGAAGCCTGCCCGCTCGGCCTTGCGCCGACGACCAGCACGACCGCGACGCTGGTTATGGGTGATGCGCTCGCGGTCGCGCTGCTGAAAGCGCGCGGCTTTACGCCTGAAGATTTCGCGCTTTCACACCCTGGCGGCGCGCTCGGGCGTAAGCTGCTGCTGCGGGTTAACGACATCATGCACACCGGCGATGAAATCCCGCACGTCAGCAAAGAAGCCTCTTTGCGCGACGCGCTTCTGGAAATCACCCGCAAGAATCTTGGCATGACGGTTATTTGCGATGACCTGATGAAAATCGACGGCGTCTTTACCGATGGCGACTTGCGCCGCGTCTTCGATATGGGCGGCGATCTGCACCAGATGAAGATTGTCGATGTCATGACGCCAGGCGGTATCCGGGTGCGTCCGGGGACGCTCGCAGTCGATGCGCTTAACCTGATGCAGTCGCGCCATATTACTTCCGTCATGGTGGCTGATGGCGACCAGTTGCGCGGTGTGATACATATGCATGATTTGCTGCGCGCAGGCGTGGTGTAACAAAGGAAAGGTTTAATGAGTAACCCTGATGGCGCCATCTCTACCTGCTATGGGCCGGTGAGCGCGCAGATCATTGCGCGGGCGGCGCAAATCCGCCTGCTGATTCTGGATGTCGACGGCGTAATGTCCGACGGGCTGATTTACATGGGCAACAGCGGCGAAGAGTTAAAAGCCTTCAACGTGCGCGACGGCTACGGCATTCGCTGCGCGCTGACGTCCGGCATTGAGGTCGCGATTATCACCGGGCGCAAAGCGAAACTGCTGGAAGATCGCTGCGAGACGCTCGGCATTACGCATCTTTACCAGGGGCAATCCGATAAGCTCATCGCTTACCGGCAACTGCTGGAAAAACTGGCGCTTTCTCCAGAAAATGTGGCTTATGTCGGCGATGATTTGATTGACTGGCCGGTCATGGCGCAGGTCGGGCTAAGCGTCGCGGTAGCGGATGCGCATCCGCTGCTCACGCCGAAAGCCGATTACGTCACCCATATTGCAGGCGGCCGCGGCGCGGTGCGCGAAGTGTGCGATCTCCTGCTGCTGGCGCAGGGCAAACTAGATGAGGCCATAGGGCAATCCATATGAGTAAGACCAGACGCTGGGTAATTATCCTGCTGGCGCTGGCCGCGCTGGTGCTGATTGGCATTAACCTGGCCGATCAGGATGAAGCCGGCCCAACGACGGTAAACAGCAACGAGCCGACATACCAGAGCGAGCAGTCGAATACCGTTGTCTATAGCCCGGAAGGCGCGCTGAACTACCGCCTGGTCGCGCAACACGTTGAATATTTTTCCGAAGACGGCGTCTCCTGGTTTACACAGCCGGTCATGACCACCTTCGATGCCAATAAAGTGCCGACCTGGTCGGTCAAGGCGGATCGTGCCAAACTGACCAATGACAGGATGCTCTATCTCACCGGTCATGTGGAAGTGAACGCGCTGACGCCCGATTCACAGTTACGCAAAATTACGACCGACAAGGCGGAGATCAACCTGGTCACCCAGGACGTTACCTCTGATACGCTTGTTACTCTTTACGGCACCAGCTTTAATTCCAGCGGCCTGAAAATGCGCGGGAACCTTCGCAGCAAAAATGCCGAGCTGATTGAAAAGGTTAGAACCTCCTATGAAATCCAGAATAAACAAACTCAGCCTTAATCTCGTACTGACCAGTACGCTGTTGGCGGCAGGCTTCCCGGCGTTCGCGCTGACGGGCGATACCGAACAGCCTATCCACATTGAATCTGACCAGCAGTCGCTGGATATGCAGGGCAATGTCGTCACCTTCACCGGTAATGTCGTGGTGACCCAGGGCACGATTAAAATCAACGCCGATAAAGTCGTCGTGACGCGCCCGAGCGGTGATAAAGGCAAAGAGGTGATTGACGGTTACGGCAATCCGGCCACGTTCTATCAGATGCAGGACAACGGCAAGCCGGTGAAAGGCCACGCCTCCACAATGCACTACGAGCTGCAAAGCGACTTCGTGGTGCTGACCGGCAACGCCTATCTTGAGCAGCTCGACAGCAACATCAAAGGCGACAAAATCACATATCTCGTGAAAGAGCAGAAGATGCAGGCGTTCAGCGAGAAAGGCAAACGCGTCACCACCGTACTGGTGCCGTCGCAGCTGCAAAATAAAGACGGCGCCGCTCAGGCACCGGCCCAGAAAAAGAGTAATTAAACCCCTATGGCAACCCTCATTGCGAAACACCTGGCAAAAGCCTACAAAGGCCGCCGCGTAGTGGAAGATGTCAGCCTGACGGTAAATTCAGGCGAGATTGTCGGCCTGCTTGGCCCGAACGGCGCGGGCAAAACCACGACGTTCTATATGGTGGTGGGCATCGTTCAGCGCGACGCGGGCGACATCATCATTGATGATGAAGATATCAGCCTGCTGCCGCTGCACGCCCGCGCGCGTCGCGGCATCGGCTATCTGCCGCAGGAAGCGTCGATTTTCCGCCGCCTGAGCGTCTATGACAACCTGATGGCCGTCCTGCAAATTCGCGACGACCTCAGCACCGAGCAGCGCGAAGATCGCGCCAAAGAGCTGATGGAAGAGTTTCACATCGACCATCTGCGTGACAGCCTCGGCCAGTCGCTCTCCGGCGGTGAACGCCGTCGCGTCGAGATCGCCCGCGCGCTGGCCGCCAACCCGAAATTCATTCTGCTTGATGAACCGTTCGCCGGCGTCGACCCGATTTCGGTCATCGACATTAAACGTATCATTGAGCATCTGCGCGACAGCGGCCTCGGCGTGCTGATTACCGACCACAACGTGCGTGAAACGCTGGCGGTCTGCGAACGCGCTTACATCGTCAGCCAGGGCCACCTTATCGCCCACGGCACGCCTGAAGATATCCTGCAGGACGAACAGGTTAAACGCGTATACCTTGGGGAAGAGTTCAGACTCTGATAGGGTAGAGCAACAGGCAGAAACGGCGCGCTACCCGGCGCGCCCTGCCGCAACAGGTCTTTTGACGTTTACACCTGAGGATTTTTGCTCTGAATATGAAGCAAGGTTTGCAACTAAGGCTTAGCCAACAGCTCGCCATGACGCCGCAGTTGCAGCAGGCCATCCGCTTGTTGCAATTGTCCACGCTGGAGCTTCAGCAGGAGCTGCAACAGGCGCTGGAGAGCAATCCCCTGCTTGAGCAAACCGACATTCACGACGAAATTGCCACTCAGGAAACGCAGGACAGCGAAGGGCTGGATACCGCCGAAGCGCTGGAACAAAAAGAGATGCCCGACGAGCTGCCGCTTGACGCCAGCTGGGATGAAATCTACACCGCGGGCACCCCGTCAGGCACCGGCACTGACTATATCGATGACGAGCTGCCGGTTTATCAGGGCGAAACCACCCAGAGCCTGCAGGACTACCTGATGTGGCAGGTGCAGTTAACGCCCTTTACCGATACCGATCGCGCCATCGCCACGGCGATTGTCGATGCGGTGGACGATACCGGCTATCTCACCGTAACGGTGCAGGATATTCTCGACGGCATGGGCGATAACGATGACGACATCGGCCCTGAGGAGATCGAAGCCGTACTCAAGCGCGTTCAGCGTTTCGATCCGGTAGGCGTCGCCGCCCGCGATCTGCGCGACTGCCTGTTGATCCAGCTTTCGCAGTTTAGCGCCGAAACCCCTTTTCTCGCGCAGGCGCGCCAGATCGTCAGCGATCACCTGGATCTGCTGGCCAATCATGATTTCCGCAGCCTGATGCGCGTCACACGCCTTAAAGAAGACGTGCTGAAAGAAGCGGTCAATCTTATTCAGTCGCTCGATCCGCGCCCGGGACAGTCGATCCAGACCGGCGAGCCGGAATATGTCATCCCGGACGTGCTGGTGCGCAAGCATAACGGCCGCTGGACCGTCGAACTCAATGCAGACAGCATTCCCCGGCTCAAAATCAATCAGCAGTACGCCGCCATGTCCGGCAGCGCGCGTAACGAATCCGACAGCCAGTTCATCCGCAGCAATCTCCAGGAAGCCAAATGGCTTATCAAAAGTCTGGAGAGCCGTAACGACACGCTGCTGCGCGTCAGCCGCTGCATCGTCGAACAGCAGCAAGCGTTCTTCGATCAGGGCGAAGAGTATATGAAGCCGATGGTGCTGGCCGATATTGCTCAGGCGGTTGAGATGCATGAGTCCACCATCTCCCGCGTCACCACGCAAAAATATCTGCACAGCCCGCGCGGCATCTTTGAATTAAAGTATTTTTTCTCAAGCCACGTGAACACCGAGGGCGGCGGCGAAGCCTCGTCCACGGCAATCCGTGCGCTGGTGAAAAAGTTGATTGCAGCGGAAAACCCCGCGAAACCCTTAAGCGACAGCAAGCTAACGACTATGCTGTCAGAACAAGGGATCATGGTGGCCCGCCGTACCGTTGCGAAGTATCGAGAATCTTTATCCATACCGCCGTCAAATCAGCGCAAACAGCTGGTCTGACCCAACCGATAAGGAAGACACTATGCAGCTCAACATCACAGGACATAACGTCGAAATCACTGAAGCGTTGCGCGACTTCGTTAATACCAAGTTCGCCAAGCTGGAGCAGTATTTCGAAAGGATTAATCAGGTCTATATTGTGCTGAAGGTGGAAAAGGTGACCCAAATCGCCGACGCCACCCTGCATGTGAACGGCGGGGAGCTGCATGCCAGTTCGGAAGGGCAGGATATGTACGCCGCGATTGACGGTTTGATTGATAAACTGGCGCGGCAGCTCACTAAACATAAAGATAAACTGAAACAACATTAATTGTCCGGGCGTTGCGCTGGGACATCGGCGGCTCGCGGCCCGTGCGGCGAGCCGCCGCACCAGAAAACGCTTAGGTGAAATTATGATGAATAATGATACGGCTCTGCCATTGAGCAATGTTTTAAACCAGGAATGCACCCGCAGCGGCGTACACTGCCAGAGCAAAAAACGCGCCCTGGAAATTATCAGCGAACTGGCGGCAAAGCAGCTCAGCCTGCCGCCGCAGGTCGTCTTTGAAGCGATCCTCACCCGTGAGCGGATGGGCAGTACCGGGATTGGCAACGGTATCGCCATTCCGCACGGCAAACTCGAAGAAGATACGCTGCGCGCCGTCGGCGTTTTCGTCCAGCTCGAAACGCCTATCCCTTTCGACGCCATTGATAACCAGCCCGTCGATTTACTCTTTGCGCTGCTGGTGCCGGCGGATCAAACCAAAACGCATCTGCATACGCTCTCTCTGGTGGCCAAAAGACTGGCGGACAAAACGATTTGTCGCCGTCTGCGCGCCGCGCAAAGCGATGAAGAGCTCTACCAGATAATCACTGAAACCAGTGAAGAGAATGAATGACCGTGCCGACAGGCACAACCCAGGAGGCACCGGTTACCCGGTCTGAAGTGTGGAGAAACAGCAGATGGTTCTGATGATCGTCAGTGGACGTTCAGGGTCAGGGAAATCGGTCGCCCTGCGTGCACTGGAAGATATGGGGTTCTACTGCGTCGATAACCTGCCTGTCGTGCTGCTGCCTGAACTGGCGCGCACGCTTTCGGAAAGGCAGATATCCGCCGCGGTGAGCATCGACGTTCGCAATATGCCGGAATCCCCGGAGGTGTTTGAGCAGGCGATGAACAACCTGCCGGACGCGTTCTCTCCGCAACTGCTGTTCCTCGACGCCGATCGCAATACGCTAATTCGCCGCTACAGCGACACGCGTCGTCTGCACCCGCTCTCCAGCAAAAATTTGTCGCTGGAAAGCGCCATTGATGAAGAGAACGATCTGCTGGAGCCGCTGCGTTCGCGTGCGGATCTTATCGTCGATACGTCAGAAATGTCGGTGCATGAACTGGCGGAAATGCTGCGCACCCGCCTGCTGGGCAAGCGCGAGCGCGAACTCACGATGGTGTTTGAGTCATTCGGCTTTAAACACGGCATTCCTATCGACGCCGATTACGTTTTCGACGTGCGCTTCCTGCCGAACCCGCACTGGGACCCGAAACTGCGCCCGATGACCGGCCTTGATAAGCCCGTCGCGGCGTTTCTCGATCGCCATACGGAAGTTCACAACTTCATCTACCAGACGCGCAGCTATCTTGAACTCTGGCTGCCGATGCTGGAAACCAACAACCGCAGCTATCTGACCGTCGCGATTGGCTGCACCGGCGGTAAACACCGCTCCGTCTATATCGCCGAACAGCTGGCGGACTACTTCCGCTCGCGCGGTAAAAACGTTCAGTCCCGTCATCGTACGCTGGAAAAACGCAAATCATGACCGTAAAACAGACCGTTGAAATCACCAACAAGCTCGGGATGCACGCCCGTCCGGCCATGAAACTGTTTGAGCTGGTGCAGAGCTTTGACGCGGAAGTGTTGTTGCGTAATGAAGCGGGCACGGAAGCGGAAGCCAGCAGCGTCATCGCGCTGCTGATGCTGGATTCCGCGCAAGGCGGGCATATCGAGATTGAAGCTACCGGCCCGCAGGAAAAAGAAGCGCTGGCGGCCGTCATCGCGCTGTTTAACGCAGGCTTTGACGAAGACTGACCGCCCTGCCCTCAGCGCAGCTTATGCTGCGCCATAAACGCTTCTCCGCCGAGCTGGCGCATCTGGCGTAAAATCCACTGCTGACGCGCCCGCACATAGCCTGACGGCGCGGCCGCCTTATAGCGCAGCGGGTTTGGCAGCACCGCCGCCAGCAGCGCGGCTTCTGATGCCGAAAGGCGGCTGGCGGGCTTGTTGAAATAGCGCTGCGACGCCTCTTCCACGCCAAACACGCCATCGCCGAATTCCGCGATGTTCAGATAGACCGTCAGAATACGGCGCTTACTCCAGACGGTTTCGATGCCAAGCGTTAAGCCCGCTTCCAGCCCCTTACGCAGCCAGCTGCGCCCATCCCACAGAAACAGATTCTTGGCCGTTTGCTGCGACAGCGTGGAGGCCCCGCGAATGCGGATGCTCCGCTCGTTATGCGAGACGGCTTTCTGGATCGCCGCCACGTCAAACCCCCAGTGCTCCGGGAACCGCTGATCTTCCGCCGCGATGACCGCAAGCCCCATCCAGGGCGAAATCTCATCCATGCTCACCCAGTCGGAGTGCGCCACGTAGCTGAAATCACCGCTAAACCACGCGGAGAACTGCCGCTCGACCATGACCGCCGAAAAGGGCACCGGCACCACGCTGAACAGCAAAATACCTGCGATCCAGACGCCGAGCACCGCCAGCACTGCACGCAGCGCCAGCCGCCGCAGGCGCACGAACAGCGAACCGCGCGCTTTACTCATTCGCACATCGCCACCAGGCGCGCCACCAGTTTTTCAATGCCTGCCGCCGCCTCGTCGATGCTTTCCGCCAGCATATAGGCGGGCGTGGTCAGCACTTTGTTATCTTCATCCACCACAATATCGTCCACCGGGCACGGCACATGCTCCCCGCCCATCTCTTCCACCAGCTCAGCGGTGTCAATATCGGTGCCGATAGTCAGACGCAGAGGCGCGGCGATAATTTTCGGCAGCATCGCGGGCGCGATACAGATAAAGCCGAGCGGTTTACCGGCCGCGTGCATCGCACTCGCCAGGGCGTGAAGCGCAGGGTCCACGGCGCACTCACTGCCGCGCGTGGCGAAATCGCACAGGTTTTTGGCCGCGCCAAACCCGCCTGGCACCACCAGCGCATCGAGATCGTCCGCGCGCGCCTGCTCCAGCGGCGTTATCTTGCCGCGGGCGATACGGGCCGCTTCCACCAGCACATTGCGCGTCTCGCCGGTCGGTTCGCCCGTGACGTGATTAATCACGTCCGCTTGTGGTTTATCAGGCGCGAAACAGACCGCCTGCGCGCCATTGCGAGCCAGCGCCAGCAGGGTAATTACCGCTTCATGAATTTCTGAACCGTCATAAACGCCGCAACCGCTTAAAACCACTCCGATTTTTTTCATGATTTATCCTTACGTTAAGCCGTTGAAACTTTGAGTAAAATGTTATTTAAACGTTATGCTTCACACATTTTACTGATTCACATAACAAATCATTTCAGATTTGCTATCTTATGTACGAGCGCTTTGATTACTCAGGCCGCGCCACGTAGTTAAAAAGATCAACATCACTAATCAATGGCGAGGCCACGATTTCCCTGGTGTTGGCGCAGTATTCGCGCACCCCGGTTTAGCCGGGGTCATTTTTTTCCGGCGCCGGCAACCCAGACTTTCAGCGCCTCGACGTCGTGACGCCACTCCTGTTTCAGCTCTTCAATCCATTCACCCACGTTATCCCACCACGCCGGCAGATCGGGCGACTGGATTTTTTGCGCCAGCTGCTGCAAATGACGCAACCCTACCGCACCGGCGGCGCCTTTGATTTTATGACCCTCTTCCACAATCCCTTTTTGATCGCGCGCGGTGAGGTTGGATTCCAGCACACTCAGGTAACCCGGCATCATTTTTTCAAACATCGCCAGGCCATCGGTGATGAGTTTCGGGCCAACCAGCTGCAGATATTGCTCCAGCATCGGGAGATCGAGCAGCGCCTGCTGCTTGCCGTCATCACTTGTCGTCACGTCTTGCTCCTCATCGTCAGGTTGCGTATCCCAGAACTTTTTGATGGTCGCGGTCAGCGCTGGCACCGCCAGCGGTTTGCTCAGCACGTCGTCCATACCCGCTTCCAGATACTCTTTTTTATCTTTCAGCACGTTGGCCGTCAGCGCCACCAGCGGCGGCAGCGCGTCGCGGGAATAGCGGCGGTTGAGTTCGCGCGAGATATCAAGCCCGGTCATGTCCGGCAACTGGATATCCAGCAGCACCAGGTCAAATTCGCCGGGGCTGAACATCTCCAGCGCCGCTTTACCGGTCATCGCCACCTCGACGCTGCAACCGAGTTTTTCCAGCACCGATGTCGCCACAATGACGTTTAGCTCAATATCTTCCACCAGCAGCACATGCAGGGCCGGCAGCGGCATGTCGTCATCGTTCAGCGTATCTTCTACTTCTTCCGCCACGCGCGGCGCGTGCACGGTCAGAACGAACGTCGAGCCATGGCCCGGTTTGCTTGATACCGTAATATCGCCGCCCATGCTTTTCGCAAGACGGCGCGACACCGCCAGCCCAATCCCCGTGCCCGTCGCCGGTTTGCCGCCCTGGCTGTCTTTCACCTGGTAATACATGGCGAAAATCTTGTCCTGCTCCTCCTGCGGGATACCGATACCGGAATCTTCCACTTCAAAGCGTAGCTGCTCGTTGTCGTTATAGCTGACGCGCACCGCCACCTGGCCCTGCTGGGTAAATTTCACCGCGTTGCTGATGAGGTTCCAGAGGATCTGCCGCAGGCGCGTACCGTCGGTCAGCACCTTATGCGGCACCGGGCGCACCGGCTCCATCACAAAGCGCAGCCCTTTCTGCTGCGCCTGCAGGCCGGAGAGGTTTTCCAGGTCCGCCAGGAAACTGGTGAAATCGACAGGCTGGTTATCAAGCTGCACTTTGCGCCGCTCAATTTTATCCATATCGATAATATCGTTGAAGATATTGCCAAGCGTCACGGCGGAGACATGGATCGTCTTCAGGTATTTTTCCTGCTCGGCGCTGAGATCGGTATCCAGCAGAATGCGGCTTAAGCCCACAATCCCGTTAAGCGGCGTACGCAGCTCGTGGCTGATGGTCGAGATAAAGGTGGTCTTATCGCGGCTGGCGCGCTCCAGCGCGTCCTGATAGCGCTTACGCTCGGTAATATCGCGCCCGAAGCCCATCAGCCCGTGGCGTTTACCCACGCGGTCGTAATACGGCACTTTGCGGATCTCAAAGCATGCTTTGCGGCCATCGGGATAGTCGAGCCACTGCTCGTAGGTGAGAGACACATTATGGCGGAAGACTTTTTCATCGGTCTCCAGCACTTTTTCCGCCGCTTCCGGCGCATACACTTCGTGGGGTTTCAGGCCAATCAGCTGCTTTTCGCTTTTGCCGGTGAGCAGCTCCATCGCCCGGTTGCAGCCCGAAAACTCTTTATCTTCATTACGGTAGAACACCAGATCCGGCGAGGCGTCGAGAAACGAGCGCAGGAAAGAGGATTGCTGCTCCAGCTGGATTTGCGTGACTTCGCGCTCCTTCATCTCCACTTTCAGCTGCTCCAGCATATTCTGGCGCTCGGCTTCCGCTTTTTCGCGGTCGGCGATTTCCTGGTTGAGCTGGGCGATATTGTCCTTGAGCTGGACGTTGAGCTTGAGGTCGCGCTCGCGCATCTCTTCAAGCTTATCGACCAGTTTTGAGAGCCGCTGACGCGACTCCTCAAGCTGCTCCACCACCACCGACAGAAAGTAGACGGCCCAGGGCGTGATCAACAGACCAAAGAAAATCGAACGGATAACGTCGATGCTCTCGACCTGGCCATGCAGCACCATCGTCACGGCCATTTGCACCGCCATCGCCAGCACGACCAGCGCAAGGGCCAGCAGCAGTGAAAAGCGCACCAGGCCAAGCTTTACCAGTAAATCAACGTAGTACTGCGCCAGCAGGCGGATCTGTTTCATAAAGGATTCCTGTACTGATATTCCGTTCAATAATACCTAAATCCGTCCCGCTGGCGGGAATTCAGGCAAAAAAGTGCGGGGTGAGAAGGCGAGTGACGGGAAAAACAGCATTTAAAGCGGGTCAGGCGCGCCGCGCCAGGGACGTCCGAGCGCCGATCCCTGCGCGCCGTACTGGTTAAGATAGCGGTCAATCTCGACCATACCGGTCCAGCGGTTCTCGCACCATAGCGGCGCCAGTAAGGTCGGACGGCGGGCGCTGGCGGAAATACGATGGTAGATGATGTCAGGCGGCGTATGGCGAATCATCTCGCCCGCCGTCACGGCATAATCCTCCAGCGCAATGCCGCTAAGCCGTCCGGCCCGCCAGGTTTTCGCCATAATGCTGCCCTCAACGATATGCAGCGGATGCAGCTTAATGCCGTCGACGCCGGTTTCCACCACCCGTTCAAGCGAGACCAGCGCATCGAGGCGGGTTTCTCCCGGCAGCCCGACGATAAGATGCGTGCAGACCTTAAGCCCCCTCGCCCGCGCCCGACGCGCGGTGTCCTGATAACAGGCAAAATCATGGCCGCGATTAATCCGGTGCAGGGTTTTATCCTTCGCGCTTTGCAGCCCCAGCTCCAGCCAGACTTCATAGCCTTGTTGATGGTAGCCCGAGAGGAGATCCAGCACGCTCTCCGGCACGCAGTCCGGGCGCGTGCCGACGCACAGCCCGACAATATCCGCCTGGCTTATCGCCTGCTGGTACATTTCGCGCAATACGTTAACTTCCGCAAAGGTGCTGGTGTAGGCCTGGAAATAGGCGAGATAGCGGCGGGCGCGGTCGACGCGTGCCGCCTGCTGCGCCAGCTGTTGCTGAATCGGGAGATGCTGCTGGGTTTCATCGGCGAACGACGCGACATTGCAGAAGGTGCAGCCGCCGCGTCCCAGCGTGCCGTCGCGGTTCGGGCAACTGAAGCCGCCATGCAATGAGAGTTTATGAACTTTCTGACCGTAACGACGCGTCAGGTCGCCGCCAAACATATTGACTAATTTTTGTAACTGCATAATCTGAAAAGCCGCCCAGCTAAAGGGCGTCAGCCTGCCATTTTTACTTCTTCACGGCGATGATATGGATCAAGCGCCCCGCCCTGCCTTTATCTAATGAATAATCATTCACCATAAACGCTGTTTTAATCACCCTGGCACCAATTACTTTTCCTTATGATCGTAGCGATTATTTAAGGAATATGACGAACCGTTAAAAACAGAGCGTTTATGCGGCTTGCGGGCGTTGCACGAAAGATCGTGCTGCTTTAAAACGCAATAACAGCGCGCTATCTACTTCCAACCGCTTTCTTATAGTGAGTCAGATCACACATCACCGGGGCTTATCACCCAAAAAACGCAATGTAAAAAAGGTTAAAAGTACTTATTAATCAATGTAATGCTTGCTCTTTAGCACACTTTTGAATAAATAAGAATGACATTTGACCTGTGTGCGGATTCCCGATAAGTTGGAAATTCGCTGGAAGCTTTCTCGATGGGCGTTCTGCCCATCATATTTATGCAGTAAATGAGATTCCCTCTTAAGTAAGTCCTCAACGACGATGTACCGATGAAAAAGGATATCAGGAGGGCGACACGCAAGGTGTGCGTATAACGCGCAATACCCTGTCGCCGTACCCTTTTTGCGCCCGCGCGCCATCGGTACAGGAGGGAATCCCGCAGAGCCTGGGGAGGTTCACTGATATGTTGTACGATAAATCTCTTGAGAGGGATAACTGTGGTTTCGGCCTGATCGCCCACATAGAAGGCGAACCTAGCCACAAGGTTGTGCGCACCGCGATCCACGCGCTGGCCCGTATGCAGCACCGCGGCGCTATCCTTGCGGATGGTAAAACCGGTGACGGTTGCGGCCTACTGCTGCAAAAGCCCGACCGCTTTTTCCGTATGGTGGCCGAAGAACACGGCTGGCGCTTAGCCAAAAATTACGCCGTTGGCATGCTGTTCCTGAACCAGGATCCTGAAAAAGCCAGCGCCTCGCGTCGTATCGTTGAAGAAGAGCTGCAACGGGAAACCCTGTCTATCGTAGGCTGGCGCGTGGTGCCGACCAACGAAGGCGTGCTGGGTGAAATCGCGCTCTCCTCGATGCCGCGCATCGAACAGATTTTTGTGAACGCCCCGGCAGGCTGGCGTCCACGCGATATGGAGCGCCGCCTGTTTATCGCGCGTCGCCGCATTGAAAAACGCCTGGTTGACGATAAAGAGTTCTACGTCTGTAGCCTCTCAAACCTGGTCAACATCTATAAAGGTCTGTGTATGCCGACAGATCTGCCGCGCTTCTACCTGGACCTGGCGGATCTGCGACTGGAATCGGCTATCTGCCTGTTCCACCAGCGCTTCTCCACCAACACCGTGCCGCGCTGGCCGCTGGCGCAGCCGTTCCGCTACCTGGCGCATAACGGCGAAATCAACACGATTACCGGCAACCGCCAGTGGGCCCGCGCGCGTACTTATAAATTCCAGACGCCGCTTATCCCCGATCTTCACGACGCCGCGCCGTTTGTTAACGAAACCGGCTCTGACTCCAGCTCCATGGATAACATGCTTGAGCTGCTGCTGGCAGGCGGGATGGATATCGTGCGCGCCATGCGTCTGCTGGTGCCGCCAGCCTGGCAGAACAACCCGGATATGGACCCGGAGCTGCGCGCGTTCTTCGACTTTAACTCCATGCACATGGAGCCGTGGGACGGCCCGGCGGGCATCGTAATGTCAGACGGCCGCTTCGCCGCCTGTAACCTTGACCGTAACGGCCTGCGCCCGGCGCGCTACGTTATCACCAAAGACAAGCTCATCACCTGCGCCTCTGAAGTCGGCATCTGGGATTACCAGCCGGACGAAGTGGTGGAGAAAGGCCGCGTAGGGCCTGGCGAGCTGATGGTTATCGACACCCGCGGCGGTCGCATCCTGCACTCGGCGGAAACCGACAACGATCTGAAGAGTCGCCACCCGTACAAAGAGTGGATGGAGAAAAACGTCCGCCGTCTGGTGCCGTTTGAAGATCTGCCTGACGATCAGGTAGGCACTCGTGAAATGGACGACGCCCTGCTCGAAAGCTATCAGAAGCAGTTCTTCTACAGTAATGAAGAGCTGGACTCGGTCATCCGCGTGCTGGGCGAAAACGGCCAGGAAGCGGTGGGCTCGATGGGGGACGATACGCCATTCGCCGTGCTCTCCAGCCAGCCGCGCATTATTTACGACTACTTCCGCCAGCAGTTCGCGCAGGTAACCAACCCGCCTATCGATCCGCTGCGTGAAGCGCATGTGATGTCGCTCGCCACCAGCATCGGTCGCGAGATGAATGTCTTCTGCGAAGCCGAAGGCCAGGCGCATCGCCTGAGCTTTAAATCGCCGATTCTGCTTTACTCCGATTTTAAACAGCTCACCACGCTTGAAGAAGAGCACTATCGCGCGGATACGCTCGATATCACCTTCGACCCGGCGCAGGCGACGCTGGAAGAGACCGTCAACGCGCTGTGCGACAAAGCCGAGCAGATGGTACGCAACGGCACCGTGTTGCTGGTGCTCTCGGATCGCAACATCGCCAAAGACCGTCTTCCGGTTCCGGCGCCGATGGCCGTCGGGGCTATCCAGACCCGGCTGGTGGAACAGAGCCTGCGCTGCGACGCCAACATTATTGTCGAAACCGCCAGCGCCCGCGACCCGCACCACTTCGCCGTGCTGCTGGGCTTCGGCGCTACGGCTATCTACCCGTATCTCGCCTACGAAACGCTGGCGAAACTGGTGGATACTGGCGCTATCGAAAAAGATTACCGCAGCGTGATGCTGAACTACCGCAACGGCATCAACAAAGGGCTTTATAAGATCATGTCCAAAATGGGCATCTCGACCATCGCCTCTTACCGCTGCTCCAAACTGTTTGAAGCTGTCGGCCTGCACCGCGACGTCTCTGAGCTCTGCTTCCAGGGCGTGGTCAGCCGTATCGGCGGCGCGGGCTTTGCTGATTTCGAACAGGATCTGCTGAACCTGTCGAAACGCGCCTGGCTTGCGCGCAAACCGCTCGTACAGGGCGGCTTGCTGAAGTATGTTCATGGCGGCGAATACCACGCTTACAACCCGGATGTGGTGCGCACGCTCCAGCTGGCGGTACAGAGCGGCGAGTACAGCGACTATCAGCAATACGCGAAGCTGGTTAACGAACGTCCGGCGGCGACGCTGCGCGATCTGCTGGCGCTGAATCCACAGGCGGACGCGGTACGTGTGGAAGATGTCGAACCGGCGAGCGAGCTGTTCAAACGCTTTGATACCGCGGCGATGTCCATCGGCGCGCTGAGCCCGGAAGCGCATGAGTCGCTGGCGGAGGCGATGAACAGCCTCGGCGGTTTCTCGAACTCCGGCGAAGGCGGCGAAGATCCGGCGCGTTACGGCACCAATAAAGTGTCGCGCATTAAGCAGGTCGCCTCCGGCCGCTTCGGCGTAACGCCCGCATATCTGGTCAACGCTGATGTGATTCAGGTTAAAGTGGCGCAGGGCGCGAAGCCTGGCGAAGGCGGTCAGTTGCCTGGCGACAAAGTGACGCCCTACATCGCGCGTCTGCGTTATTCGGTGCCGGGCGTAACGCTGATCTCCCCGCCGCCGCACCACGATATCTACTCGATTGAAGATCTGGCGCAGCTGATTTTCGACTTAAAACAGGTCAACCCGAAAGCGATGATCTCCGTGAAGCTGGTGTCTGAGCCGGGCGTGGGCACCATTGCCACCGGCGTGGCGAAAGCGTATGCCGATCTCATCACTATCGCAGGCTACGACGGCGGCACGGGCGCAAGCCCCCTCTCCTCCGTGAAATACGCGGGCTGCCCGTGGGAGCTGGGTCTGGTGGAAACGCAGCAGGCGCTGGTCGCCAACGGTCTGCGCCACAAGATCCGCCTGCAGGTGGATGGTGGCCTGAAAACCGGCCTTGATATCATCAAAGCGGCCATCCTTGGCGCGGAAAGCTTCGGCTTCGGCACCGGCCCGATGGTGGCGCTGGGCTGTAAATATCTGCGTATCTGCCATCTCAACAACTGCGCGACCGGCGTGGCGACCCAGGATGACAAACTGCGTAAAAACCACTACCACGGCCTGCCGTTCAAAGTGACCAACTACTTTGAATTTATCGCCCGTGAAACGCGTGAACTCATGGCCCAGCTTGGCGTGACGCGTCTGGTGGATCTGATTGGCCGCACGGATCTTCTGAAAGAGCTGGAAGGCTTTACGGCGAAGCAGCAAAAACTGGATCTGGCGAAACTGCTGGAAACCGCCGAGCCGCATCCTGGCAAAGCGGTTTACTGCACCGAAAGCAACCCGCCATTCGATAAAGGCGACCTGAACGCGCAGCTGCTGGCCCAGGCGAAACCGTATGTGGAGAGCCGCCAGAGCAAAACGTTCTGGTTTGATATCCGCAATACCGACCGCTCGGTTGGCGCGCTGCTCTCGGGCTACATCGCGCAGTCGCATGGCGATCAGGGCCTGGCTTCTGATCCCATCAAAGCGTACTTCACCGGGACTGCCGGACAGAGCTTCGGCGTCTGGAACGCGGGCGGCGTGGAACTGCACCTGACGGGCGATGCCAACGACTATGTCGGCAAAGGCATGGCGGGCGGCTTGCTGGCGATTCGTCCTCCGGTAGGGTCGTCGTTCAAGAGCTATGAAGCGAGCATTATCGGCAACACCTGCCTGTATGGCGCAACGGGCGGCCGTCTCTACGCCGCAGGCCGCGCGGGCGAGCGTTTCGCGGTGCGTAACTCCGGCGCGATTACGGTCGTGGAAGGCATCGGCGATAACGGCTGTGAATATATGACCGGCGGCATCGTCTGTATTCTCGGCAAAACCGGCGTGAACTTCGGCGCGGGCATGACGGGCGGCTTCGCCTATGTGCTGGACGAAGATGGCGAGTTCCGCAAACGCGTGAACCCGGAGCTGGTGGAAGTGCTGAATGTCGAAGAATTAGCGATTCACGAAGAACATCTGCGCGGGCTTATCACCGAGCATGTTCAACAGACCGGTTCACATCGCGGCGAAGAGATCCTGGCGAACTGGCCGGCGTTCTCAGCGAAATTCGCGCTGGTTAAACCGAAGTCCAGTGATGTAAAAGCATTGTTGGGTCACCGTAGTCGTTCCGCAGCCGAGCTGCGGGTGCAGGCGCAGTAAGAGGTCACGATTGATGAGTCAGAACGTTTACCAATTTATCGACTTACAGCGCGTTGATCCGCCAAAAAAGCCGCTTAAGATCCGTAAAATTGAGTTTGTGGAAATCTATGAGCCCTTCTCAGAAGGCCAGGCCAAAGCGCAGGCAGATCGTTGCCTGTCGTGCGGCAACCCCTACTGTGAATGGAAATGTCCGGTACATAACTACATCCCTAACTGGCTGAAGCTGGCCAACGAAGGGCGCATTTTCGAAGCCGCAGAGCTTTCTCACCAGACCAACACGCTGCCGGAAGTGTGCGGCCGCGTCTGCCCGCAGGACCGCCTGTGCGAAGGCTCCTGCACGCTGAATGACGAATTCGGCGCGGTGACCATCGGCAACATCGAGCGCTATATCAACGATAAAGCGTTCGAAATGGGCTGGCGGCCGGATCTTTCCGGCGTGAAGCCGACCGGCAAGCGCGTCGCGATTGTCGGCGCGGGCCCGGCGGGCCTCGCGTGCGCCGACGTGCTGACCCGCAACGGCGTGAAAGCGGTCGTGTTCGACCGTAACCCGGAAATCGGCGGCCTGCTGACCTTCGGCATCCCGGCCTTTAAGCTGGAAAAAGAAGTCATGACGCGCCGTCGTGAAATCTTCACCGGCATGGGTATTGAGTTCAGGCTCAATACCGAAGTGGGCCGCGATATCCAGATGAACGACCTGCTGGGCGACTATGACGCCGTCTTCCTCGGCGTCGGCACCTATCAGTCGATGCGCGGCGGGCTGGAAAACGAAGACGCGCCGGGCGTGTATGAAGCGCTGCCGTTCCTTATCGCCAATACTCGTCAGATCATGGGCTTTGAGGAAGATACAAAGCAGCCGTTCATCAGCATGGAAGGCAAACGCGTCGTGGTGCTGGGCGGCGGCGATACCGCGATGGACTGCGTGCGTACCTCGGTGCGTCAGGGCGCGACTCACGTCATCTGTGCTTATCGTCGTGATGAAGAGAACATGCCGGGATCGCGTCGCGAAGTGAAAAACGCGCGCGAAGAAGGCGTTGAGTTCCAGTTTAACGTGCAACCGCTCGGCGTTGAGATCAACGCCAACGGCAAAGTGTGCGGCGTGAAAATGGCGCGCACGCAGATGGGCGAGCCGGATGACAAAGGCCGTCGTCGCGCGGAGATCGTGCCGGGCTCCGAACATGTGCTGCCTGCGGATGCCGTGGTGATGGCGTTCGGCTTCCGTCCACACAGCATGGAATGGCTGGCGCAGCACAGCGTTGAGCTTGATTCGCAGGGCCGTGTGATTGCGCCGGAAGGCAATGAAAACGCCTTCCAGACCAGCAACCCGAAAATCTTCGCAGGCGGCGATATCGTGCGTGGCTCTGATTTGGTGGTGACCGCTATCGCCGAAGGCCGTAAAGCGGCGGACGGCATCATGAACTATCTCGAAGTCTGACGGTTCAGCCCCACATACCTAAAGGGAAGCCTCGCGCTTCCCTTTTTTATTTCTCATATCAATAAAGCAAGCATTTTTATTTCCAGAAAAAGACTTTTCCCTTTCCGAATTAATTTATTACTTCGCACGGTTTATGTTCGATTACTGACTCAGGATCCATAAAACGCCTTTCCGAACGCTTTATATTTCGCCAGTTATTTACTGCGTTTATCAATATGCACAGAGTATGAAATCAGAACGCTGAAATCATACATTTTTTATATTTATAAATTCTGTATCTTTCGGAAAGGATGTTATTGGCGAGAGCAATGAAATAAGCTGCCGCGACGCCGACACTTAATTCAACGCATTATTATATTGGACGTAATTATGGATACTTCTAAAACATTCAGGAAAAATAGAATAGCAAAGATCATGGCAGGTGTTTTCCCGGCTATGATCCTCTTTACGCCTGCTCTCTCGCATGCAGTCACCAATATTGATGAAGATACCGAAGACACCTATTTTTTTAGCGGTGACAAAGAATATGTGATTGCCGATGGTGTAACGATGTCATCCTTAACCAGCGATCCTGCGGCACTGGTTAAAGGGAAAAGCGTAACGTCGATTATTAATAACGGCACGATTAAAAATGATAATGGCGGCGCGGTTGTTATCGATATGAGCGACCAGACATCTGACATGATGACGCTGGAAAATAAAGGCGCCATTAACAGTACCGGTACGGCTATTGATGTTATCAATGGAAAAAACGTCACCATCATTAACACCGGCACGATTTCCGGCGGCGGTTCCGCTATTTCTTTTGAAAGCGGCGGCAATAATGCGCTGGTGCTTAAAGCAGGCTCCAGCCTTGGGGGCGATGTCATCACCACCGGCTCGGCCAACAATACAATTACCCTTAATGACAGCGGCAATGAAGACAGCAATTTTATTGGCGCGAACGCAGGCGACGGTTTTAAATCGCTCACCATGGATGGCGGCGACTGGACGCTGACCGGCGATGTCGATCTTACCGGCGCAGGCGACAGCCTGATCGTTAAAACCGGCAACCTGACGCTCGGCGGCGACGTGAAAAACAGCGGCGCCTCGTTGATTAACGAGGCAGCCTCGCTGCAAATCGGCACCGGCAGCGGCGATAACGCCTCACTGGAAGGCAACGTCACCAACAATGGCACGCTGATTTTTAATCAGGCGGCAGATTATACCTTTGCGGGCGATATTTCCGGCACCGGTAATCTGGTGAAAGAAAACGCCAGTACGCTGACGCTCACCGGTAACAACAGCTTTAGCGGCGATACCACGCTTAAAGCAGGTACGACGCTTGTGGCGGAGAACGCCGTAATGGGGCCCACTGGCGGTACGGGCCTCATTTCTGTTGAGAGCGGCGCTACGTTCGCCTCTGCGGGCACGGTAAACAACAGCGTGGCGATTGCCGCAGGCGGCGTGCTGGCATCCTGGAATGCGATCAGCGGCAACGAAAATGCCTCTACCCCGGCAACAGGCAATACCATCAATGGCGACGTCACCAACCAGGGCACGCTGCAAATCGCGGGCGGTAACAACGTCGGCAATGCATTTACCATCAACGGCAACTATACGGGCGATGAGAACAGCCGCATCGTCATGAACACCGCGGCAGGCGAAGATAATTCTCCGACTGACCATCTGGCCATTACCGGCGACAGCGCGGGTAGCTCTGCGCTAGAAGTGGCGAATATCGGCGGTCAGGGCGCGCAGACCATTAACGGTATTGAGCTTATCAGCGTTGGCGGCGCGTCCGACGCATCCTTTACGCTGGGTAAACCCGTCGTGGCGGGGATGTGGGAATACGACCTCTATCAGCATGACGACGGCAACTGGTATCTGGAATCGAAAGCCAGCGATACGCCAGACCCGACGCCGGATCCGACGCCTGACCCGGATGATAACGGTGGCGATAACGGCGGCAATGATAACGGTGATAATGGCGGCGATACGCCACCGGCTCCGGAAGTGTACCGCCCGGAAGCGGGCGTCTACATGGCGAACTACCTGGCCGCCCAGCAGATGTTTATTCACAAGCGTGACGACCGCGATCAGCTGATGCTGCGCGACGCCGACGATCTGAATACCTGGATGTACGTCAAAGGCGAGTACAACGACGGCAACTTCGCCGACAGCAACCTGAAATATAAGATTCGCTCCGCTGTGGTGCAGTTAGGCAGCGATTTCCTTAGCAAAAATCTCTCTACCGGCACGCTGCACAGCGGTTTTATGCTGGGCGCGGGCTACAGCGACACTACCGCAGACGCGCGCCACAATGTGCGTTCGGCGGAGGGTCGCGTCAACGGTTACAACGTCGGGGTCTATGCCACCTGGCAGGAAGACCAGAATCTGCGTCTTGGCAGCTATATCGACAGCTGGGCCTCTTACAGCTGGTATAACAGCCAGGTGAATGGCGATGATATGCCGGGCGAAAAATATGACAGCCAGGGCTATGCCGCCTCGCTGGAGCTGGGCCACGCCTGGCTGGTGCCGTCAGAGAAAGCGCGCACCATGAAGTTTGAGCCGCAGGGCCAGGTCATTTACAGCAATCTGGACCAGGATTCCCACGTTGAATATAACGGCACGCGCGTCAGCACGCCGGATGATGACGCGGTACTGGGTCGTATTGGCCTCAAGGCAAGTTACGTGGACCAGAAAGCCGTAGAAGCCTGGCAGCCTTACGGCGCGGTAAACTGGCTTATCGGCAACGGCATGAGCGATCTGAACTTTAACGACGAGACGCTCGACTCCAACGTGCCGTCTAACCGCTTCCAGCTGGAAACGGGCGTCAGCGGTAAGGTGAATGACGCAACCACCGTTTCCTTCCGCGTAAGCAGCGAATGGGGTGATAACTCCTACAACGCCTATTCCGGCCATATGCTGGTGAACTATCGCTGGTAAGCACAGGGGACGCGCCATTAATCAGCCCGGTAGAAAACTACCGGGCTTTTTTACGCCTCCAGCGCGCTGCGATGAAGCTTTAATACCACTTTCTTGATGTCGGCCGCATCGCCGACACAGCATCCTGGCTTGTGCGGTTCACCGGGCATAAAGACGACAAACATGCCGGGCTCCATGAACAACCTCTGCTCTGCCTCAATACGCGCGCAAAGCTGATAATCATCCTCTTTATGCCATTCGCCACACGCCCGCTCGCTGCCCGCGAAGCCATAACGGACCTGTTCCGCGCCCTCCAGCAAGATCTGAATATCTATGTAATCCTGATGAAGTTCGGCACGCTTTTCCTGCGCGGCTTGTGTCGTAAAGCACATGACATTCATTAACAGTCGCTCCCCCAGGACATAACCCCCGGGCGCTTTCTGCGCCGGGTTGGCCGCCAGCGCCTGCGCAATAGCGTCAATCATTACAAGCGGCAGCCCTGCGGTATAAACGTTCTGAATCTTACCTGCAATCATGTCTCTGCTCCCTGAGCCAGTAGCGCGGCTCCGATTAAGCCCGCATCGTGGCGATAATGCGCGGCCGCAAGCGCCGTGTGAAACGCCGCGGGCTCCTGCGCGAGAAATTCCTGAACTAAAGGTAAATAACCGTTCGCCAGACCGACACTGCCCCCGATCACCACCAGCTGACAGTCGGTAACGGCTTTGAGATCGGCAATCAGCCGCGCCAGCGTTTGTGCCGAACGCGCTATGAGCGCTTTTGCCATGGGATCGCCCTCACTGGCCTTAGCAAAGATTGCTTTGGCGTCGAGGCCGGCAAACATACCTGTGGCCGCCGCCGCGATAGCGCGCCCGGAGGCGATAGCTTCCACGCAACCTGTACGACCACAGCCGCAGCGGGGGCCATCGGGATCGGCAAGCGTATGGCCGAGATGGCCCGCCAGGCCGCCCTGACCAACCTGCAATTGCCCGTTAATGATGACGCCGCCGCCAACGCCGGTAGATACCGTGAGAAACACCATCTCGCTCACGGCGTCTTTGCGCACGTGGTATTCCGCCCAGGCTGCCGCCTGCGCATCATTCACCGCCAGACAAGGTAAGCCGCTCAGATGCGATACCGTCTCAGTCAGAGGAAAATGCGCAAGCCCCCCGAGATTTTCCGGATTGATGGCCGTCAGCATACCGTGGTGAATCACGCCGGTAGCCGCAATCGCCACACGCTCTGCGCAGGCTTTCAGCGGGGAGATCACAGCCTCAAGCGCTGCGCTGAGCGCTTCCGGCGTTTTGCTGGCAGGCGTGGGGATTTCCCGCTGATGTGTGATGCGCAATGAGGCATCAACCACGGCGGCAGCCAGTTTGGTGCCGCCGATGTCTATCGCCAGTACGGTCATTGCTTTTCCTTTTGCATCGTATTGCGATGCCACAAACCGCCAGGCTCAGGCCGCGTGGCCAGCGCCTCCGGCGTGGCGCTGGCGCTATTCGTTCGATCAGTTAAGGGCATATACACTCCCGGAGGTTAGACGGTCCGGCGCACCGCCGGGTGCTGGTTAACTTTTACTTTTGACCAGGCTGCGTTTACGCCCGCTGGCGGGTAGCGCGCCGCTAAGCGGCTTTCCGTCTGTTGCGTCGTGGGTGCGTAACGCCTCCGGGCGGAGCCAGCGTTGCACCCGCGACGGCATATCAAGACCAATCAACAAAATCACGACAAACGTCAGGCCGAACGAAAGCGAACACAACGCCACCCCGAGATGCAGCCGTTGAGCAATCAACGCCCCCAGCACGGGAGCCAGCGCGCCGCCTAAGGCGCCGACGTTATAGGTAAAGCCGAGCCCCGCCGCGCGCTGATCGGTATCGAAATAGCCGCCAATAAGCTTCGGTAAAATGCCGGAGATCCCTTGCCCAAGCATCTGCTGAAAGAAAAGCAGCAGACCCAGCACCCAGACATTCGCGCCGCCAATGGCGAAAACAGGAATAATCAACACCTGCGAGGCAAGCAGGCTGTAGACATAAGCCCTGCGCGTACCCAGCCAGTCACCGAGAAAACCGCCCACGCAACAGCCTACCGCCGCGCCAAAACCACTGAAAAAGAGGACGCGCGCTACGATTGCCGGTTCGTACGCCAGCTCGGTTTTAAGGTAGGTCGGCAGCAGCGCCTGAATAGGCCACGAATAAAGAAAAGCGAACAGCACGATAACCATCAGCGTGACGCCTGTCGGCCACCGGGGACCGCTACTTTGCACCATAAAGCTGATGAAAATACCGGCGCACATCAGTCCGAGCATCGCGACAATAAGAGCGCTGTTCAGCTCACCGGCAAAACAGAGCCAGAGCGAAACCGCGGCGATAAGCGTCAATACAACGTTAATCAGACGGTGCTCACCGCGATAAAGGATATCGACCATCGTAGGCACCGGCGTCTTTTCGCTACGACGCGCCTCCCAGTCGTGCGCCTCAGGAATGTTTTTACGCAACCACAGCGCAAAAACGATAGGCAAAATGCCGATAAAAAAGAGCGCGCGCCAGCCCCAGACCGGCACCACCAGACTGTAGACAAAAGCCGCGACAACCGCGCCGACAGAAAACCCCGAGATAAGAAAACCGCTGGCTTTGTTACGTAGCATCTTGGGCCAGCTTTCAATCACATAGGTTGCGCTGGCGCCATATTCTCCGGCCATTCCAACGCCTATCACCAGCCGGGCGATAAACAGCGTGGTATAACCCGACGCTAAACCACAGGCGAGCGTGCCAACGGAAAAGAGTACGATACTTGAGATCATCGCGAGGCGTCGTCCATAGCGGTCGCCCATGGCGCCCAGCATCAAACCGCCGAACCAGCGTGAGATAAACGCGGCGGAGATCAGGCTCGCCCCCTGCAGCGTACTGAGGCCAAACTCATCCTGAATCTCCGTTAATACCAGGGCGATGAGTACAAAATCGAAACCATCAAGCAGATAACCCAACCAGGCGGCGGAAAATGCCCGCCATTGCGCCCGGTTAAGGTGGCGATACCACGGGATATGTTGTGTCGTTGTATTCATGTGACGCTCCCGCGATGGGCTGTGCCCATACGCTGTTAGGTAAGGTACCGAGTGAAGCGCGGTCAGGCCTGACAGAAACAGGCCTGACGGAGGTCATTCGCCCCGCTGTGCTTTTTCTTGTTGTAGCTGAGCGGCCAGCGCCTTAAGGGCTGGCAGATACTGTTCTTCTACCGGCGCAAAAGGCTTACGGCATAGCGGTACGGAAATCACATCCAGGTAGTGAAGAACGGTTTTAAGGCCGCGAAAGACGCCCGTTTTGATCAGCAGATCGATAACCTGATTACAGTCGCGTTGCAGCTGTTGCGCAGTAGCGATATCGCCCGCGTTTAGCGCCTTCGCGATATGCATATAGCGCCAGCCCATGATGTTGTAGGTGCTGCCGATCCCGCCGTCAGCGCCCGCCAGCAGACCTGACGCGAAGATCTCGTCATAGCCGTTGTAGAGCACCAGATCCGGATGCGCGCGGCGGATCTGCTCCATTTGATACAGATCGCCTGAGGTCTGCTTCAGCGCACCGACGCCAGGCAGCGTCACCAGCGTGCTGATTTGATCAAGCGACAGCCTGACGCCGCTCAGTGCCGGAATGTTGTACACCACCATCGGTAACCCGTCCGCAGAGGCAATAATGGCGCGGTAGTGGTCGCAATGTTCATCAAAGCTAAAGGGGTAGTAAAAGGGCGTAACGGCAGATACGGCATCAAAGCCATAGCGGCTGGCGGCGGCCGCAAGCCGCTGGCTTTCCGCCGTGCTCACGCAGCCCACATGCGCTATTAGCGTCACTTTTCCTTTTGCCTCTTCGGCCACGATCTCCAGCACTTCTTCGCGTTCCGCGCAGCTTTGCATAAACGCCTCTCCCGTCGAACCTCCGACATAGAGCCCGTCGATGCCCTGACTGATGTTAAAGCGCACCAGACGGCGCAGGCTCTCTTTATCCAGGCGTTGCTGCTGGTCGAAAGGGGTCAGAAGTGCGGGCATTACCCCACGTAATTGAGCGGTCATAAGAACATCCTCATCAGTTAAGTGAGAATGACTATATACCTTTATACCTGTTATACCAGATCAAATAATCGACAGATCGCCCTGCGAATGCGGTTATGCGATCGGCTTCACTAAACGATCGAGAAGATCGTCGTTATTTACGGGATTTTTTCTTCTGGCCGAGGGCCTGCCAGGTAGCAAAAACGCTATTGAGATGCGTTTGTAGCGCGTGGTCGGCTTCATCAGGATCGCGGCGGCGGATAGCGTCAACAATCGCAATATGCTGCTGGTAACTGATGTTGTTATGTTCAATCAGCTCGCCGTCAGGCACGGCGGGACGCGCAGCAATAAGCCAGTCCAGCAGCGCCACGTGAATAGCCATAAAGATAGGGTTGCCGGGGATTTCGGCCAGCACACGATGGAACTCCACATCCGAGCGGATAAACTGTGCGTTGTCTGCAAGCGACTGACGATTGATTTCCAGCGCCTGGGTCAGGCGTTCAAGCTGTTCGTCCGTGGCTTTTTCAGCCGCGTAGCGCACGAGACTGGATTCGAAAAACAGCCGCAACTGTTCAAAATGAGCGATACCGCCGGGATGGGAGAGAAAATCTTTCGCCATACCGGAGAGTTCGCTAATGATGGTATCCGCTGAAGGACGCGATACGCGCGCGCGTTCGCCGTTACTGATTTGCACCAGCCCTTTACGCTTTAACGCCGCCAGCGCTTCCCTGACCGAAGGGCGGCCTACGTTAAAAAACGTCATTAACTCGCGCTCAGAAGGCAACGCCTCTCCTTCCGCAAATTCGCGGCGGCGAATCATCTGCTCCAGCTCTTCTTCTACCATTTCAGAAAGCTTTTTGCGCGTCAGCGGACGGCGCCCAAGACTATGTCCAATAGCGTCGGAAGCATTTTTAGATTGTGAGTCGAATGGATTCATAGGCGGCATGCTATTGAAATGTGACAGCTTTACTCATCCTATCACAGGATTTTCGGGCTGGCGAAACTACAGGCGGAAAACAAAACAGGCCCATAGGGCCTGTCAGGAATTACTTCACTACACGCAGCGCGGGACGCCCGCCACGCGGCGGCGGCTCGTCATCCGGGCCGTTATCATCCGCATCGTCAGGCTTATCGCCATCAATCACAGACATCACGGTTTCCGGCTCTTCTGCGCTGTTGTCATCGTTCAGGCTCGCCATCTCTTCATCGTAAGCGGCTTCTGGCTCGAACATCGTACCGGCGCCGTTTTCACGGGCGTAGATAGCCAGCACAGCAGCCAGCGGCACCGAGACCTGACGCGGCACGCCGCCAAAACGGGCGTTGAAGCGAACTTCATCATTCGCCAGTTCCAGATTGCCGACCGCACGCGGGGCGATATTCAGAACAATTTGCCCGTCACGCGCGTACTCCAGCGGCACCAGCACGCCCGGCAGCGTCACATCCACGACCAGGTGCGGCGTCAGCTGGTTGTCCAGCAGCCATTCATAAAAGGCACGCAGCAGATAGGGACGACGTGGAGAGAGCTGAGAGATATCCATAAGGTTTAGCCCCGGGTTTGCAGGCGGATTTCGCGCTCGGCTTCGGTCAGCGAAGCAAGGAACGAATCACGCTCAAACACGCGAGTCATATAACCTTTGAGCTCTTTGGCGCCCGCGCCGCTGAACTCTACGCCTAACTGCGGCAGACGCCACAGCAGCGGCGCAAGGTAGCAATCCACCAGGCTGAACTCATCGCTCAGGAAATACGGCTTCTGGCCGAATACCGGTGCGATAGCCAGCAGCTCTTCACGCAGCTGTTTACGCGCGTTATCGGCTTCCTGCGCGGAACCGCTGACGATAACGTTCATCAGCGAGTACCAGTCTTTCTCGATACGGTGCATATACAGGCGGCTTTCACCGCGAGCCACCGGGTAGACGGGCATTAACGGCGGATGCGGGAAACGCTCATCAAGATATTCCATAATGATGCGCGACTCCCACAGAGTCAGTTCACGGTCTACCAGCGTCGGCACGCTTTGATTTGGGTTGAGGTCAATCAGATCCTGCGGCAGGTTATCCGTTTCCACATGCTCAATTTCAAAGCTGACACCCTTTTCAGCCAGCACAATGCGGACCTGATGGCTGTAGATATCAGTAGGACCAGAAAACAGCGTCATTACCGAACGTTTGTTGGCAGCGACAGCCATGAAAACCTCCAGGTATATTCAGAAAGTTACTGCTACCAGCCGCACACACGACTGGCCTTATCAATCACCCTTCCGTGCCGAACTTTCTTCCGTCTGCAAAACGAACAAAACGTGAACAGTTACCAGCATTTGGGCACAAAATTGGATGATAGTTTACCAGATTTTGCGCAGCTTGTGGTGAGAGGTTTTGTCCGATAGCCGTAAATGGGCGGGATTTCAGTAGATTAGCGGCCAGATAAAAATTCCGGGCATAAAAAAACCCGGCGTTGTGCCGGGTTTTTCGCCAATACGATTCTGCAAAAGCAGAAAAGAATTAACGTTTGGAGAACTGCGGACGACGACGTGCTTTACGCAGACCGACTTTCTTACGTTCAACCTGACGAGCGTCACGAGTAACGAAGCCAGCTTTACGCAGTTCAGAGCGCAGAGACTCATCGTACTCCATCAGAGCGCGGGTGATACCGTGACGGATCGCACCAGCCTGACCGGAGATACCACCACCTTTAACGGTGATGTACAGATCCAGTTTCTCAACCATGTCGACCAGTTCCAGCGGCTGGCGAACTACCATGCGGGCAGTTTCGCGACCGAAGTACTGTTCCAGAGAACGCTGGTTGATAACGATTTTACCGTTGCCCGGTTTGATAAACACACGAGCGGCGGAGCTTTTGCGGCGACCAGTGCCGTAGTATTGATTTTCAGCCATTGCCATAATCCCGATTAGATGTCCAGAACTTGCGGTTGCTGCGCCGCGTGGTTGTGCTCGTTGCCCGCGTAAACTTTCAGTTTACGGTACATAGCACGGCCCAGAGGGCCTTTCGGCAGCATGCCTTTAACCGCGATTTCAATTACACGCTCAGGACGGCGGGCAATCATCTCTTCAAAGGTCGCTTCTTTGATACCACCGATGTGGCCAGTGTGGTGGTAGTACATTTTGTCAGAACGCTTGTTGCCGGTTACAGCAACTTTTTCTGCGTTCAGAACGATGATGTAATCACCGGTATCAACGTGCGGAGTGTATTCCGCTTTGTGCTTACCGCGCAGGCGACGAGCCAGTTCGGTAGCCAGACGGCCCAGAGTTTTACCGGTCGCGTCAACAACATACCAGTCGCGTTTTACGGTTTCTGGTTTAGCTGTAAAAGTTTTCATTAAAAGCTTACCCAAATATAGAGTTACACGTTGGCGAACACCCAAACGCTTAAATTGAGTTGAGGTTCACACGACAAAGTCCGCAAACCTACCCCCTCGGATATGTTTTCGGCACATAAAAGTTTCGGGAAAAAAACTTTCTTGTAACGTGGGGTCGCAAGATTATAGAGAAGTCGAGTATAAAGATCGA
The DNA here is from genome assembly GCF_963888145.1 of Cronobacter sp. EKM101R. Taxonomy (NCBI): domain Bacteria; kingdom Pseudomonadati; phylum Pseudomonadota; class Gammaproteobacteria; order Enterobacterales; family Enterobacteriaceae; genus Cronobacter; species Cronobacter sp. EKM101R. The sequence continues at coordinate 49,892 of NZ_CAWPHW010000002.1, read as the reverse complement.
CCCCTTTTATGAGGAAAGTACAAGGATTCGCTCCCCTGCGCGCAGAGGAGCGGCCAGGCCTCAGGCCAGGTGCGGGCGTTTGAGGTATTCTTCGCTCTGCATCTCCTGCAAACGCGACAGGCAACGCCTGAATTCAAACTTCAGTTGCTCACCCTGATAAATACTCTCCAGCGGCGCATCCGCCGAGACCACCAGCTTCACCTGGCGTTCGTAAAACTCATCCACCAGCGCGATAAAGCGCCGCGCCGCGTTCTCGGTGGAAGTGGTCATCACCGGCACGTCAAACAGCAGCACGGTATGGAACTGGCGCGACAGCGCGATGTAGTCATGCTGGCTGCGCGCATCCACGCACAGCGTGGCGAACGACGCGGCAAGCGTCTGGTTTTCCACGCCGAGCGTCGGCAGCGGGCGATGGTTAATCTCAAGCGACGGCGCCGCTGCCGCGTTACGCGGCGCGCCCGCCAGCGCCTGCCAGAGCGCGTCCATCTGACGCGTCGTCTCCTCGCCTCGCGGCGACAGCCACAAATGCGCCTGGGTCAGCGTGCGCAGGCGGTAATCAATACCCGCATCGACGTTCATCACGTCGCAGTTCGCTTTTATCGCCTCGATGGCAGGCAGAAACCGTGTACGCTGCAAGCCGTTGCGGTACAGCTCATCGGGCGGAATGTTGGAAGTCGCGACAAGCGTAATGCCGCGCGCGAACAGCGCCTGCATCAGCCCGCCAAGCAGCATGGCGTCGGTAATGTCAGAGACAAAAAACTCATCGAAGCAGATAACGTCCGCCTGGGCTTTAAAACCGTCAGCAACCACATCCAGCGGATCGGTCTGCCCCTGCAGCGCGGCGAGCTCTTCATGCACCCGCAGCATAAAGCGGTGAAAATGCAGCCTGAGCTTGCGCTCGCCCGGCAGGCTATGAAAGAACAGATCCATCAGCCAGGTTTTGCCGCGGCCGACGCCGCCCCACATATATAAGCCGCGTACCGGCGTTTCGCGGGCCGCGTCTTCACGTTTGCCAAAGAGTTTGCCGACTTTCGTCAGCAGGCCGCCGCGGGACGGTGCGGGTTCGTCGGTTTTCTGCGAAAGGGCCTGCCAGATAAGATTCAGACGATTTACCGCGTCGTGCTGGACGTCGTCCGGCTGATGGGTGCCCTCTTTCAGGGCCTGTTGGTAGCGCGATGTCGGAGAGATGCTCTGCATATATTATTCTTACTTCCTGAAAACGTTCGCCGCAGCGTTATTTTGGCCAAAAAAAGGCCGCTCTACACTACGCCATGCCGCTCCAGGATTCCACTTCTCCTGAATTAGCGGTTATAGTGGGTTTACCGGTCGACGGCACGCAGACGAGAAACCAAGCCTCGCCGTTACCACCCTACGGAATCACAAGACAACGGGAGATGTTCATGACCTGGGAATATGCGCTTATTGGGTTAGTCGTCGGCATTATTATCGGCGCCGTCGCTATGCGTTTCGGTAACCGCAAATTACGTCAACAGCAGGCTTTGCAGTACGAGCTTGAGAAAAACAAAGCGGAGCTTGACGACTACCGCGAAGAACTGGTCAGCCACTTCGCCCGCAGCGCTGAACTGCTGGATAACATGGCGGATGACTATCGTCAGCTCTATCAGCACATGGCGAAAAGCTCCAGCAGCCTGCTGCCGGAAATGTCCGCAGAGACCAACCCGTTCCGCAATCGCCTTGCGGAATCGGAAGCCAGCAACGATCAGGCGCCGGTCCAGATGCCGCGCGACTATTCAGACAGCGCTTCTGGCCTGCTGCGTACCGGCGCGAAGCGCAACTGATACCAAAAATATCCTTACCGTCGGGCGCATGTAGCGCCCGCTTTTCTTTGGGCGCTGACTATGCTTATTCTGAGCGCTGCCGTCCCGATGACAGCATTGTTACGACATTGAGAATTCAATAATATCCGTGTTTTCAGGTGACTTTTTATAACCAGGTTGCGAGAGCCGCGTTCATGAAAAAACAAACCCTGCTGTTAAGTGCGTTAGCGTTAAGTCTCGGTTTATCTCTGTCGGCGCCTGCGCCGGTGCTCGCCGCCCTGCCGTCGCAGGTGCCGGGCCAGCCTGCCATCCCAAGCCTCGCGCCGATGCTGGAAAAAGTGCTGCCTGCGGTCGTCAGCGTACGGGTGGAAGGCACCGCCGTGCAGGAACAGCGCGTGCCGGAGGAGCTGAAAAAGTTCTTCGGCGAGTCGATGCCGGATCAACAGGCGCAGCCGTTTGAAGGGCTCGGCTCCGGCGTCATTATCGACGCCGCGAAAGGCTATGTGCTCACCAACAATCACGTGATAAACCACGCGGAGAAAATCAGCGTTCAGCTCAATGATGGCCGTGAGTTCGACGCTAAGCTTATCGGCGGCGACGACCAGAGCGATATCGCGCTGATCCAGTTGCAAAACGCCAGCAACCTGACGCAAATCCAGGTGGCAGATTCCGATAAACTGCGCGTGGGCGATTTCGTGGTGGCCGTCGGCAACCCGTTCGGGCTCGGCCAGACGGCGACGTCCGGCATCGTGTCGGCGTTAGGCCGCAGCGGGCTGAATCTCGAAGGGTTTGAAAACTTTATCCAGACCGATGCCTCCATCAACCGCGGCAACTCCGGCGGCGCGCTGCTGAATCTTAACGGCGAGCTTATCGGCATCAACACCGCGATCCTCGCGCCGGGCGGCGGCAGCGTCGGCATCGGCTTCGCTATTCCTGCCAATATGGCCCAGACGCTCGCTAAACAGCTGATGCAGTCGGGCGAGGTCAAACGTGGCCTGCTCGGTATTAAAGGCACCGAGATGAGCGCCGATATCGCCAAAGCGTTTAACCTGAATACCCAGCGCGGCGCGTTCGTCAGCGAAGTGCTGCCAAACTCGGGCTCTGCCAAAGCGGGCATTAAAGCGGGCGACGTGATTGTGAGCCTCAATGGCCGCCCGCTGAACAGCTTCGCCGAACTGCGCTCGCGCATCGCCACCACCGAGCCTGGCACAAAAGTGAAGCTGGGCCTGCTGCGCGACGGTAAAGCCCAGGAAGTGGAAGTGACGCTCGATAAAAGCACGTCCTCTTCCGCCAGCGCCGATATCATCGCCCCGGCCTTGCAGGGCGCGACGTTAAGCGATGGCCAGCTCAAAGACGGCACCAAAGGCATTACCATCAATAGCGTCGAAAAAGGCAGCGCCGCCGCGCAGGCGGGTCTGCAGAAAGATGATGTTATCGTCGGCGTGAACCGCGCGCGCGTTAGCTCCATCGCTGAGATGCGCAAGCTACTGGAAAGCAAGCCTGCCATCATCGCGCTGCATATCGTGCGCGGAAATGACAGCCTCTACTTACTGCTGCGTTAATAAACTGAGAGAACGGGCATCACGCCGCGTGTGATGTCCGTTTAACTCATGGTATGCTGCGCCCGTCCCCTGACTACTTAATCCATACACATGTTTCTGAAGCTTTTACGCTCGGTTATTGCGGGGTTGATCGTCGCTGCGTTGCTGCTGACGCTCGTACCTTCCCTGCGCCAGTACAATCCGCTGTTGCAGCAAAAGCTCGATAGCGACGATGAAACGCCCGTGAGTTACAACCGGGCGGTGCGTCGTGCTGCGCCTGCGGTCGTGAATGTCTACAACCGCAGCCTTGGCGGCAGCAACCGCAGCCAACTGGAGATCCGCACGCTCGGCTCCGGCGTTATCATGGATCAGCGCGGTTATATCCTTACCAATAAGCATGTCATCAATGACGCTGACCAGATTATCGTGGCGCTGCAGGATGGCCGCGTGTTCGAGGCGCTGCTGGTGGGTTCAGACAGCCTGACCGATCTGGCCGTGCTGAAAATCAACGCCACCACGCTGCCGGTCATCCCCATCAATCCGCAGCGTATGCCGCACATCGGCGATGTGGTGATGGCGATTGGCAACCCCTATAACCTCGGGCAGACCATTACTCAGGGGATTATCAGCGCCACCGGCCGTATCGGCCTGAACCCGTCCGGACGCCAGAATTTCCTGCAAACCGACGCCTCCATCAACCACGGCAACTCCGGCGGCGCGCTGGTGAACTCCCTGGGCGAGCTGATGGGCATTAACACGCTTTCCTTTGACAAGAGCAACGACGGCGAAACGCCGGAAGGCATCGGCTTCGCGATCCCGACTCAGCTCGCCACGCGCATTATGGAAAAGCTCATCCGCGACGGGCGCGTGATCCGCGGCTATATCGGCATTAGCGGGCGTGAAATCACGCCGATGCATACGCCTGCGGCGGGCATCGACCAGATTCAGGGAATTGTGGTTAACGATGTGGCGCAGGACGGCCCTGCCGCGCGCGCCGGCATTCAGGTGAACGACGTGATTGTGTCGGTGAACAAGAAGCCTGCTATCTCCGCGCTGGAAACCATGGACCAGGTGGCGGAGATCCGCCCGGGCTCGGTGATCCCGGTGGAAGTAATGCGTAACGACCGCAAACTCACGATCCAGGTGACGATTCAGGAATACCCGGCGACGCCGGAATAGCGGTATCGCAGACATAAAAAAACCGGAACCTGAGTTCCGGTTTTTTTTCGTCCATTAACGCTTATTTGTTAACGAACTCTTCGCCCAGGGCGATATCTTTTTTCAGCGTATCCAGCATGCCTTCCAGCGACTTCTGTTCGTAAGCGCTCAGAGCGCCGATCGGTTTACGCTCTTCAATACCGTTTTTACCCAGCAGCAGCGGCTGTGAGAAGAAGCGGGCATATTCGCCGTCGCCTTCCACATAGGCGCATTCCACCACGCCCTGCTCGCCCTGCAGCGCACGCACCAGGGAGAGACCGAAACGCGCGGCCGCCTGGCCCATAGACAGGGTCGCAGAGCCCCCGCCCGCTTTCGCTTCCACTACTTCGGTGCCCGCATTCTGGATGCGTTTGGTGAGATCGGCAGCTTCCTGATCGGTGAAATTCACGCCCGGGATCTGCGAGAGCAGCGGCAGAATGGTCACGCCAGAGTGGCCGCCAATCACCGGCACGTCCAGCTCAGCCGGTTTTTTGCCTTTCAGTTCCGCCACAAAGGTGTTGGAGCGGATGATATCCAGCGTGGTCACGCCGAACAGTTTGTTCTTGTCGTACACGCCCGCTTTTTTCAGCACTTCTGCCGCGATGGCGACAGTGGTGTTCACCGGGTTGGTGATAATGCCGATGCACGCTTTCGGGCAGGTTGTCGCAACCTGCTGAATCAGGTTTTTCACGATGCCTGCGTTCACGTTGAACAGGTCAGAGCGATCCATACCTGGTTTACGGGCAACGCCTGCGGAGATCAGCACCACGTCAGCGCCTTCCAGCGCCGGTTTCGCGTCTTCACCGGAGAAACCTTTGATTTTCACGTCGGTCGGGATATGACTTAAATCCACCGCAACCCCTGGGGTCACCGGCGCAATGTCATACAGAGAGAGTTCTGAACCTGAAGGCAGTTGGGTCTTGAGTAGAAGGGCAAGCGCCTGGCCGATACCGCCTGCCGCGCCGAGGACTGCAACTTTCATCCTAAACTCCTTATTATGGTTAGCAATTGTGTGCCGTTACTCCATGAGGTGGCGACCATAATCATCCTGGGAGGAAGTTATAGCACTCTTTTCGCCCGCAGTTTGCGATCGTAGCGCGGTTAACTGAAAGCGATGCGGCCTTCTCGCCCGGGTGCAGACGACGCGAATACCGCCGGGTCACTACCGAAGCAACATCTCAACAGGCGGTTACATTACACCCTCTTTAAGCATCAAAACAACATCATTTTGATAACATTTAGTTTACTTAAAGCCTTATTTACGAGTCGTGACGCAGACATGTTCCTCGATAACGTAATTTGATAAAATTCGTCTCTTTCATAACATTATTTCAGCCCGCCGCAAGGCAGACCATTTGCATAAAAATTCATCACAATGCATAATAATGTTGTTTATTGGCCTGTATACGGGTGATATATGCGTAGTTCCGCAAAACAAGAAGAATTAGTCAAAGCCTTCAAGGCCTTACTAAAAGAAGAGAAGTTCAGCTCCCAGGGTGAAATCGTCCAGGCGCTTCAGGATCAGGGTTTCGAGAACATCAACCAGTCTAAAGTCTCTCGCATGTTAACGAAATTTGGCGCCGTGCGTACCCGCAACGCCAAAATGGAGATGGTGTACTGCCTGCCGGTTGAGCTGGGCGTACCGACGACCTCCAGCCCGCTGAAAAACCTGGTGCTGGATATCGACTACAACGATGCGGTGGTGGTGATTCACACCAGCCCAGGCGCCGCGCAGCTTATCGCGCGTCTGCTGGATTCGCTTGGTAAAGCGGAAGGGATTCTGGGTACGATCGCCGGTGACGACACTATCTTTACCACGCCCGCGCGCGGCTTTACGGTGAAAGATCTCTACGAAGCCATACTGATGCTGTTCGAGCAGGAGCTGTAAGCCCTGCGCCGCCGCCGGTTCTTCCGGCGGTTGCCCTTTCCACCCCGCAATTCCGCTTTCTTTGATGATGCGCGCAGCGTAATCGACCTCTTTTTTACGGTTTCGCCTGATTCACAGCCTGAATACCGCACAAATCGTCAATTTCACTCAACTCATTGATTTATTAAAATTTTAATCAGAAAACGGACTTTTCATGGTCATTTTTATAATGATCGGTAATAAAAACCGTGGGTCATGCGAACAAAGTTTCATAGTAAATAATTAGTTTGGTATTAATTTTTTGGGTGATTAGTGTATACTTGTTTTTGTGATGAGGGTCACACAATAAGACCCCACCGATAACAATTACGACGAGGAAAAGAACATGAAAACCCAATCAACTGTAACAGCCCTGACACTTCTCTCCATGCTGTCCTTCGGCGCTTTCGCGGCAGATTCTATCAACGCAGAACAGGCGCAGAACCGTCAGTCTATTGGTACCGTTTCTGTTGATGCCGTAAACGCGGCGCCGATGGATCTGCGTGCAATGCTGAATGAGAAAGCCGAAGCGAAAGGCGCAACGGCGTACCGCGTGATCGAAGCCCGTACTGGCGACCACTGGCACGCGACTGCCGAGCTTTATAAATAAGCGTAATAACCCACGCGACTAACACGTAAAACCTCTCAGCGGTCCGATAAAAACCGTACGCCAACCATTAAGGCCGCTGAATACACCTGCATGAGGAATGAATGATGAAAACGACATTTACCATCGCTGCTCTGGGCCTTGCATCCGTACTCTCTTTCGGTGCGAGCGCCGCAGTCCAACAGGTCAACGCGCAACAGGCGCAAAAACTCCAGCCGATGGGCTCCGTCTCTGTGACGCAGCTGAGCGGCTCGCCGATGGACGTTCGCCAGCAACTGGCCGCTAAAGCGGAAAAAGAAGGCGCAAGCAGCTATCGCATCACTGAACTGACTCAGGGCGATCACTGGCACGCCACGGCAGAATTGTACAAATAAACCCTCGTCGTCTTCTCCGACGACTTTTGCCCCTGCCTGTCAGGGGCCTTTTTGAGGGAATGCTGTATGGCTATTGCCGGATATTGAAGAGGAGCTGACCTTCCAGCTCCTCTTCTGCTTCTTCAAACAGCAGAATCAACGCGCCGAAGCGGCGTTTCACTTCCGCCGTCACATGCAGGAATACGATTTCCAGCGGCAACGGCAACCCTTCTTCCGTCACCACCTGCCACAGACTATCCAGATCGCCCACGCGTTCCGGCGTCATACCAAACGTTTCAGCAAACGCCCGATAAAAATCCTGCTGACTGGCCATCGTACTGAAATCAAAACTGTAGCTTTTCATTATTGCCACCACGTTTTACGGGCGGCGATGATGCCGCCCTCACGCTTATAACCCGCCAAGATGCAGCGTTTTCACTTCCATAAACTCATCAAGCCCCAGCACCGAACCTTCGCGCCCAAGCCCTGACTCTTTCACGCCGCCAAATGGCGCCACTTCGGTCGACACCGCGCACTCGTTAACGCCTATCATGCCGCTTTCCAGCTGCTGCGAGACGCGGAACACGCGCTGAAGGTTTTGAGTGTAAAAGTACGCCGCAAGACCGTAAGGCGTATTATTCGCGCGCGCGATAACTTCTTCTTCGGTTTTAAAACTGAAGCAGGCGGCAAGCGGGCCGAATGTCTCTTCCTGCGCCAGCTTCATGTCTTCATTCGCATCAATCAATACCGTCGGCTGCCAGAAATTGCCGCCCAGCGCATGCGGTTTACCGCCGGTCAGCACCTTCGCGCCTTTCGCGACCGCGTCGTCCACATGCTCGCGCACTTTATCGACCGCCGATTGCTCGATAAGCGGCCCGACGACAACGCCTTCTTCCCTACCGTTGCCCACTTTCAGCGCTTTTACCGCTTCCGCCAGTTGATTAACGAAACGGTCATAGACGCCTTCCTGAATATAGAAACGGTTAACGCTGACGCACACCTGGCCTGCGTTACGGAATTTATTGGCGATAGCGCCTTTCACCGCCGCATCGATGTCGGCATCGTCAAAGACGATGTACGGCGCGTTACCGCCAAGCTCCATCGAGACTTTTTTCATCGTCCCGGCGGCATTGCGCATCAGCGTTTTGCCTACTGCGGTTGAGCCGGTGAACGAGATTTTGCGAACCTCCGGGCTTGCCATAATGGCGTCGCTGATTTCCGACGTGCTGCCCGCCACCGCATTGAGCACGCCGTCCGGCACGCCCGCCTGCTGCGCCAGCGCCACCAGTGCGAAAGCGCTGAGCGGCGTATTGTTGGCGGGTTTGATAACGCCGGTACAGCCCGCGGCCAGCGCCGGGCCGAGCTTACGGGTCAGCATCGCCATCGGGAAGTTCCAGGGCGTGATCGCCGCCACGACGCCGACCGGTTCGCGGGTCGCCAGAATGCGCGAGCCAGGCTTCACAGGTGGAATGATTTCGCCGTTGGCGCGTTTGGCCTGCTCGGCGAACCACTGGATAAAGCTCGCGGCGTATTCCACCTCGCCTTCCGCCTCTTTCAGCGGCTTACCCTGTTCGCTCGTCATCAGCTCACCCAGCGCGCGCTTGTTCTCGATGATGAGCTGATACCAGCGATAGAGAATTTCAGAGCGTTCTTTGGCGGTTTTAGCCCGCCAGGCGGGGAAAGCGCGGCTGGCGGCGGCGATAGCGGCCTCGGTCTCTTTTTTACCCGCTTTCGCGACCTGCGCGATCACCTCGCCCGTCGCCGGATTCAGCACGTCGAAGGTTTCCTGCGCGCTGTGCCATGTCCCGTCAACAAAATAGCCGGTCTTAAAAAACGCATGTTCTGCAAATGTTTGTGCGGTCATTGTCCCCTCCTGCACGTGAAATTCCGTGGATGGGGGTAAGTATAGTCATAAAAAAACCGACGCTTTGGGCGTCGGTTTTGGCATTACGTGTTGGTAAACGCCTGTTGATATTTATGGAGCATATCGGTCAGCCGTTTCACGGAATCGATAACCGATTGCGGCGCCGCCCAGACATGTAGCTTCTCCTGGTAGATCGCCAGCTCATCCAGCAACTGGCGAAACGTCGCGCGTCGTTTTTCATCGCTGGAAGCGGAAATCACCCGGTCCGCCGTGCGTCTTAACTGGCGGTGAAACGCCGAGAGATCGTCGTTTACCGGCACCGGCGCTTCGCGCAGTCGCTGGTGCGCGATGATGAGATTCAGCGCCAGGCGAAATTTCGCCACGTCATCCGGGAATTTACTCAGCAACAGAAAGAGCTGCTGATAGAGCGCAGGCAGATGGTTCTCTTTACGCTTCGCTTTGTTGGTAGTGAGCGAGGAGACCGCCGTCGAGACAAACTGGTTCAGCAGCATGCGCCCTGTCTGCGCCTGCGAGTTATCGCGGATAACCAGAATCACCATCATCGCCAGCATACAGCCCACCAGCTGGCCCAGCGCGCTGTCGAGAAACTGGCTGAAGTGGAACGTCATGGGGTTATCCAGCACCAGAATATTAATGGTGCCGGCCAGCGCGCCCATCGAACCAAGCCGTCGTTTTTGCACTTCGATGCCGATAAAAAAGCCGAGCAGCGCCAGGCTGATGCACAGCAGCAACATGCTTTGCTGGGTCGACGGGAGCACGACCAGGAAGTAGAACGCGCCGAGCGGCAGCGCGGCGAGCATACCGTAGAGGAAATCGAGCGACACCATACGCGGGTTCGGCAGGCGCATCGCCAGCGCCGTCACGACCGCTATCATGATCATCGCGCCGCTGCCTGAAGTCCAGCCAGTCCAGAGCCAGAAGAGCGTGCCCAGCAGGCACGACACCGTGGTGCGCCAGAAGTTAATCATGGCGTGGTGACGCTCCGCCGACGGGGCTTTAACCACCACTTCATCAGTCAGCACATCGTCTTCCACCGCGCTGATTTTCGCGTTGGTGATTACGCCGCGCTTGAGCAACAAGTAGCGCGTGGCCGCGCCGACCCAGGTGTAAATCGTCACCGGCGTGTCATGCTCGCCGGTCCAGGAGAGCACGCGGCGGATGAACTTCAGGCGACGGTGCACATCGGCGGCGGTTTCCACCGGCTCGACAAACAGCTCGCGGTATTCCGGCGCTATCGACTCCGGACGGGTGTTCTGGATGAGATAGGTTTCGCAGGCCTGGGTAATGAGCGTCAGGGAGAGCGTATTGAGCGCTTTAAGGCGGCGATTCGCCCGCACCCAGCGCGATGACTCCATATTCAGGTTAACCCGCATCCCGTCGAGCGCGGCGGTACGACGCACCAGCGCGCCCCACGCTTTATCCACCTCTTCGCTGTCGCCGTGGGCCATGCAGAGCTGCATCAGGCGAAATTGCTCCACCAGCAGCGCATCCAGCTCGCGGTCGATCTCTTTTTTAATGGAGCGCGGAGAGAACAGAAGATCGGCGATAATCGCGCAGAAAATCCCGAGCACGATTTCACTACAGCGCTCCAGCGCAAACTGCGGCGCCAGCAGCGGCTCGGTCTGGATCGTAATGACGATAATCAGCGCTGTGTAACCCGCCAGCCCCCAGGCATACGAGTTCTCGACTTTCACCAGCGATGACACCCAGGTACAGAAACCGGCCCAGATGCAGCAGAGGGTCAGCATTAATACCGGCGCGCGAATGGTGCCGATAATCATTACCAGCGCGGCGATACAGCCGATGAACGTGCCGATGATCCTGAGCATACCGCGATAGCGAATAGCGCCGGACCAGGGTTCGCCGCCCGCGGCAAACGCCGGGCCCGCCGCGACGATAGCCGCGGTCAGCACCGCCCAGCGCGGCGTTTCGAGCTGAAAGTGAAACCCGACGAACAGCGCCAGCACAATGGCGGTGGCGAGCTTTATCGCAAAGCGCAGATGCCGGGGATCGATAGATAAAAAGCCCATCATCATTAGCCGAATTCGCGCAGGCGGTGCATCAGCTTGTTAAAGGCCGATTCCTGGCTGCGGTCGCGATCCCGCTCGCCCGTCACCACGACGGTCGCCGTCGTGCCGGCCGGGTAAAGGTTGCCGGGCTGTTTATCGAGGCGAATACGTACCGGTACGCGCTGGGCCAGGCGCACCCACTCCAGGTTGGAATCGACGGTCGCCATGCCTTTATCGTCGCGGGTGCTGCTGGCGTTCGTCACGCCCGCAGAGACGCTGTCCACGGTGCCGTGCAGGACGTTATTGCTGCCAAGCGGCGTGATCTCGACGCGAAACCCGGGACGCACGCCCTCAAGCTTGGTCTCTTCCATATAGGCCAGAACATAAAAGCTGTTCTGTTTAACCAGCGCCACCGCCGTGGAGCCGCGCGTAATGAATTCGCCGGTATAGACGTTAAGGTTAGTGACCCAGCCGTCCGCCGGGGCGCGGATCACCGTGCGTTGCAGGTCGAGCCGCGCCAGGTCGCGCGTCGCCTCGGCTTTCGCCAGCTGATGCAATACGGTTTGCAGCACGTTGTTCGCCTGGTCTATCTCTTCACGCGACATCGCCTGGACGCCAAGCTGGTTACGACGGCCCGCCTCGCGGCGTTTTTCATTCGCCAGCGCCTGGTAGTAGGCGACATCGGCTTCGGCTTCTTCCAGCGCCTTCTGGTAGCGCGGCTGGTCTATAGTGAAAAGCACCTGATCTTTTTTCACAAGCTGGTTGTCATGTACGTCCACCGACGTAATCAGCCCGGCCACATCCGGCGCGATAGCGACCACATCGGCGGTGAAACGCGCATCACGCGTCCAGGGCGATTCGGTATAGAAACTCCAGGCGCGGAAAATAGCGATGAAGGCGAGCACGACCAGCACCACAGTGATGGCTGTGCGGGTGATTTTTGTTGTTAGTAATTTCACATCAACCTCAGACAAACAAGCGCGACAGCAGATAGAACAGACAGCAATAAAGCGCCGTATTAAATAACGCCGGATGCCAGACGAAATCGTAAATCCCGGTCGGGATCAGCGCACGACGCACCAGCCAGAAAATCGCCAGCGACAGCAGAAGCTCAAAAAAGATCGGCGGAAAAGAAAGACCGAATATCACAATGACCGGAAAAAGACTCATGTTGACCTTGATTTGCGTGCAGGCGATTGATTTTTAAACTATATTCCGCAACGAGTGGCCTGGAATGGCCGGGCGAGAGTGCGGCGTTAGTTATGTTGGAAATAATATATTAGCGTAACTGATAGTAAGTTATCTATGATATGTGATCTAAATCACTTTTAAGCCAGAGTGAATAATGGAACGACTAAAAAGAATGTCGGTGTTCGCCAAAGTGGTGGAGCTGGGCTCATTTACCAGCGCCGCCAGGCAGCTTGAGATGAGCGTCTCTTCTATCAGTCAGACGGTATCGAAACTGGAAGATGAGTTGCAGGTCAAGCTGTTAAACCGCAGCACCCGCAGTATTGGCTTAACCGAGGCAGGCCGGATTTACTACCAGGGCTGCCGTCGTATGCTGCATGAAGTTCAGGAAGTTCATGAACAGTTATACGCCTTTAATAATAGCCCGATCGGCACGCTGCGGATTGGCTGCTCTTCAACCATGGCGCAAAATGTGCTGGCTTCGCTGACTGCCGGTATGCTGCGCGACTATCCAGGATTATCGGTCAACCTGGTGACCGGCATTCCGGCGCCGGACCTTATCGCCGACGGGCTGGACGTAGTGATCCGCGTCGGCGCGCTCCAGGACTCCAGTCTGTTTTCCAGACGCCTTGGCTCGATGCCGATGGTCGTCTGCGCCGCCAAAAGCTATCTCGCCCAGGCGGGCACGCCGGAAAAACCCGCCGATCTCGCCAACCATTCATGGCTTGAATATAGCGTACGTCCCGACAATGAATTTGAGCTTATCGCGCCGGAAGGCATCTCCACCCGTCTGCTGCCGCAGGGGCGTTTTGTCACCAACGATCCGATGACGCTTTCCCGCTGGCTGAAGGCTGGCGCAGGTATTGCGTATGTGCCGTTGATGTGGGTGATCGATGAGATCAACAGCGGCGAGCTGGAGATCCTGTTTCCGCGCTACCAGTCCGATCCGCGACCGGTGTACGCGCTTTATACCGAAAAGGACAAGCTGCCGCTTAAGGTGCAGGTCTGCATTAACGCGCTTAATGATTATTTCGTAAAAGTGGCGCAGGTATACCAGGAGATGCGGGGAAGAAACGGGAAAGGAAAAGAGGGCCGCGCCTGAGTGCCTCGCCCCTCGCGAGCGGAGGGGCGAAACAACACGCTTATGCCGTACCGCCGACCGTCAGGTTATCCACCTTGAGCGTCGGCTGACCCACGCCTACCGGCAGGCTCTGACCTTCTTTACCGCAGACTCCGACGCCGTTATCCAGCTTCACGTCGTTGCCCACCATCGAAATCTGCTGCATCGCCTCGATGCCGGAGCCGATTAGCGTCGCGCCTTTTACCGGCTTCGTCACTTTACCGTTTTCGATGAGATATGCTTCTGAAGTCGAGAAGACGAACTTACCGGAGGTGATATCCACCTGGCCGCCGCCGAAGTTCGGCGCGAAGATGCCGTATTCCACGGACTCGATAATCTCCTGCGGGGTAGACTTGCCAGCCAGCATATAGGTGTTGGTCATACGCGGCATCGGCAGGTGCGCGTAGGATTCGCGACGGCCGTTGCCGGTCGGCGCGACGCCCATCAGGCGCGCGTTCAGCTTATCCTGCATATAGCCTTTCAGGATGCCGTTCTCGATCAGCACGTTGTACTGACCCGGCACGCCTTCGTCATCAATCGCCAGCGAACCGCGACGATTGGCAAGCGTGCCGTCATCCACCACGGTACACAGCTCAGACGCCACCAGCTGGCCCATCTGGCCGCTGAAGACCGAGGTGCCGCGACGGTTGAAATCGCCTTCCAGACCATGACCGACCGCCTCATGCAGCAGCACGCCAGGCCAGCCCGCGCCCAGCACCACCGGCAACGTACCGGCAGGCGCCGCCACGGCGTTCAGGTTGACGAGCGCCATACGCACCGCTTCTCTTGCCCAGGCTTCGGCGCGCACTTCGCCGTCGGTATTTTCCATAAACCATTGATAGCCGAAACGACCGCCGCCGCCGCTGGAGCCGCGCTCGCGCTTGCCATCTTCTTCTACCTGTACGCTGACAGAAAGGCGCACCAGCGGACGCACGTCAGCCGCCAGCGTGCCGTCAGTGGCGGCCACCAGAATCAGTTCATAGACGCCAGTCAGGCTCGCGCTCACTTCCTGTACGCGCTTGTCCGCGGCGCGCGCGGCGTTATCGACGCGGCGTAAAATATCGAGCTTCTCTTCACGGCTCATGCTTTGCAGCGGGTCGAGCGTGGTGTAGAGCGGCGAATATTCCACGCCGCTCAGGGTTTTGATGCGCCCTTCGCCCTGCTCGCGCACAATGCTGCGCGCGGCCTGCGCGCTCTGCTCCAGCGCCAGCAGGCTAATCTGATCGGCATAGGCGAAGCCGGTTTTCTCGCCGCTGATGGCGCGCACGCCGACGCCCTGGTCGATATTGTAAGAGCCGTCTTTAATGATGCGGTCTTCTAAAACCCAGGATTCGTGATAACTGGACTGAAAATAAAGATCGCCGTAATCCAGGCGGCGCTCATAAAGCTGGCCCAGGATGGAAAAGAGATCCTGATGGCTCAGGCCATTGGCAGACAGTAGCTGCTCACTTACCAGGTTCAGACTCATTGTTTGCTACTCTCTTGGTCCTGCCCGTACGGGCAATGAAAAAGGTTATCAGGCGAGCTTGCGGTAATTCCGCCGCGGCGTCAAATCATTGCGCCGCTTGCGCGCGTGGCTGGCGCATCACCTCGTTGATTTGCGGCTTATCGACAGGCCCGGTGATGTGATAGCGCAGTACGGAGATCTTGTTCCACAGCGGGCCGAGCACTTTGCTGGCGGCAAATACCGCCGCGCCGATAATCGGGTTCACGGCGAATGCCGCCGCCACGCCGACCGTCGCTGAAATCTCCGGCGCCACGACGGCTTCCATATCCAGCGTCCGGGCAGGCAGGTTAACGGAGCCTTTCATGGCGATATCCGCTTCCAGGCCATCCACCAGCGTATCTTCGGTATGCATAATGCCGTCTTTGATCCACACCGTACTGCGAATCGAATCGTAATAAAAGCCTTCGCCGAAGGTGTCGCTGAAGTCAAAGCGCAGCTTGCGCAGCAGCGCGTCAAAGCTCAGCAGGCGCAGCAGTTGCCCCGCGTGACCGGTGCCAAGATCGGCGATTTGCCCTTTGCCGAGGCGGGTATGCAGCACGCCGCTTAACGAGGCTTCATCGGGTTTCCACGGCGCGTCGCGCCAGTGGAGATCGTAATCGACATTAAATGACGACCCCTGGAGCGGCGTTTTCACGCCGAAGAAACTGGTCGCCGCATCGAGCTGCTTGCCCTTCAGGACGCCTTTCACCGACGTGCGCATGGCATCCTGGCGGTTGACCCATTCGCCCTGCATGGTCAGGCGCGCGAAGCCGGTATCCAGCAGGCCGTTTTCAAGCGACAGCGTATCGCCGTTGATGGTGAAATCGCCGTCGATGCGGCCATATTTTTGCCCCCACAGCCAGCACTCGGCGCAGCGCAGCGCCAGATTCGGCCAGCCGCTGAAATCCACGGCCTGCGTTTTTTGCCCGGACGCGCCGGTCAATACCGACGCCGCTTCATCAGCGTGGCTCGGGTTGTAATAAAGATAATCGATATTCGCCTGCCACGGCGCGCCGTCGCGCATCAGCAGGCGGCCGTTAATTTCGCGGCCCTGGGCGGATACTTCGGTGCCGCCTGCCTGCGGTTTTGTCATCACACTGAGATTGTTCCAGCGCTGTCCGCCGAAGGTCAGCGCCGGGGTGCGCAGCGTGATGGTTTCCGGGAACAGCGTCGTGCTGCTGACCTTCTGCGCCGCGCCCTGGTTAAACAGCGCCAGCCACTGCGCGCCGTCCATTGCCGGGAGATTCAGCTCGACGCCGCGGTTTTCCGGCAGCGGCGGCATGGTACGGCTGTCCGTCGCCCAGATAGCGCGATCCAGCGTCAGCTTACGGCCCAGCAGCCAGCGGCTGTTGAAATGGTTTTCCGCCCCGGCGTTGCCGGTCACGTCGACGCTTCTCAGATCGCCTTTGGCGCGAACGTTAAAGGGCAGCGCTTCTCCGGCGGCTTTATCGACTGGCTCAGGTAAGTGACTGCTTACATTCTTCAGATCGCCGGAAATATCGACCTGATAATTCACGCCGGCATGATAGGGCAACGAAATCGCCACTTTACCATTCCAGGGAATGCTGCCGCGGAGCGCGTCGTTCATCGGCTTCGGCAGCAGCCCCGTGTGGGTGGGCTGCCAGTCGCCGTTCATATTCACTTCCACCTGGTAGGCTTTCGGTTCTTCACGCGTGGAGAAATCAACATTCAGCGGCTGGTTAAACCAGGTCGCCGTCAGCGGTTCGCTCTGTAAATTGCCGTTCACGAAGCTGAATTTGCCGTTCAGGTTATGCAGCGTGCTGTTTAGCGGTTTAATAAACAACGCGTTATTGCGCAGCCATACATCGCCTTTGGCGGTCGTCATGGTGCCATCAAGCGGAATGTCGAGATGTAAGCGAGCATTCACATCGCCGTCGAGCTGGAGTTCATCAAGCGTCGTACTCAGCGAATCCGCAAGCGGCGTCTCTTTAAAATATGGCCCGACCGCTTTACCCGGCCCGGCGATATCGGCATCGATAAAGAGTTTTTCCTGCGAGTAGTCCGGGATAACGGCCGTCAGGTTGTTACCCGTCACGCCGCCCAACATGACCTGCGGCGCCGCCATCCAGAGCCCGTCGTTTCGGAAATCGAGATTAATGGCGAAATCTTTCAGCGCGGGCCAGTCCGGCTGGAACGCGTAGGTCGCGTTGTGCAGCGGTACATAGACTTCAAACTGACCGTCGTTTTGCTTATAGGGGAAGTGCTGTGGGTTGCCGACATAGACCAGCGTGGCGTTCTCCACCTGGCCGCCCTGAATCGCGCCGCTCAGGTAATCGACGAGATCTTTGCCCATCAGGTTTTCCGGGAAGTAACGCCAGGCCTGCGCAGCATCAGTCGTCTGAATGCCCGCCAGTATTTCCAGCCAGGGCTCGCCGTCCTTCGGCTGCTGATAGCGGAAATCGCCGCGCGCCCACAGAGAATGCGCCTGTACGTCGAGATTTTTACCGGCAAGCGTGAAGCCTTCCGCGTTCTTGCGCCAGTCAAAGGTCGCCGCGCCGCGCGCAATCTCCAGCGGCGCACGGAACACGCTCTGATACGGCATCCGGGCATCGGTCATGTTCACCGTCGCCTGGCCATGCTCCAGCGTGCCGGACACCGAGCCGGAGAAATGCTCCGCGCCCGGCAGAAGTTTCCACTGCTGCCAGGAGAGATCGCTCCACCGTGCGAGAAAACGGGTTTTGTCGGTCGCCTGCAACGGGATATCCAGCGCCAGTGCGTCGATTTTCCCTTTCGGGCGCGTGCTGCCCCAGACGTCGCCCAGCGACGGCGCAAGCCGGGTCGCGAGCGGCAGAAATCCTTCCAGCCCGCTCAGCGCAAGGTTGCTGGCGCGCACGCGCAGTTCGTCGCTGCGCCGCACTTTATCGCCGTCGACGGGTTGGTTGGCAAGCCAGGCCAGATTCAGCGAGCCCGCAGGCCAGGGTTTATCATCGACGGTGACCCGCGTCTGGGGGATGGCGACCTGCCAGGCGTCGTCGGTGTGGCTGATATGCGCGGTAAGATTATCAACGGAGAGCCGGTGGCTACGATCTTCGCCGCGCCAGGTGGTGCCGCCCTGCTTCAGCCAGATATCGCCGCCCGCCACGTCGCCGTCGCGCAGCGTCATCCATGCTTCAAGGCTGAACTGCGCGCTGGTGAGATCGACGTTGTCTTTCATCCACTGGCCCAGCCAGGGTTTAACATCCACATCGTCCGCCTGCATCCAGACCGTGCCGCGGTTCAGCAGGCCATTGTCGTCACGCAGATCCATACGCACCTGCATTACGCCATGCTGGCCGGTAAGGCTTGAGAGGCTTACCTGGCCTTCGGCGCGATGACGGTTCTTGCCGTTGAGCCAGGTTAACTGAGGTACGGCGAGTTCGGCGCGCTGGCCGGAGATCGTAATAAAGCTGAGGGTGCTGTCGCGCAGATCGAAGTGATCGAACTGGCGGAAGAAGAGATCGCTAAACTTGCTGCCTTCGAGAGGATTGCCGCCTTCGCTCTGCTTGATAGGCGTATTGGTACGCACCTGCAATTGATAAAAGGTGAGATCGCGAAACTGCCAGCGAAAATGGAGCAGGCTTTGCCAGACGTCCAGCGCGAGCGTCACGCGCTTAACCGAGAAGCTGCCGCCGTCGCTGAGCGGCGCGCTAATATCGCGCACTTCAAGCGTCGGCCCGAACGTCTGCCAGGCGGCTTCCACGTGGCTTGCCTGCACCGGCACGCCGGTCGCGCTGGAGATTTTCTCCAGCAGCGCAGGGCGCCAGGCGTTGAGATGTGGCAGCGCGAGCCGCAGTCCACTCACCATCAGTGCGACGATAACAATCAGCGTTGCGCCTGTGAGTAGCAAAATGCCCGGCAGTCGCCTCACCCTTCTCTCCTTGTCAGCCGCCGCGGCGGTACTTTCACTCACACAGTTGACCGCTGCGCGCTACATCATGACCACGTCGAACTGCTCCTGATTGTAGAGCGGTTCAATTTGCACCTTAACCTGCTTACCGACGAAAATCTCCACCTCGGCCAGCGCATGGGATTCATCGCTTTTCAGCGCTTCAGCCACGGCAGGCGACGCGTAAACCAGGAAACGGTCAGAGTCATAAGCATGATGCACACGCACGATTTCGCGCATGATTTCATAGCAGACGGTTTCTACCGTTTTCACCGTGCCGCGGCCATGACAGGTAGGACAGTCATTACACAGCACATGTTCAATACTTTCGCGGGTCCGTTTACGGGTCATCTCGACCAGGCCGAGCTGCGAGAAGCCGTTAATGCTGGTCTTCACGCGATCCTTGCTCAGCGCCTGCTCAAGCGAGTGCAGTACGCGGCGGCGGTGATCTTCATTACTCATATCGATAAAGTCGATGATGATAATGCCGCCCAGGTTGCGCAGGCGCAGCTGGCGGGCGATCGCCTGCGTCGCTTCGATATTGGTGTTGAAAATGGTGTCGTCGAGATTACGGTGGCCGACAAACGCGCCGGTGTTGATATCAATCGTCGTCATCGCCTCGGTCTGATCGATGATGAGATAGCCGCCGGACTTCAGCTCCACTTTGCGCTCCAGCGCGCGCTGGATTTCATTCTCAACGTCATAGAGATCGAAAATCGGCTGACGGCCGCTGTAGTGCTCAAGCTTGCAGTTCATCTCCGGCATATACTCCGCCGTGAATTCCAGCAGCATTTCATACGTCAGACGAGAATCGACGCGGATGCGGTCAAGCTGCGCGACCGCGAAATCGCGCAGCACGCGCTGGGCCAGCGCCAGTTCGCCGTAAAGCTGATAGCGTGTCTGATGGCGCTTTTTGCGCTCCATCACTTTGGTCCAGACGCGTTTCAGGTAGGCGGCATCGGAGGATAAATCCTCTTCGCACACCCCTTCAGCGGCGGTACGAATGATAAAGCCGCCCTGCTCGTCGCAGTAATCCGCCACGATGCGTTTCAGGCGCTCGCGCTCGGTTTCGCTTTCAATACGCTGGGAGACGCCGACGTGCGAGGCCCCCGGCATAAAGACCAGATAGCGTGACGGCAGCGTGATGTCGGTCGTGAGGCGGGCGCCTTTGGTGCCGAGCGGATCTTTGACCACCTGCACCATGAGATCCTGTCCCTGACGCACCAGCTCGGAGATATCGCGGACGGTGAAGTTTTTCTGCTCGTCGCCCGCCACGCATTCGGTGTGCGGCATGATGTCGGAGGCGTGAAGAAACGCGGCTTTATCGAGGCCAATATCTACAAATGCCGCCTGCATTCCCGGAAGAACGCGACTGACCCGACCTTTGTAGATATTGCCTACTATCCCGCGGCGCGCTTCACGCTCAATGTGAATTTCCTGCAAAATCCCGCCATCAATGTACGCCACCCGGGTTTCCGACGGGGTAACGTTAACCAACAATTCAGCCGTCATGTTGTTTATCCCTCACGCAGTGAGTTGAATTCGCTCAGCAATTCCCAGGTTTCTACCAGCGGAAGGCCTACCACCGCGTGGTAGCTTCCCTCAATACGTCTGACAAAACAGCCGCCCAGCCCCTGAATGCCATAGGCGCCCGCTTTGTCCATTGGTTCGCCGCTCTCAACATACGCGGCGATATCCTGCGCCGTCAGCGCTCTGAACGTGACGCGGGTCATGACCAGACGCTCGCGCACGCGCTGTTTATCGGCCAGCGCGACAGCGGTCATCACCTCATGCGTTTGTCCGGAGAGCCTGCGCAGCATCTCTGCCGCATGGTCAGCGTCGCGCGGTTTTTCCAGCACGTCGCCATCGAGCACGACGATAGTATCCGCGCCAAGCACCGGGAGATCGCGCGCGGCCAGCGCCACGCCAGCGCGGGCTTTGTCGCGGGCCAGACGGGTGACATAATCCTGCGGCGCTTCCTGTGGGGCGCGCTGCTCCTCGACTCCCGGCACCAGACGTTCAAACGTAACGCCCAGCATTCCCAGCAGCTCCTGACGACGCGGCGAGCCCGAAGCGAGATAAAGATCTGTCATATCTGTCCTTTATTGTACAGCAAACTGTTGGCGTACTTTGCGCATCAGCAGGAATATCCACGGCCAGAGCACGCCATTCACGACGCTGCTCCAGAAGACTTCCGGCCGGAAAGCGACATCGATAACCAGGAATTCCGCCCAGAAAACGATAATATCCGCGGCCAGCGACAACAGCATGACGACCAGCGCCTGTTGCCAGAGCGCCAGGTTGCGGAAAAGCTGAAATTTCAGCGCGACCAGATAGGCGATAATACTCAGTGAAAGAGCGCGAACCCCCAGCGTAGAGCCGCTGATCAGATCCAGTATGGCACCCATCACAAAACCCGTGCCGACATTTACGCGATGCGGCAACGCGAGGATCCAGTACAGCAGAATCAGCAGAACCCAGTTCGGCCGGAAAACGATAATCGCATCCGGCCAGGGCATAATCTGCAACAGCAGCGCGATTAAAAAGGAGAGCCAGATAACCCAGCGCCCCTGACTACGGTAGCTCGCCACTACTGCCCTCCCGGTGCGGGAGACGCGCCGCCAGACGGCGCCGCGGTGGAGGAGCTGGCATTAGGGGCAGCAGGCGCTGGCGGCCCCATGGCATCCGGCGATGGCAGCACCTGCGGCATCATCTGCATCAGACGTTCGTTCGCCACGCGATGCACTTCTTCCGGCGTCATCGGGTTGGCGCCTTCGCGATCGGCGCCCCAGAGCAGCAGCAGATAACGCAGACGTTGCAGACCCGCCGTCGGACGCGCCTGGATGACGGTATACGCGCGCTGGGTGTCGAGCTTCACGGACGAGACCACGCCAACCGGATACCCTTCCGGGAAACGGCCGCCTAGACCGGAGGTCACCAGTACGTCGCCGACGCGAATGTCGGTATTCGCAGGCAGGTGCTCCAGCTGTAAATCGTCAGTGCAGCCGCTACCGGCGGCAATCACGCGGATATCGTTACGCAGCACCTGGATAGGCAGCGCATGGGTCGCGTCGCAGATAAGCAGCACGCGGCTGGTAAGCTTCGCCACGGCGACGACCTGACCAACCACGCCTTTGTCGCTGATCACCGGCTGGCCTTCATAGACCCCGTTGACGCTGCCTTTATCAATCACGACCTGATCGCTGTAAGGATCGTTAACGGTCGAGATCACCTGCGTGACCATTTTCTGTTCATCCTGACGCAGCGGCGAGCCGAGCAGTTCGCGCAGACGCGCGTTTTCCTGCTTGTACTGACCAAGCATCAGAATTTCGCTGTTTTTCAGCAGCAGCTCCTGGCGCAGCGCCCGGTTTTCCAGCTCAAGCTGATCGCGGGACGCCAGCGTTTGCGAGACGCTGTCGAGTAATTCACGTGGACCGTTGGAGATAAAGTAGAAAGGACTGACGGCGGTATCCATGTACGTCCGGATCTGGCTGAACGTACCGAGGCGGCTGTCGGCGATGATGACACCAAGCGCCACCAGCACCGCCAGAATAAGGCGAATCTGTAGCGACGGGCCACGGCTAAAAATTGGCTTCATAGGCTATGCGTATTCCCAAACCAACAAGAAGGGCAACCTGAGTTGCCCTTTCCTGCGGCTGTTACTCTTCGCTGAACAGGTCGCCGCCGTGCATGTCGATCATTTCCAGCGCCTTGCCGCCGCCTCGGGCCACGCAAGTGAGCGGATCTTCCGCCACCACGACCGGAATGCCGGTCTCTTCCATCAGCAAACGGTCAAGGTTACGCAGCAGCGCGCCGCCGCCGGTTAGTACCATGCCGCGCTCGGAGATATCGGAAGCCAGTTCTGGCGGGCACTGTTCCAGCGCGACCATAACGGCGCTGACGATGCCGGTCAGCGGTTCCTGCAGCGCTTCGAGAATTTCGTTGGAGTTCAGAGTGAAACCGCGCGGTACGCCCTCTGCCAGGTTACGGCCGCGAACTTCGATTTCGCGCACTTCGTCACCCGGGTAGGCGGAGCCGATTTCATGTTTAATACGCTCAGCGGTGGCTTCACCGATAAGCGAGCCGTAGTTACGGCGTACATAATTAATGATGGCTTCGTCAAAACGGTCGCCGCCGATACGCACGGAGGAGGAGTACACCACGCCGTTCAGGGAGATAACCGCTACTTCGGTCGTACCGCCACCGATATCCACCACCATAGAACCGGTCGCTTCAGACACCGGCAGGCCCGCGCCAATCGCGGCCGCCATAGGTTCTTCAATCAGGAAAACTTCGCGGGCGCCTGCGCCCTGTGCGGATTCGCGAATCGCGCGGCGTTCCACCTGAGTAGCGCCGACCGGCACACACACCAGTACGCGCGGGCTCGGGCGCATAAAGCTGTTGCTGTGCACTTGCTTGATGAAGTGCTGGAGCATTTTTTCCGTGACAAAGAAATCGGCGATCACGCCATCTTTCATCGGGCGGATAGCGGCGATATTGCCCGGCGTACGACCAAGCATCTGCTTCGCTTCATGACCTACCGCGGCGACGCTTTTCGGCGAGCCGGCGCGATCCTGGCGAATGGCGACCACGGAAGGCTCATTCAGTACGATGCCTTGCCCTTTTACATAGATAAGGGTATTCGCGGTACCCAGGTCAATGGACAGGTCATTGGAAAACATGCCACGAAATTTTTTAAACATACTAAGGGATAATCCTGAAAGCTGGGGCGGAAAACGAAATCCGCTTACTTTACCAACCACACGAAGCAGCGACAAGGCGCAAAAAATGTTCTGCATCGGTGAAAAATAGTGCGGCTTTTCTTCTGTTAAACCGTCGCCGCCCCGGCCTTTCCGGCTGGCGATTTCGCGAGCGTTGCTGGCCCGACGACGTCTTATACATGAAGAGTTAAAGCCTGCGTCAATATGCTGCGACACTCTGGCCGGCAGGCGTGCGCCCCCTTAAGATGCAGCGCGCGTTATTCTACGTGAAAACAAGTTAAACGGCAGGTCAAACCGAGTATCTTTGCGAATATTTTTTCACATTAGTATCGAGAGGTTGCGAGGCAGCAAAAAAATCGCCCTGACCTCCCGTCACGCCACGCTCGACCAGCGTCTGCCATTCACTTTTGGTTCTGACGCCGGCGGCAAAAACCCGCGCCTGCGTTCCGTTGCACGCTTCCACCAGACTCTGTACAAAAAGCTGGTTTTCGGTGCGCTTGTTAATATCCCGCACCAGTCCCGGATGCAGCTTGATGATTTCGACATCCAGCGCTTTAATCCAGGCCGTACCGACCACCGTTAATCCCGCCTGCACCACCGCAATGCGAAGCCCAAGCGCCCTGATTAAACGCACCACCGGCTGTAAACGGCTGAGGTGTTGACAAACATCTGCCTCGGCAAGTTCAAAAAGAATGCGTTTTCGATGCGATTTTTCACATTGCATCAAGGTGTCGCGCAGCCAGCGCTGGAACGGCGGACGAATCAGCGACTCTACGGTGACCGGCAGCGCGAGGGTTTCGTCAGGCCAGAAGCGCAGGAAAGGCAGGACGCGGGTAATCAACTGACGATCGTACTGCTCAGCCAGGCCAAACTGCTGCACCATCGGCATATACTCCGCCGCCAGCACTTCTTCTTCGCCGTCAAAGATACGGCACATCAACTCGCGGTGATGAACATAGCCGTCACGCAAGACGGCGGGCTTTTGATAAAAGCGCGGGCCGCCGCGTTGCAGCGCATTTTCGATGAGCGTACGCCAGCGCACATTGCCGCGCCCTTTTTCCGGCAAGGAACTGTCATAGACCGCCCAGCCGTTGCCGCCCTGTAATACCGCGTTGCGGGCGGCCACTTCGGCATGCTCCATCACCTGTTCGGTCGTTTGCCCGCTGCGCCAGGCGCAGATGCCGATGTGCAGCATATCGCTGCTGTCGAGCATCCGGGTTGGCGGCAATGTCCCGACCGCTTTAAGCAACTGGCTGGCGATGCTGTCGGCTTCTTTCAGCGTGCGGTGCGGCAGCAGTACGGCGAAATCGCTGCGGAAATAGCGGGCCAGCAGGGCGCCAGGGTAGCGCATGATAAAGGTAGAAAGCATGTTGATAAGCGTAAAGAGATACTCTTCAACAGCAGTTTTGCCCCAACTCTCGCGCAACATGTCGAAATCCGGCAGGCGGATCATCATCACCACGCCGTGCGTCACGACGTTCTCCTGCTCCTCCAGCAACGTCGCCAGTTGGTTATCAAAGAAAATACGGTTACTTAGCCCGGTTTTGGCATCCTGGGCGGCGAAGGCGCGGATCAACGTATCCATACGACTGCGCTGCTCCCCGGCACGCTGTAATTCGGTCAGCAATACATCCAGCGCGCTGCTGGCGTGGCTGGGCCATTCGTGAATATTGCCGCGCGCGTTGGCGCCGCGCTCGCCGTTGAGGATGCGCACCGCGCGGCCTTCCAGCAGTTCCTGCCCTGCGAGCTGGCGTTTGATCCAGCGCACGGAGATATAAATGAGGATGACCATCAGCGCGAATGCCAGCGTCAACGGCGCGGTAGTCAGCAGAGAACGATAATAGTTGGCGAGCGGATCCTGCCAGGTTAAACGCAGCGTCATGCCAGGGTGTTTAATGAGAGGGACAGAGAGGTGGCGGGCGCGGGTCTGAAGCGTGGATTCCCGATAACTTTCGGGTCTCGTATGGCTGAAAACAACTTTACCGCCCATTTCAAACTCAATCAGCACGATATCCAGCGGCACCATCATTTCATCCAGGCGGTGCTGCATCATCTGCGGCGACTGAAAAACCAGTTCGTTATCGACCACGGACGCAACTGACGCGACACGCTGCGTCACTTTATGCTGAATGGCGTTAAAAAAACTCAGTGAGCAGCCAAGCAGCGTCACCAGCATCGCCATACCGACCAGCAGCGTGACAAAGGCGGAGAATTTCGTCGTTAAGCGCATCCTTGTGTTAACTCCGTGGTTGGATGTCACGCGGGGGAACCGCCTTTCGGTTCTTCACGCTAATGAACAGGTGGAAAGTGAGTACTAACTTTGAGTTCGAACCGCGCATACTACCAGAAATGGTTGAGCGGCTATGCAGTTTTCTTGCGGCAAATCGGCATAACGTTTCAATATGCGAGTATAGTCCTCAGGAATGATTTTCCCCACTTAAGTCGTTTTTAAGGAGCGTTAACATGCAGGCTTTACTTCTCGAACAGCAGGACGGCAAAACGCTGGCCTGTGTAAAACCTATAGAAGAAGCGATGCTGCCGCAGGCAGAAGTCACGGTCGATATCGACTGGTCAAGCCTTAACTATAAAGACGCGCTGGCCATCACCGGCAAAGGCAAAATCATTCGCGAATTTCCGATGGTGCCGGGCATCGATTTCGCGGGCGTTGTGCGCGAGAGCGCTGACGCGCGCTTTACGCCGGGCCAGCAGGTGCTCCTGACCGGCTGGGGCGTTGGCGAAAACCACTGGGGCGGCCTTGCCGAAACGGCGCGCGTGAAAGCCGACTGGCTGGTGCCGCTGCCGCAGGGGCTCGATGGACGTCAGGCGATGATTATCGGCACGGCGGGCTTTACGGCGATGCTGTGCGTGATGGCACTGGAAGAGGCAGGCGTGCGTCCGGAAAGCGGCGAAGTGCTCGTCACCGGCGCAAGCGGCGGCGTGGGCAGTACGGCGGTGGCGCTGCTGCATAATCTGGGGTATCAGGTTGTCGCCGTTTCCGGGCGCGAAAGTACGCATGATTACCTGAAAAGCCTCGGCGCCAGCCGTATTGTCGGCCGCGACGAGTTTGCCGAAAGCCGCCCGCTGGAGAAGCAGCTGTGGGCGGGCGCAGTAGACACCGTTGGCGATAAAGTGCTGGCGAAAGTGCTGGCGCAGACGAATTACGGCGGCTGCGTAGCGGCCTGCGGTCTGGCGGGCGGTTTCTCCCTGCCGACCACGGTGATGCCTTTTATATTGCGTAACGTGCGTCTGCAGGGCGTTGATTCCGTTATGACGCCTGCCCCGCGCCGCCTCGAAGCCTGGCAGCGCCTGGTGCGCGATCTGCCCGCCTCCTTTTATGAGCAGAGCGCGACCGAAATCACGCTGGACCAGGCCCCTGACTTCGCCGAGGCGATTATCAGCAACCGCGCGCAGGGCCGGACGCTGGTCAAAATTCGTTAAGCTAAAATTTATTTACAGATAATTAACCTCTCCACTCGCAGGCTGACTTGTGCCCTGTCATGATTAAGGCGTAGCGTTACGTGTCGTTATTGCGGAGCCGGTCATGAAAAAAGTCAGCCGTTTAACCGAAGCCGATGTCACCGCCGAGTCGGCTTTCTTTATGCAGCGCCGTCAGGTGCTCAAAGCCCTGGGCATTACTACTGCGGCGCTCTCGCTGCCCACCGCCGCCCACGCGGATGTGCTCTCCTGGTTTAAAGGGAATGACCGCCCCAAAGCGCCCGCCGGCGCGCCGCTTGATTTCACGCGGCCCGCGCAGTATCAGGCGAAACTTGACCTGACGCCGGAAAACAAAGTTACGGGCTATAACAACTTCTATGAATTTGGGCTGGATAAAGCCGACCCTGCCGCAAACGCCGGTGTCCTGAAAACGAATCCATGGACGCTGAAGATTGACGGAGAAGCGGCGAAGCCGCTGACGCTGGATCACGACGACCTCACCAAAAAGTTTCCGCTGGAAGAGCGCATTTACCGGATGCGCTGCGTCGAAGCCTGGTCGATGGTCGTGCCGTGGATAGGTTTCCCGCTGCATAAACTGCTCGCGCTGGTGGAGCCCACCAGCAACGCGAAATATGTCGCCTTCAAGACGCTGTACGCGCCCGAGATTATGCCGGGCCAGAAAGACCGCTTTATCGGCGGCGGCCTGGAGTACCCGTATGTCGAGGCATTGCGGCTCGATGAGGCGATGCACCCGCTTACGATGCTGACAACCGGCGTTTACGGCAAAGCGCTGCCTCCGCAAAACGGCGCGCCGGTGCGTCTGACTGTACCTTGGAAATATGGCTTTAAAGGCATTAAGTCGATAGTCAGCATTACGCTGACCCGCGAACGCCCGCCGACCACGTGGAACCTTGCCGCGCCGGATGAATATGGTTTTTACGCTAACGTGAATCCGCATGTCGATCATCCGCGCTGGTCGCAGGCCAGCGAGCGCGTGATTGGCGCAGGCGGCGTACTGGATGTGAAGCGCCAGCCGACGCTGCTGTTCAACGGCTACGCCGACGAGGTGGCATCGCTCTATAAAGGCCTCGATCTGCGGGAGAACTTCTGAGTGCGTTTAACAGCAAAACAGATTACCTGGCTGAAAGTGGCGCTGCATCTCGCCGCCTTTTTACCGCTGGTGTGGCTTTTCTATGCCGCAAGCCAGGGCTTATTCAGCGCCGATCCGGCGAAAGATATCCAGCATTTTACCGGCAGAATGGCGCTAAAATTGCTGCTTGCCACATTGCTCGTGACCCCGCTGACCCGCCTGTTAAAGCAGCCGTTGCTTATCCGCACCCGGCGTTTGCTGGGCTTGTGGTGCTTTGCGTGGGCGACGCTGCATCTGGTGAGCTATTCGCTACTGGAGCTGGGGCTAAGCAATCTGTCGCTGCTGGGCAGCGAGCTGGTCTCGCGCCCCTATCTGACGCTCGGTGTTATCAGCTGGCTTATTCTACTGGCGCTGGCGCTGACTTCTTTCCAGGCGGCGCAGCGAAAACTCGGTCGCCGGTGGCAAACGGTGCATAACTTCATCTATCTGGTGGCGATACTCGCGCCGATTCACTATCTGTGGTCAGTGAAGATCCTGTCGCCGCAACCCATTCTTTACGCGCTTGGCGCGATTATCCTGCTGGCATGGCGCTACAAAAAGTTGCGTCAATGGTGGCGAACGTGACGCGTTTATGTGCGTTTTCCCGCACTTCTGTTATTCCCCGATAACGTTTTCCTGAGGGTGGTTGATAATCTTCCCTGATAAGACCAGTATTTAGCTGCCAAATGCTACGAAATCGTTATAATGTGCGACTTTGGTTTTTCAGCCGGGGCTTTTTACTCGCCGACGGGTGACAACCAGACGATGAAGGTATATTTTGACATTTACCGGAAGATGGCAGGAGATAGCGCCAGGATGACCGAGAAATTTCACATTTTGCTTTTGAACGGCCCGAATCTTAACATGCTGGGCACCCGTGAGCCGGAGAAGTACGGCACACAGACGCTGGAACAAATTGTTAACGAACTCGCCGCTGTCGCGCAGCAGTTGAATGTGTCGCTCGATCACCTGCAATCCAACGCTGAATATGCCCTTATCGACCGAATTCATCAGGCTAAAGACAAGATTGACTATATCCTGATCAATCCGGCCGCGTTTACGCATACTAGCGTGGCGCTGCGCGACGCGCTGCTGTCGGTGAATATCCCGTTTATCGAGATCCACCTGAGCAATGTGCACGCACGAGAGCCTTTCCGGCATCATTCATACCTTTCAGATATCGCAGCCGGCGTCATCTGCGGTTTAGGCGCCGACGGCTATACCTATGCTTTACAGACGGCGGTCAAACGCCTGTCACAATCACACTAAACAAGAGTACGGAACCCACTCATGGATATTCGTAAGATTAAAAAACTGATCGAGCTGGTTGAAGAATCAGGCATCGCTGAACTGGAAATTTCTGAAGGCGAAGAGTCTGTACGTATCAGCCGTTCCCCGGCTAATACGGGCTTCCCGATGATGCAGCAGGCGTATGCCGCGCCAATGATGCAGCCCCAGCCGGCCCTGTCTAACGCTGTTGCTCCGGCTGCCGCTCCGGCGATGGAAGCTCCGGCTGCCGCAGAAGTCAGTGGTCACATCGTACGTTCCCCGATGGTTGGTACCTTCTATCGTACCCCGAGCCCGGATGCGAAAGCGTTTGTGGAAGTAGGCCAGAAAGTCAACGTGGGCGACACCCTGTGCATCGTTGAAGCGATGAAAATGATGAACCAGATCGAATCCGACAAAGCAGGCGTTGTGAAAGCGATCCTGGTGGAAAGCGGTCAGCCAGTAGAATTTGACGAGCCGCTGGTTGTCATCGAATAACGAGGCGAACATGCTGGATAAAATTGTCATCGCTAACCGCGGCGAAATCGCACTACGTATTCTTCGTGCCTGTAAAGAACTGGGCATCAAGACCGTCGCTGTGCATTCCACTGCGGACCGCGATCTGAAACACGTATTGCTGGCTGACGAGACCGTGTGCATCGGTCCGGCGCCGTCAGTCAAAAGCTATCTGAACATCCCGGCAATCATCGCAGCCGCTGAAATTACTGGCGCGGTAGCTATTCACCCGGGTTATGGCTTCCTCTCTGAGAACGCCAATTTCGCCGAGCAGGTTGAGCGCTCCGGCTTTATCTTCATTGGCCCGAAAGCTGACACCATCCGTCTGATGGGCGATAAAGTGTCTGCGATCACCGCGATGAAAAAAGCGGGCGTACCGACCGTACCGGGCTCTGACGGCCCGCTGGGCGACGATATGGATAAGAACCGCGCCCATGCGAAACGCATCGGCTACCCGGTGATTATCAAGGCATCTGGCGGCGGCGGCGGTCGCGGTATGCGCGTTGTGCGCAGCGATGCTGAACTGGCGCAGTCCATCTCCATGACCAAAGCGGAAGCGAAAGCCGCTTTCAGCAACGATATGGTCTACATGGAGAAGTACCTGGAAAACCCACGCCACATCGAAATTCAGGTGCTGGCGGATGGTCAGGGCAACGCTATCTATCTGGCGGAACGCGACTGCTCTATGCAGCGTCGTCACCAGAAAGTCGTCGAAGAAGCGCCAGCGCCGGGCATTACCCCGGAACTGCGTCGTTATATCGGCGAGCGCTGCGCGAAAGCGTGTGTGGATATCGGCTATCGCGGCGCGGGTACGTTCGAGTTCCTGTTTGAAAACGGCGAGTTCTACTTTATCGAGATGAACACCCGTATTCAGGTAGAGCATCCGGTGACCGAGATGATCACAGGTGTTGACCTTATCAAAGAGCAGTTGCGTATCGCTGCCGGTCAGCCGCTCTCTATCAAACAGGAAGAAGTCGTGGTCAAAGGCCATGCGGTCGAATGCCGTATCAACGCCGAAGACCCGAACACGTTCCTGCCAAGCCCGGGTAAAATCACGCGCTTCCATGCGCCGGGCGGCTTTGGCGTTCGTTGGGAATCGCATATTTACGCCGGTTATACCGTACCGCCGTATTACGACTCCATGATCGGCAAGCTCATCTGCTATGGCGAAAACCGCGACGTGGCGCTGGCCCGTATGCGTAACGCCCTGCAGGAGCTGATCATCGACGGCATCAAAACCAACGTTGATCTGCAGACCCGCATCATGAACGACGAAAACTTCCAGCACGGTGGAACAAACATCCACTACCTGGAGAAGAAACTGGGCCTGCAAGAAAAATAAGCCCCGTTTCCCTGCACAAGGCCAGCTCTGCTGGCCTTTATTTTTTGTGCCTCCCCTGAAGTGCCAGGGTACAATCGCCGCTTTCTTCACTGACAGGGTATGACCATGGACAAACGTTTTGTTCAGGCCCATAAAGAAGCGCGCTGGGCGCTGTGGCTGACCCTCCTCTATCTTGCCGCCTGGTTGGTGGCCGCTTACTTACCTGATTCGCAACAGGGGATCACCGGCCTGCCGCACTGGTTTGAGATGGCCTGCCTGCTGGTGCCGCTGCTGTTTATTCTGCTTTGCTGGCTGATGGTGCGCGTGATTTTCCGCGACATTCCTCTGGAGGATAACGATGCAGCATGACGTCATTGTGCCGCTTGTCGCCTATTTGCTGGTGGTGTTTGGCCTGTCGCTGTATGCGATGAAGCGCCGCGGCAGCGGCAATTTTCTGAATGAATATTTTCTCGGCAGCCGCTCGATGGGCGGCGTGGTGCTGGCGATGACGCTGACCGCCACTTATATCAGCGCCAGCTCGTTTATCGGCGGGCCGGGCGCCGCGTATAAATATGGGCTCGGCTGGGTGCTGCTGGCGATGATTCAGCTGCCTGCCGTCTGGCTGTCGCTCGGTATTCTCGGCAAGAAATTCGCTATTCTTGCGCGGCGTTATAACGCCGTGACGCTTAACGATATGCTCTACGCGCGCTTTCAGAGCCGCCTGCTGGTATGGCTGGCGAGCCTGAGCCTGCTGGTGGCGTTTATCGGCGCCATGACGGTGCAGTTTATCGGCGGTGCGCGCCTGCTGGAGACGGCAGCGGGCATCCCTTACGAAACCGGCCTGCTGATTTTCGGCATCAGTATTGCGCTCTACACCGCGTTCGGCGGTTTTCGCGCGAGCGTCCTTAACGACACGCTGCAGGGGCTGGTGATGCTTATCGGCACCACCGTCTTACTGATAGGCGTGGTCCATGCGGCAGGCGGGCTGCACAGCGCGGTGGATAAGCTTCAGCATATCGATCCGAAACTGGTGTCGCCGCAGGGCGCGGAAGATATGCTGTCGCCCGCGTTTATGACGTCGTTCTGGGTGCTGGTCTGTTTCGGGGTGATCGGCCTGCCGCATACGGCGGTACGCTGTATCTCGTATAAAGACAGCAAAGCCGTGCATCGCGGCATTATTCTCGGCACGATTGTCGTGGCGATTTTGATGCTGGGGATGCATCTTGCCGGTGCGCTGGGTCGCGCGGTATTGCCGGATTTACATGTGCCCGATCTGGTTATCCCGACGCTGATGGTGACGGTTCTGCCGCCCTTCGCCGCCGGGATCTTCCTCGCCGCGCCGATGGCTGCGATCATGTCGACGATCAACGCGCAGCTGTTGCAGTCTTCCGCGACGATCGTCAAAGATCTGTGGCTGAATCTCCGTCCGGCGGAGATCCACAACGAGAAACGCCTGAAGCGGATGTCATCGCTGATTACATTAGTGCTGAGCGTCCTGCTGCTGCTGGCCGCGTGGCGTCCGCCTGAGATGATTATCTGGCTCAACCTGCTGGCCTTTGGCGGGCTGGAAGCCGTGTTCCTCTGGCCGCTGGTGCTGGGCCTTTACTGGGAGCGCGCCAATGCGGCAGGCGCGCTGTCCGGTATGATTGTCGGCGGCGTGCTTTACGCGCTGCTGGCCACGTTTAAAATACAGCTGTTCGGCTTTCATCCGATTGTGCCGTCCCTGCTGTTGAGTCTGCTGGCCTTTGTGGTGGGTAACCTTTTCGGTCGCCCGGTTCCGCAGGCCGCGCCTGTTTCCTCTGTTAATGAATGAGTAATGCCATGCCCTGGATCCAACTGAAAATAAACACCACTGGCGCTAACGCCGAAGCGATTAGCGATGCGCTGATGGAAAGCGGCGCGGTCTCCGTGACCTTCCAGGACACCCACGACACGCCGGTGTTCGAGCCGCTGCCGGGTGAAACACGCCTGTGGGGCGATACCGACGTCATCGGCCTGTTTGACGCGGAAACAGACATGCAGGATGTGGTAGCCATGCTGGAAAACGCCCCGCTTCCCGGCGCAGGCTTCGCCCATAAAATCGAGCAGCTGGAAGATAAAGACTGGGAGCGTGAATGGATGGATAACTTCCACCCGATGCGCTTCGGCGAAAGGCTGTGGATCTGCCCAAGCTGGCGCGACGTGCCGGATGAGAATGCCGTTAACGTGATGCTCGATCCGGGCCTGGCGTTCGGCACCGGCACACACCCGACGACCGCCCTTTGCCTGCAGTGGCTGGACGGGCTGGATCTGGCCGGTAAAACCGTTATCGATTTCGGCTGCGGCTCCGGCATTCTGGCGATTGCGGCGCTGAAATTGGGCGCGGCGAAAGCGATCGGCGTGGATATCGACCCGCAGGCGATTCAGGCGAGCCGCGATAATGCCGAGCGCAACGGCGTCTCGGAGCGTCTGGAGCTTTATCTTCCGGAAAACCAGCCCGCGAATATGCAGGCTGACGTCGTGGTTGCCAATATCCTTGCTGGCCCGCTGCGCGAACTCGCGCCGCTAATTAGCGTACTGCCGGTTCAGGGCGGGCAACTGGGCCTTTCCGGTATTCTGGCAAGCCAGGCACAAAGCGTATGCGAGGCGTATGACGCGCTGTTTACGCTCGATCCGGTCGTGGAAAAAGAAGAGTGGTGCCGGATTACCGGCGTGAAGCGCTAAAGTCCATCACTAACGGCTAAAGCATCAATCGTTACAAAAAAGCGCGGCATTATCTGCGCTTTTTTATTTTTTTATACACGGTTTGATTTTTGGGTCACTCGCCATAACCGTATAATAACTGTGTGAAATATATATTTCACAAATGAGAAAGCATTAATTATTCACACAGAGAATTCGTTTATGGCTACGAAAATTGCTCGTTCCGTTTGGCTCGCCCTGAGTCTGTTCCCCGCCCTGGCGATGGCCTCTCACTGGAGTTATGAAGGTGAAGGCGCGCCCGATCACTGGGGATCGCTGGATCCGGATTTCAGCCTGTGCCAGAAAGGCATGAACCAGTCCCCTATTGATATTGATAGCACGCTAAAAGCCCACGTGGTGCCGCTGAACACGCACTATATCGACGGCCCGTCGCTGATCCTCAATAACGGCCATACTATTCAGGCGACGCTGCCGGAAACCACGCAAGATAGCGTCCTGATCGACGGCGTGGCGTATCGCCTCCAGCAGTTCCATTTCCATGCGCCAAGTGAAAATACGCTCCACGGTAAGCATTACGATCTTGAAATGCATCTGGTGCATAAAAACGCAGCCGGTGAGACAGCGGTTGTCGCGGTAATGTTTAAAACCGGAGCGGCGAACGCCGAACTTGAGAAGCTCTGGCAGGCGCTGCCTGACCATGCCGACGCCAGCCAACCGCTGACCGCCGCTATCGATATCAATAAACTGTTGCCGAAAGATAAGACGTACTATCGTTTTAGCGGTTCGCTGACCACGCCGCCCTGCAGTGAAGGTATCGCCTGGCTTGTGCTGAAGCATCCACTGACGCTGTCAGCAGAGCAACTCAATAAATTCAAACAGGTTATGCATCACGATAATAACCGCCCCGTGCAGCCTCTTCACGGGCGTGTAGTTGTAGAATAATCCACTACGGGCGGAAAAGTCCGCCCGCCTTTTAACCAGCATTTCCGCCCTTCTTCGCAGGATCCACCAGCGACATAACGAGACTCAGATCGCATTTTATCGCTTAATTCGCACAATTTATCGCCGTTTATCCCGCTTCTGCGCCTGCCGTTTCGTTAAAAAAAGAACGATTTCCGGGATTTTTTTCACGCGTGTTTTTTCAGCGATTTTGCTTAACGTTATGATTGTTAAGTTTAATTTATTAAGGGATTCAGTACAGATGCCGATTCATTGATCTGTCGCATCGGATTGTTCAAAGTTTGGCCTTTCATCTCGTGCAAAAAATGCGTAATATACGCCGCCTTGCAGGCACAGTATGGTCATTTCTTCACTCATGCGTATCGGACACTACCAGCTCAGAAATCGCCTGATCGCAGCCCCGATGGCTGGCATTACAGACAGACCGTTTCGGACGCTGTGCTACGAGATGGGAGCAGGGTTAACCGTTTCTGAGATGATGTCCTCTAACCCGGAAGTCTGGGCGAGCGATAAATCCCGGTTGCGGATGGTACATGTGGATGAGCCGGGTATTCGCACGGTGCAAATTGCCGGCAGCGTGCCCGAAGAGATGGCGGAAGCCGCGCGTATTAACGTGGATAACGGCGCCCAGATTATTGATATAAATATGGGTTGCCCGGCTAAAAAAGTGAATCGCAAGCTGGCAGGTTCAGCCCTTCTGCAATACCCGGAACTGGTGAAGTCTATCCTGACCGCGGTAGTTAACGCAGTGGACGTTCCCGTTACGCTGAAAATTCGCACCGGCTGGGATCCGGCTAACCGTAACTGTGTAGAAATTGCCCAATTGGCTGAAGAATGTGGTATTCAGGCGCTGACGATTCATGGCCGCACGCGCGCCTGTTTGTTTCAGGGCAACGCAGAATACGACAGCATTCGGACAGTTAAGCAGAAGGTCTCCATTCCGGTTATTGCGAATGGCGACATTACTTCCCCGCATAAAGCCAGAGCTGTGCTCGACTATACAGGGGCTGATGCTCTGATGATAGGTCGCGCGGCTCAGGGAAGACCCTGGATCTTTCGGGAAATCCAGCACTATCTGGACACTGGGGAGTTGCTGCCCCCTCTGCCTCTGGCAGAGGTTAAGCGTTTGCTTTGCGCGCACGTTCGGGAATTGCATGACTTTTACGGCCAGGCAAAGGGGTACCGAATCGCGCGTAAACATGTGGCCTGGTATCTCCAGGAACATGCTCCAGATGACCAGTTTCGGCGCACATTCAACGCCATTGAGGATGCCAGCGAACAGCTGGAGGCGTTGGAGGCATACTTCGAAAATTTTGCGTAAACAGAAATAAAGAGCTGACAGAACTATGTTCGAACAACGCGTAAATTCTGACGTACTGACCGTTTCTACCGTTAACTCTCAGGATCAGGTGACTCAAAAGCCCCTGCGTGACTCGGTAAAACAGGCACTGAAGAACTATTTTGCTCAACTGAATGGTCAGGATGTTAATGATCTGTATGAGCTGGTACTGGCTGAAGTAGAACAGCCCCTGTTGGACATGGTGATGCAATACACCCGCGGCAACCAGACCCGCGCTGCGCTGATGATGGGTATCAACCGCGGTACGCTGCGTAAAAAACTGAAAAAATACGGCATGAACTAAGTTCGCTTAGTAAATTGCTGATTAAAAAGGCGCGAACCGGCATGGGGAAGCGCCTTTTTTGTTTTCTGCCGATCGCCCTGCCGCCGTTCTCCCGCCTGGCCTGACAAATACCGCCCCCGCGCTACACTAATGTCAGTATCGTGCCAGAAATATCGGCGCCGTAGCGACATTGCTGAACACGGTTATACCTGTCAAATCCATTGACAATAAGGGGTCTTAAATCGCTTCCGCCGGGTTTTCGGCAGTGATAATGTTCAGCGCTCCCTCTACACTCCGCAGGCCCGCCAGGTAAGGCCTGAGGATGCACGACCCTTTTTGGATGAGACGCCATGCTGGTTAGTCATTACGACCATGTTCTTGTTGTGACCTCTTTTATTGTGGCTATCCTGGCGTCAAGCACCGCGCTGAATATGGCCGGGCGCGTGACCACCAGCAGCGGCCACGTCGCGCGCATCTGGCTGGTGGGCGGCAGCGTCGCAATGGGCATCGGCATCTGGGCGATGCATTTTATCGGCATGCTGGCGATGAGCCTGCCTGTCACGCTAAGTTATGACCCCCTCATTACCACGGCATCGCTGCTTATCGCCATCGGCTCCGCGTTGTTCGCGCTATGGCTGGTGTCCGGCGCTGAGCTAAAAGCCTCTCGTCTTATTCCGGGCTCGCTTGTTCTGGGCTGCGGTATTGCCGCGATGCACTATACCGGCATGGCGGCGCTGCTGGTGGAGCCGGGCATTATCTGGGCCTGGGGATGGGTGGCGCTGTCAGTGGTGATTGCTCTGTTGGCCTCGGTGGCCGCGCTGTGGCTCACTTTCCGGCTGCGCCAGGATGTGGGCCACGTCGCGCTGATGCGCGCGGGGGCCGCCATCATTATGGGGATTGCGATTGCGGGCATGCATTATACCGGTATGCTGGCGGCCAATTTTCCCGGCCACACCCATGCCACGCATATGGGCGTGAATACCCGCTGGCTGGCGCTGGTCGTGACGCTGGTGACGCTTGCGATACTCGGGATCTCGCTACTGATGTCGATGTTCGACGCCCGTCTGCAGGCGCGCACCTCGCTGCTCGCCTCTTCACTGGCTGAAGCGAATAAAGAACTGGCCCAGCTGGCGCTGCACGACACGCTCACGCGCCTGCCGAATCGTATCCTGCTTGAAGATCGTCTCGATCAGGCGATTAGCAAAGCCGATCGCGAAGA
Source organism: Cronobacter sp. EKM101R (assembly GCF_963888145.1). Taxonomy (NCBI): domain Bacteria; kingdom Pseudomonadati; phylum Pseudomonadota; class Gammaproteobacteria; order Enterobacterales; family Enterobacteriaceae; genus Cronobacter; species Cronobacter sp. EKM101R. The sequence goes on along the minus strand of NZ_CAWPHW010000002.1, from coordinate 12,065 downwards.
GAGCCGTTTCGCGCTGATGTTTATGGATCTCGACGGCTTTAAAGCCGTCAATGACGCCTACGGACATAACACGGGCGACCGGCTCCTGGTTGCCGTGACCGAGCGCCTGAAGGAACAGCTTAAAGGGCAGTTTACGCTGGCGCGTATCGGCGGCGATGAGTTCGTATTACTGGCGGAAACCGATCAGCCCAACGACGCGGCGGGGCTTGCCAATGCCCTGGTCCACGCATTCGATACGCCTTTTACCATTGAGCCTTATGAAGTTGTGGTGACGATCAGCATCGGCATCGCCTTCTACCCGCACGACGGTAAAAATAGCCGTGAACTGCTGTTTAATGCCGATGCCGCGATGTACCACACCAAGCACACCGGCCGTAACGGTTACAGTTTTTTCCAGCCTTCCATGAACACCCAGGCGCAGACCCAGCTTCAGCTGATGAACGATCTCTGGCTGGCGCGCGAGCGTAAAGAGCTTCGCCTTGTTTATCAGCCAAAATTCCAGGCGCCTTCCGGACCGGTTGTCGGTTTTGAGGCGCTGCTGCGCTGGCAGCATCCGCAATATGGGCTGCTCTCGCCTGATGCGTTTCTGCCGCTGGCGGAAAAAACCGGGATGATTATTAATATTGGCGAATGGGTGCTGGACGAAGCCTGCCGTCAGTTGAATGAGTGGCACCAGGCGGGCCACACCGCCTGGTCGGTTGCCGTGAATCTCTCCACGATGCAGTTTGAGCAGCCGGGCCTGGTGGAGATGGTAATGGGCTGTCTTGAACGCCATCAGATAGCCCCGGAGAAACTGATTCTGGAAGTGACCGAAACCACGGCCATGAGTAATCCGGATGAAAGTGTGCGATTGCTTACCCGGCTCACGGAGCTCGGCGTGAAAGCGTCGATTGACGATTTCGGCACAGGTTATTCGAGCCTGCTTTATCTGAAGCGGCTGCCCGCCAGCGAACTAAAAATCGACCGCGCCTTTGTGAATGAATTACGCGCCGAGGGCGAGGATGCGACGATTGTTTCCGCCATTGTGGCGCTGGCGAAGACCCTTAATCTGCGTGTGGTGGCCGAAGGGGTGGAAACGGTTGAACAGCAGCAGTTCCTCACGGAGCTTGGCTGCAACACCTTACAGGGCTATTTGCTCGGCAAACCGCTGCCACCGGAGGTGATCACGCGCGAAGGTGAAAATCTGGCGCACCCTCAGCCGGTAACGGTAACAGAAGAAAGCGCCTCAGGCTAACCGCCACGCCAGCGGCCACCAGGCGGCTGGCGAAAAGGCCATTATTTTTGATTACCTGGTTGCGCGCCGTTATTCTCCGGGCGCGGCAACATGCGCAATATATTGTCCACCAGCGCGGGCGCCTGACTGAAAAGATCGCAGGCGTCGGGTTGAAATAACCAGTTTTTAAGAATACCACTCAGGCAACCGTGTAAAATCGTTAACATGATATCGACATCCAAAGAACCGGCGATTTGTTTATCCGCGATGCCCTGCCGCAATAATTCCCCCACATAACGCCGACTGAACCCGATACGCTCGCGGATTTCGCCCTCCGGCATCATCGCTTCATCAAATTCGCATTTACGGTAAAGAATTTGCAGCAGCGCGCGCTGACGTGGACTGCTGGCGATATATTGTAGCGCGGCAATGAATGTTTCCCGTAATAAACGTAAAGGATCGCGCCACGCCTCCTCTGAAATGGCCGGGCGAATGATATCTCTCACCGGTAATTGCTGCTGCCAGATTGCATTAAACAATTCCGCCTTACTGGTGAAATGCCAGTACACCGCGCCGCGCGTCACCTGCGCGGCCTGTGCGATATCAGTAAGCGTGGTATGCGCGACACCTTGCTCGGCAAACATAAAAATGGCGGCATCGATCAGTTGCTGGCGCGTCTTGAGCGCCTCTTGTTTGGTTCTCCGGGCCATAAATCACCTTGCCTTTTCCTGGCGGGGTAGACATTAAAATAGCTGTGCCGTTTTTATCACATCCTGGCTTTTTAAGGGTGTGATTTTTATATATAGATTTAAAGAATGAATTAATAATTAAAATACAAAATATAAATACATTTCATTCGTGACATGTTTTCGCGCAGGCTGTAACAAACTCATTTCGGAAATCATAAAAATAAAAATAAATGAAGCACATTCTTTGCTTTCTGATGCTTTTCGCTGTCCGAATAAATAAGGAATGCTGACACAGACGCTGGATTATTTGTACGATAGCGCTTTGTTATTTTCAGCTCATCCATATTCCTGCTACCGGCCTGACGGTGGATATCGTATTTATGCTAATAAAGGAACAGCAATGACCAATTATGCCAGGCTTCTGCTTATGCCTCTTGGCCTGTACTTCTGTGTGTCAGGGATGACAGGTTGTGATTCTCAAACTGATAACGCGCCTGCCGCCGCCGCGCCGCAGGTGACCGTGCATATCGTGCAGCCTTCACCCGTCGCGGTGGTCACCGAACTGCCGGGCCGCACCCGCGCGTTTCGCGTAGCCCAGGTTCGTCCGCAGGTCAGCGGTATTATCCTCAGCCGAAACTTTACCGAAGGCGCTGATGTTAACGCAGGTGACTCGCTCTACCAGATAGATCCCGCGATGTATCAGGCGGCGTGGCAGAGCGCCAGAGGGGATCTCGCGAAAGCGCAGGCCGCGGCCGAGATGGCCCGCCTGACGGTAAAACGTTACGCGGCGCTGACGGGCACGCAGTACATCAGCAAGCAGGAATATGACGAGGCGGTAGCAAGTGCTCATCAGGCAGAGGCGAGCGTCGCGGCAGCGAAAGCCGCGCTTGAGAGCGCCAGAATCAATCTGGCCTGGACGAAAGTCACCTCGCCAATCAGCGGGCGCATCGGCAAATCCAGCGTGACCGAAGGCGCCCTGGTGACCAACAGCCAGGCGAGCGAACTGGCGACGGTTCAGCAGCTCGATCCGATGTATGTGGACGTCACGCAATCCAGCACCGACTTCCTGCGCCTGAAAAATGCGATGGCCCAGGGGAACGTTGAAAAAGAAGCCGATGCCGGGAACGTCGAACTGGTGATGGAAAACGGCGATACCTATCCGCTGAAAGGCCAGTTGCAGTTCTCCGATGTAACCGTCGATGAGAGCACCGGCTCGATTACGCTGCGCGCTATTTTCCCGAACCCACAACATCTCCTGCTGCCAGGGATGTTCGTGCGCGCCCGCATTCACGAAGGAATTCAGCCTGACGCCATTCTGGTGCCTCAACAGGGCGTGACGCGCACGCCGCGCGGCGAGGCGATGGTTATGGTCGTCAACGAGAAAAATCAGGTGGAAAACCGCAGCGTCACGACAAGTCAGGCCATTAAAGAGAACTGGCTCGTCACCAGCGGGCTTAAAACGGGCGAGAAAGTCATCGTCAGCGGACTGCAAAAAGCGCATCCGGGCGCCGTCGTCACGCCCGTTACTGTGCCTGCGAAATAAGGTAACGCTATGGCTAACTTCTTTATCCAACGCCCTATTTTCGCCTGGGTTCTGGCGATAATCATGATGATGGCGGGCGCGCTGGCGATCTTACAGCTTCCCATCGCCCAGTACCCGACTATCGCCCCGCCTGCTATTGCGGTTTCGGCGACGTATCCGGGCGCCGATGCGCAGACGGTGCAGGACACCGTAACACAGGTTATCGAGCAGAACATGAATGGCATCGATAACCTGATGTACATGTCTTCCACCAGTGACTCCGCGGGCGGCGTAACCGTCACGCTCACCTTTACCTCCGGCACTGACCCGGACATCGCCCAGGTGCAGGTGCAAAATAAGCTGCAGCTCGCCATGCCGCTGCTGCCGCAGGAGGTCCAGCAACAGGGCGTGAGCGTCGAGAAATCCAGCAGTAGTTATCTGCTGGTTGCCGGGTTTATCAGTGACAACCCGCTGCTGACCCAGGAAGACATCGCTGACTACGTCTCTTCGGATGTTAAAGACACGATCAGCCGCACCAATGGCGTCGGCGACGTGCAGTTGTTTGGCGCGCAATATGCCATGCGCATCTGGCTTGATACGCATGCGATGAATAACTACCAGCTCACGCCGCTGGACGTTATCAATCAACTGAAAGCGCAGAATAACCAGATAGCCGCAGGCCAGCTCGGCGGCACGCCCGCCGTGCCGGGGCAGCAGCTTAACGCGTCGATCATCGCCCAGACGCGGCTTAAAGATCCGCAGGAGTTTGGCCGCGTTATGTTGAAGGTCAACCCGGACGGCTCGCAGGTGCGCCTGCGCGACGTGGCGCGGATTGAACTGGGCGGCGAGAACTACAATATGCTGACCAAAATTAACGGTCAGCCCGCCACGGGGCTTGGGATCAAACTTGCTACCGGCGCCAACGCGCTGGATACCGCAAAGGCGATTAAAACGACGCTTGCCGATTTACAGCACTATTTTCCGCAGGGCATGAAGGTGGTTTATCCCTACGACACCACCCCGTTTGTGAAAATCTCCATTCACGAAGTGGTGAAAACGCTGTTTGAAGCCATCGTCCTGGTTTTCCTGGTGATGTACCTGTTCCTGCAAAACCTGCGGGCGACGCTTATCCCTACCATCGCCGTGCCGGTGGTGCTGCTCGGCACCTTCGCGGTGCTGGCGGCGTTCGGCTATTCCATCAATACCCTGACGATGTTCGGGATGGTGCTGGCGATAGGGCTGCTGGTGGATGACGCCATCGTGGTGGTCGAAAACGTTGAACGCGTGATGGTGGAAGAGAAACTGCCGCCTAAAGAGGCGACGCAGCTGTCGATGTCGCAGATTCAGGGCGCGCTGGTGGGGATCGCGATGGTGCTCTCTGCCGTTTTCGTGCCGATGGCGTTCTTTGGCGGCTCGACCGGCGCTATCTACCGGCAATTCTCCGTGACTATCGTCTCCTCCATGGCGCTTTCCGTGCTGGTGGCATTAATTCTCACGCCAGCCCTGTGCGCCACGCTGCTCAAACCGGCGGCGGACCATCATCACGAGAAGAAAGCGAAGTTTTTCGTCTGGTTCAATGCGCGCTTTGATCTGAGCGTAAACCACTACACCCAGAGCGTGGGCGGTATTCTGCATAAAACCGGGCGCTATCTTTTACTCTATCTGCTGATTGTGGCGGGTATGACGGTGCTGTTTGTCCGCCTGCCGACATCCTTCCTGCCGGAAGAAGATCAGGGTGTCTTTATGACGATGGTGCAGCTGCCGTCGGGCGCGACGCAGGCGCGCACTCAGCAGGTGCTCGACCAGGTGACGCATTACTATCTCAACGATGAGAAAGCCAATGTGGACTCGGTATTTACCGTCAGCGGCTTTAGCTTCAGCGGTCAGGGGCAAAACGCCGGGATTGCGTTTATCAGCCTTAAGCCGTGGGAGGAGCGCCCCGGTCATGAAAACAGCGTCGGGGCGATTGTTTCCCGCGCAAGCCATGCATTCAGCAAGCTCCAGGACGGGCTGGTTTTTCCGTTTAACCTCCCGGCCATTCTTGAACTGGGCACCGCCACCGGCTTTGACTTCGAGCTGAAAGATCAGGCCAACCTGGGGCATGACGCGCTGACGCAGGCGCGCAATCAGTTGCTGGGCATGGTTCATGAGCATCCGGACGTGCTGACGCGCGTGCGCCCGAATGGCCTTGAAGATACGCCGCAGTTCAAACTGGATGTCGATCAGGAGAAAGCGCAGGCGCTGGGCGTGTCGATTCCGGACATTAACCAGACGATTATGACGGCGCTGGGCGGCACCTACGTCAATGACTTTATCGACCGGGGCCGTGTGAAAAAAGTCTATGTCCAGGCCGATGCGATGTTCCGTATGTTGCCGTCTGATATCGGCGCTATTTACGTGCGCGGCAGCGGCGGTGATATGGTGCCGCTGTCTGCGTTTACCACGTCGCACTGGATCTACGGCTCACCACGCCTGGAGCGTTACAACGGGATGCCATCCATGGAAATTCTGGGTGAGGCGGCGCCTGGCAGAAGTACCGGCGAAGCGATGGCGCTCATGGAGAGCCTCGCCGCGAAACTGCCCTCTGGCATTGGCTACGACTGGACCGGGCTCTCTTATCAGGAACGCCTTTCCGGCAACCAGGCGCCCGCGTTATACGCCATTTCGCTGGTGGTGGTGTTTCTGTGCCTGGCGGCGCTTTATGAAAGCTGGTCGATTCCGTTTTCGGTGATGCTGGTGGTGCCGCTGGGCATTATCGGCGCGCTGCTGGCAGCGTCGCTGCGCGGGCTCAATAACGACGTTTATTTCCAGGTGGGCCTGTTGACGACAATCGGGTTGTCGGCGAAAAACGCCATTTTGATTGTCGAGTTCGCGAAGGATCTGATGGAAAAAGAGGGACGCAGCCTGACGGAGGCGACGCTTGAAGCGGTGCGCTTACGCCTGCGTCCGATTCTGATGACATCGCTGGCGTTTATTCTTGGCGTACTGCCGCTGGTGCTTAATCGCGGTGCGGGCAGCGGTGCCCAGAACGCGGTCGGCACCGGCGTGATGGGCGGTATGCTCAGCGCCACGCTACTGGCAATTTTCTTCGTGCCGGTCTTTTTCGTGGTGATCCGCCGACGCTTTATGAAGCCAAACGGCAATGCGTAAGCCGTAATTAACGGGCGCCTTAACGGCGCCCCCTTTTATTTTCTTTACCTGATTTGCCATCGTCGATTATGATCAAAAGCACCGCAAGCCCTTATCAGCATTACATTATTATTTAAGACGTCATTACGGCGCGCGATGTTGCTAATTTTCATCCTCCATAATTCCTTCACATTACCCCTGATTCGCACCTCGCTTATCCATCATTTTTACATTTCACATGAATTGCAATTATTGTCCTCTCAACGCAGGGCCATGCGCGTGATAACCTTCTTTTACTGGCCGCTGCCGATAAATGATTAATGTATTCGAATCGTTTCGGAACGGCGATTTATTCTGTAGAGGTGAATGATGAAAAAAGTAATTCCCGCCGCGCTGCTGTGTACGTTACTGGCTGGTTGCGCCCATGATTCTCCTTGCGTACCCGTTTATGACGATCAGGGCCGTCTGGTGCATACCAACACATGCATGAAAGGCACCACGCAGGATAACTGGGAAACCGCAGGCGCTGTCGCAGGCGGTGCCGCTGCGCTCGCCGGGTTAACGATGGGCATTATCGCGCTGAGTAAATAAACGGAAACCGGCGGGCCTCTGCGCCCGCCTCGTTGCTTTAAAACAGTGCAGATTTTTGTCATAAGGTAAAATTTTGGCATTGCTTTGGCGCATAATAAAAAAGCAGCCTTTAAAGCATGTTCTTTTTTAGCGTCGCTGCTTTGTTATTTTAAATCCCCGCGTGAGTTATCTCACAGGTTTGTTCGTTGATTGTTCCTGCAATATTAACGTAGTAAATCATCTTCCTGCCTTCTGAATAAAACGCTGATTATTTTGCTCCAAAATGTGGCGTGCATAGTCTTTTTGCACTTTTTCAGTGCGCTTATTTATTTCTTTTATGTCTACACTTCGCTTAATACATCTGAGCATGGCTTTTTAAGCCTGATGTAAACCTGGCACTCCCTTTGCTTTACCCCCTATGGCTTATGCCACAGACAGCAAACTGGCGCCTCCCGGTCGCCTTATATCTATAACGATAATTCTCGCCACACAGGATGCATTATGAAGAAGATGATGATCGCCACTCTGGCCGCCGCAGGCACGCTGTTCGCCGTTGCTAACCAGGCCCATGCCGGGGCCACGCTGGACAGTGTGAAAAAGAAAGGTTTTGTGCAGTGCGGCATCAGTGACGGTTTGCCGGGCTTTTCCTATGCGGATGCCGGCGGCAAGTTTACCGGTATCGACGTTGACGTCTGCCGTGGCGTGGCTGCTGCTGTCTTTGGCGACGCGTCAAAAGTGAAATATACCCCGCTGACCGCGAAAGAGCGCTTCACCGCGCTGCAATCCGGCGAAGTGGACGTACTTTCCCGTAACACCACCTGGACGTCATCACGCGATGCGGGCATGGGTATGTCTTTCACTGGCGTGACCTATTACGACGGCATCGGCTTCCTGACCCATAACAAAGCGGGCCTGAAAAGCGCTAAAGAGCTGGATGGCGCAACCGTGTGTATCCAGGCCGGTACTGATACCGAGCTGAACGTGGCGGATTACTTTAAAGCCAACAATATGAAATATACGCCGGTCACCTTCGATCGTTCCGATGAATCGGCCAAAGCGCTGGAATCCGGACGCTGCGATACGCTGGCCTCTGACCAGTCTCAGCTCTACGCGCTGCGCATTAAGCTCAGCAACCCGGCTGAGTGGCTGGTTCTGCCGGAAGTTATCTCTAAAGAGCCGCTGGGCCCGGTTGTTCGCCGTGGCGATGAGGAGTGGTTCTCCATTGTGCGCTGGACGCTGTTCGCCATGCTGAACGCCGAAGAGATGGGTATCGACTCCAAAAACGTGGACGCCAAAGCGGCTAATCCTTCCACGCCGGATATGGCGCATCTGTTAGGGAAAGAAGGCGACTACGGTAAGGACCTGAAGCTTGATAACAAGTGGGCGTATAACATCATTAAGCAGGTCGGTAACTATGGCGAGATCTTCGAGCGTAACGTTGGCCAGGAAAGCCCGCTGAAGATCAAACGCGGCCAGAACAACCTCTGGAATAAAGGCGGTATTCAGTATGCGCCGCCGGTGCGTTAAGCATTATGCCGTTACGGGCGTCGCTGTCGCGGCGCCCAGCCCAGAGTTATGGTTGCCTGAGGTTTACCTATGTTGCATCGACGCCCTGGCGTGAAAGGACCTCTCTCCCTTTCCAGCCCTGCGGTTCGCGCGTGGCTGTACCAGATTGTGGCGATTGCTGTCGTGCTTGGCATCGCCGCGTATTTAATTCATAACACTATTACCAACCTGAACAGCCGGGGTATTACCTCAGGGTTTGCGTTTCTTGACCGCAGCGCCGGGTTTGGCATCGTTCAGCATCTGATTGATTACCAGGAAGGCGACACGTATGGCCGCGTTTTCCTGGTCGGTCTGATGAATACGCTGCTGGTCTCCGCGCTCTGTATCGTTTTCGCCTCTTTTCTCGGCTTTTTTATCGGTCTTGCGCGACTCTCCGATAACTGGCTGCTGCGTAAACTCTCCACGGTTTATATCGAGACTTTCCGCAATATTCCGCCGCTGTTGCAGATCTTTTTCTGGTATTTCGCGGTGCTGCGTAATTTGCCGGGCCCCCGGCAGGCGGTCAGCGCGTTCGATCTGGCGTTTTTAAGCAACCGCGGGCTTTATCTGCCGTCACCCGAGGCGGGAGAAGGCGCGCTGGCCTTTGTGGCCGCGCTGGTTATCGCGTTGGCACTTTCCGCCGGATTGTATCGCTTTAATAAAAAATACCAGATGAAGACGGGCCAGCTGCGGCGTACCTGGCCGACGCTGCTGCTGCTTATTATCGTGCTGCCATTACTGGCGCATCTGGCGTTCGGCCCTGCGCTGCGCTGGGATGTGCCTGTGCTGCGCGGGTTTAACTTCCGCGGCGGGCTGGCGCTCATCCCGGAGCTGGCAGCGCTCACGCTGGCGCTTTCCGTTTATACCTCCGCGTTTATCGCTGAGATTATTCGCGCCGGGATTTTATCCGTCCCGTACGGCCAGCATGAGGCAGCCCGCTCGTTAGGCCTGCCGAACCCGGTCACGCTGCGCCAGGTGATCATTCCGCAGGCGATGCGCGTCATTATTCCGCCATTAACCAGCCAGTATCTGAACATTGTGAAGAATTCATCGCTCGCGGCCGCCATCGGTTACCCCGATATGGTGTCGCTGTTTGCCGGTACGGTGCTGAACCAGACCGGGCAGGCGATTGAAACGATCGCTATTACGATGTCGGTATACCTGATTATCAGCCTGTCGATTTCGCTGCTGATGAACCTTTATAACCGACGTATAGCCCTGGTGGAGCGCTAAGCCATGACGACGAATGCGATATCCCCTGCTCCTGCGCGTCCGGTTAACCGCGGCGCGCTGGTCTGGATGCGTAAAAACCTGTTCTCCAGCTGGAGCAACAGCCTGCTGACGCTGTTTTGCCTCTGGATGATGTGGGAGCTGATCCCACCGCTGCTGAACTGGGCCTTTTTTCAGGCCAACTGGGTGGGCAGCACACGCGCCGACTGCACCAAAGAAGGCGCCTGCTGGGTATTTATTCACGCCCGCTTCGGCCAGTTTATGTATGGGCTCTATCCGCACGACGAGCGCTGGCGCATTAATCTGGCGCTGATTATCGGCCTGCTGTCCATTGCGCTGATGTTCTGGCGCGCGCTGCCGCGACGCGGACGCTATATCGCCTGCTGGGCCATCGCGTATCCCGTTGTGGTGTGGTGGCTGCTGTATGGCGGTTTTCTGGGGCTTGAGCGCGTCGAAACCCGCCAGTGGGGCGGCCTGACGCTGACGCTGATTATCGCCTCGGCGGGGATAGCCGGCGCGCTGCCGCTGGGGATTCTGCTGGCGCTGGGGCGTCGTTCCGGAATGCCGGTAGTACGGGTGCTTTCGGTGATTTTTATTGAGTTCTGGCGCGGCGTACCGCTTATCACGGTGCTGTTTATGTCATCCGTGATGCTGCCGCTGTTTATGGCGGAAGGAACCAGCATCGACAAGCTTATCCGCGCGCTGGTCGGGGTGATTCTGTTCCAGTCCGCGTATGTGGCGGAAGTGGTTCGCGGCGGCTTGCAGGCGCTCCCTAAAGGCCAGTACGAAGCAGCGGAATCGCTGGCGCTGGGCTACTGGAAAACACAGGGGCTGGTGATCCTGCCGCAGGCGTTGAAGCTTGTGATACCGGGCCTGGTCAATACCATCATCGCCCTTTTTAAAGACACCAGTCTGGTCATTATTATCGGGCTTTTCGATCTTTTCAGCAGCGTGCAACAGGCGACTGTCGATCCCGCCTGGCTCGGGATGTCGACGGAGGGCTATGTTTTTGCCGCGCTGATCTACTGGATCTTCTGCTTTAGCATGTCGCGCTACAGCCAGCATCTGGAAAAGCGCTTTCACACCGGGCGTACGCCGCACTAAGGATAACCATGAGTCAAATAACACTGCAGCCTGCCGACGCGATGATTACGCTGGAAAACGTCAATAAATGGTACGGACAGTTTCACGTACTTAAAGATATTAACCTGAAGGTAAAACAGGGAGAGCGCATCGTGTTGTGCGGGCCATCGGGCTCCGGGAAATCGACCACGATCCGCTGTATCAATCATCTGGAAGAATATCAGCAGGGGCGCATTGTGGTCGATGGCATTGAGCTGAACGACGACCTGCGCAATATCGAAAAGGTACGTACCGAAGTAGGCATGGTATTTCAGCACTTTAATCTGTTCCCCCACCTGACCGTATTGCAGAACTGTACACTGGCGCCGATTTGGGTGCGTAAGCTCCCCAAAAAAGAGGCGGAAGCGCTGGCGATGCATTATCTGGAAAGGGTGCGTATTGCAGAACATGCGCATAAATTTCCGGGGCAGATCTCCGGTGGACAACAGCAACGCGTGGCGATTGCCCGCTCGTTATGCATGAAGCCGAAAATTATGCTGTTTGATGAGCCGACGTCGGCGCTCGATCCGGAAATGGTTAAAGAGGTGCTCGACACGATGATTGGACTCGCGGAATCCGGTATGACGATGTTATGCGTTACCCATGAAATGGGGTTTGCGCGCACGGTGGCAGACCGGGTTATCTTTATGGATCGCGGCGAAATTGTAGAGGAGGCGCCGCCGCAGGCGTTTTTCTCAAATCCCCAGTCAGAACGTACCCGCGCCTTTCTCTCTCAGGTTATTCACTGATCGTCCTTTCGCCCCGCCGGTTCGGTGGGGCGCTTATTGTTATATGCTTTGTACTCTGGATAAGACATGAACCACACGGTTTCGCCACAGGTGACGAATTGCATTGAGGACAGGAGAGGATATTCTGGTTCAGGAAGAATATTGAGGGGTAAAGTAAAACTCGTTGGCAGGTACTAAATCATCAATCGTGGATCGTATAAAAGCAAAAACCCCTCAGCAGTGCTGAGGGGTTCTTTAATTGATGTCTGGCAGTTCCCTACTCTCGCATGGGGAGACCCCACACTACCATCGGCGCT